>JASHUY010000159.1 GCA_030039755.1 Acidimicrobiales bacterium
CAGGGCTCGGGATCTTCGGCATCGTCGCCGCGTTCCCGCTCTTGCGCTCGCTCGGCCCGAAGCCGGGTTCGAGCCTGTTCAAGACGAACTGGAAGAAGGGGTCGCTCGTCGTGGACTTCAACGGCAAGCCGGTCCGCCGGACAGACATGCAGGTGGGCGGGCTGCTCACGGTCTTCCCGCAGGGGACGGAGTCGACATTGACAAAGCAGGCGGTGGACCAGGTGGTGCTGATCAGGGTCCAGTCGACCAAGCTCGTCACCCTGCCCGGACGCGGCGACTGGGCGCCCGACGGCTACGTCGCCTACTCCAAGGTCTGCACCCATCTCGGCTGCCCGGTCGGCCTCTACGAGCAGGAGCTCGAGCTGCTCGTGTGCCCCTGCCACCAGTCCATGTTCAACGTGCGCGACGGGGCCTTCCCACAGTTCGGGCCTGCCCCGCGGCCGCTCCCGCAGCTGCCGATCTACTTCGACTCGGCGGGGTTCCTCCGTGCGAGGGACGGGTTCGACCAGCCGATCGGCCCGGGCTTCTGGGAGCGCACGACAGAGGGCAACGGGAAGGCGAGCGCCACATGACCGGTGGCGGCCGTGAGCGGATCGGGGTCACCGGATGGCGATGACCGACGGCCGGCCGCGTACGCGCCGCGAGGCGCGCGAGGCGCGCGGCCCCTACGGGCGCGTCCAGCAGGCGGTCAACGAGCTCGACGACCGGCTCGGCATCGCCAAGGGGGGCCGCGTCCTGTTGGACAAGATCTTCCCGGACCACTGGTCGTTCATGCTCGGGGAGATCGCGCTCTACTCCTTCGTCGTGCTCGTCGCGACCGGGATCTTCCTGACCCTGTACTACGTGCCGTCGGCCACGCAGGTCGTCTACCACGGTCCTTACAAGCCGCTCGACGGGCAGCGCATGTCGGAGGCGTACTACTCGACGATTAACATCTCGTTCTCGGTGCGCGCGGGACTGCTGATGCGGCAGGTCCACCACTGGGCGGCGGACGTCTTCGTCGGGTCGATCGTGGTCCACATGGCCCGGATCTTCTTCACCGGGGCCTTCCGCAAGCCGCGCGAGCTCAACTGGACGATCGGCATCACCCTCCTCATCCTCGCGATATTCAACGGCTTCATCGGCTACTCGCTCCCCGACGACCTCATCTCGGGTACCGGCATCCGGATCGCGTACTCGATCCTGCTCTCGATCCCCTTCGTGGGTAGCTACCTCGCGTTCTTCCTCTTCGGAGGCCCGTATCCCGGCACGGTCATCCTGGAGCGCTTCTACATCATCCACGTGCTGATCCTGCCGCTCATCATCATCGCCTTGATCGGGGCGCACCTCGGCCTCCTCGTCCACCAGAAGCACACCCAGTTCCCCGGGCGCGGGCGGACGGAGCACAACGTCATCGGTTCACCGATGTTCCCGCAGTTCACGGCCAAGACCGTGGGCTTCATGCTCATGGTGACCGGCGTCCTCGGCGTCCTCGGCGGCTACGCGCAGATCAACCCCATCTGGCAGTTCGGGCCGTACGTGCCGACGAAGATCTCCTACGCCGTCCAGCCGGACTGGTACATGGGATGGCTCGACGGCGCGCTGCGCATCATGCCCTCGTGGCAGTTCACCGCGTGGGGGCACACGATCCCCTGGGAGGTGTTCCTCCCGGCGGTCATCTTCCCCGGTCTCATCTTCAACGTCTGCCTCGCGTGGCCCGCGATCGAACGGCGCTTCACCAAGGACAACGAGCTCCACAACCTGCTCGACCGGCCCCGAGACCGGCCGAAACGGACGGCGGCCGGCGCGGCGATGATCGGTCTCCTCTTCACCGTCTTCGGCGCGAGCTCGACCGACGTCCTCGCGAACTACTTCCACGTCTCGCTGAACGAGGTGCTGTGGTTCTTCAGGATCGCAGTAGTCGTCGTGCCGATCATCGCAGGCTTGGTCACCTGGAAGATCTGCATCGAGATGCAGGGGGTGCCCGGGGCGGTGCAGCGGAAGCGGGCGATGATCGTGTCACGGACCGAGGAGGGCGAGTACGTGGCCGTTCCCGCAGAAGAGCGGCCCGGCGACGACCAGCCCGAGCTCGAGCCTGAGCCCGTCCCGGTTCACATCGAGCTCGAGACGGTCGGCGCGCCCGCGACCACCGCGACGGCCGAGCCCGGCGTGCGCCGCGTGCGCAGGTAAGCGTGGGTACCGGTCCTCGATGAAGAGGTACATGCCGCCGACGGCCGGCGACTGACCGAGGACCTCGCGCGGAAGATCGCCGACGAGGCGATCCTTACGAGTCGGCTGACGAGCACGCCACCGGTCATCCGGCGGCCGCCCCGCTCATGGGTGCGCTACACCGAGCCGGCCACGACCGTGGCCACCATCCTGTGCACGTCCGCCGCGTCCGGCCGGGTGTGCTCCCGGTCGGTGAACAGCAGGTGCGCGGCCCCGACGATGGTGGGGGCGAGGGTGTCGATGTCGGCGTCGGCGGCGACTCGGCCCAGGTCCCGCTCGGCGGCGAGGTACGAGGCGATCATCGCCGTCCCTTCCGCGAGGAGCGGGAAACGGGCGGCTCCGGCTTCGTGCAGCCGGGCGCGCAGGCCGTCCCGCGAGATGACGAGCCCGACGATCGCCACCGCGACGGGCCCGAACAGGGCGAGCAAGGCGTCGGTGAGGTTGTCGGCGACCTCCCCCGTCCCCGCAGCGCCACGAAGCGCCGCGGCGTCGGCGTCGAGCTGGGCGACGCGGTCCAAGACGAGCTCGGCGAGAAAGGCGTCGACGTCGGTGAAGTGCCGGTGCATGACGCCCTTGGCGACGCCCGCCTCGGTGGTGACCGCCCGGCTCGTCAGCGCGCTGACGCCGTCGCGCAGCAGCACCGCTTCGGCCGCTTCGAACAGCTTCTCACGCGCATCGCGCAGGGCGATCCCCGTCGGCACTCCGCAGTTCCTCCTCTTCCGTCGGGTGTAGCCCCCGCCGAGTGGGCACATGCCCGTCTATAGTGGGCACATGACCACTCTACCGGCGGAGCAGGGCAGCCCTCCCGAAGGAGAGCTTCATCGACGTCGTCAGGCGGCGGAGTCGTTCGGCTTGGACGCGCAGCGCTACGACCGCACCCGCCTCCGCTACCCCCAGGCGCTGGTGGACCGGATCGTCGCTGCGAGCCCCGGCCGCGCGGTGCTCGACGTCGGTATCGGCACCGGCGTCTCGGCTCGACCGTTCCGAGCGGCCGGGTGCCACGTGCTCGGCGTCGAGCCCGACCCGAGGATGGCCGCGTTCGCTCGCCGGCGCGGCTTCGAGGTGGAGGTGGCGAAGTTCGAGGACTGGGACCCGGCCGGACGGACCTTCGACGCGGTCGTCGCCGGTCAGGCCTGGCACTGGGTGGACCCGATCGCCGGGGCGGCCAAGGCGGCTGAGCTGCTGCGACCGGGCGGTCGCCTCGCCCTGTTCTGGAATGTCTTCCAGCCGCCGCCCGACGTGGCGGAAGCGTTCCACGCGATCTACGGGAGGGTGCTGGCGGACAGGGCGGGGAACTTCTGGACGACACCTCTCGATTCGTACTCCCCGGGCTTCGCCAAGGCGGCCGGCGGGATACGACAGGCGGCCGCATTCGGCGAGCCGGAGCAGTGGCGGTTCGACTGGGAGCGCTCGTACACCCGTGACGAGTGGGTCGAGCAGGTGCCGACGTTCGGCGGCCACGGCCAATTCCCACCGGGAAAGCTGGAGGACCTGTTGGCCGGCATGGGGGCCGCAATCGACGCGGTCGGTGGCAGCTTCACGATGGGGTACGCGGCAGTGGTCGTCACCGCGGCGCGAACCGACGGCCCGTCACCGCCGGCGCAGCCGACGTGATCATCCGCCCTGTCGTCTCGGCTGCGTCGTACGACGTTTCGGGTGGGGCTGCCGGTACGGGTCGGTGAAACGGACGAGCGACACGAGCACTGCAGCGACGAACCAGGCAGACCCTGCGAAGACGTACGCCTCGGGACGCTCGTAGTAGACGAAGCAGAGGCCGCCCACCGCGGTGAGGAGGACGACGTTGGACACGAGCAGCACCCTCAGTACGAGCAATGCACCGATGGAACGATGCCGCACGTCCTCAGTCTTGCGCATCTCCGAGCGATTTCGCCCTGCACCCGGGAGCTCGGGGGGCCTTTACCGGACCCCGCCGGGCGGCCCCTCGACCTTTCAGTGGCGGCCGCCCCGGCGGCTCTCGGCGGTCACGCCCACGAGCGCGGTGAGGATCAGGGACACGCCCACCAGCGCGAGCCACGCACCGAAGACGAATGCGAGCAGCAACGTGAAGGCGCCGACACCGAGGCAGAACGGCCAGACGCTCGACCCCGGGAACGAGTTGATCACCCCGGCGCCGTCGGCGATCGTCGCGTCGCTGCGGTCCTCGGGCCGTGTGCCGACGACGTGGTCCAGCTTTCCCCAGAAGAAGTACTTGTAGCCCTTGAACCGCCGGTGCCAGAAGTAGTAGTAGGACCCGGGCAGGAAGCCCAGCGCGGTGACCCCGACGAGCATCGTCGCCCCGCCGTCCTCGTACGCGGTGAACCAGTACGAGATCGCGATGATGCCGAAGAACGTCGCGACGCCGAGGAGGAAGGAAGACTCGACCTTCACGTTGCCGGCACCTCCTGGGCGACACCCGCCGACGAACCGTTCCCGTGACCCGGAGGTCCCGCGCCGTTGCCGCTGTAGGGACCGTGGCCGTTCGTGTGGGGACCCCGACCGTGAGGGATGGTCGGCGCATCCGGGTGGTTGTAGTCCCACGTCGGACGTTCTGAACGGATCTGTGGGAGGTGCGTGTAGTTGTGGTGCGGGGGCGGCGACGTGGTGAACCACTCGAGCGTGTGCGCGTCCCACGGGTTGTCGCCGGCGGGGACCGGGTAGCGCCACGACACCCAGATGTTCACCAGCATGACGGCGAACGAGATCGCGATCATGAAGGCGCCGATCGTGGACGCGATGTTCCACGATTGCCAGCCGAGCCCCGCCGGGTAGCTCGCCTCACGTCTCGGCATGCCACGCAACCCGAGGATGTACTGCGGCATGAACGTCACCCAGAAGCCCACGAACAAGAGCCCGAACTGCAACCTCCCCAACCGGTCGTTCAACATCCGGCCGAACATCTTCGGGAACCAGTAGTAGAAGCCCGCGAAGCCCGCGAAGACGGCCGACCCGAACAGCACCTGATGGAAGTGCGCGACGACGAAGTACGTTGTGTGTACGAAGAAATCGATCGGCGGGGAGGCGAGCATGACACCCGTCACGCCACCCATCAAGAACGCGAAGAGGAAGCCGATCGACATCAGCATGGGCGTCGTATAGACGAGCTCGCCCCGCCACATCGTCCCGATCCAGTTGAAGAATTTGATGCCGGTGGGCACGGCGATGAGGAGGCTCATGAGCGAGAAGAAGGGAAGGAGCACGGTGCCGGTCGTGAACATGTGGTGCGCCCACACGCCGGTCGAGAGCGCTGCGATCGACATCGTGGCGAAGACCATGCCCTTGTAGCCGAAGACGGGCTTGCGCGAGAAGACCGGGAGGATCTCGGTCACCATGCCGAAGTAGGGCAGGGCGAGGATGTACACCTCCGGGTGGCCGAAGAACCAGAAGAGGTTCTGCCAGAGCACGGCCGAACCGCAGGCGTGGGTGTCCACGAGGCCGGTCGTCGTATGACAGCCCGTGACTTCGTAGATCTTCGTCCCGAAGTGGCGGTCGGCGAACAGCATGATCAGCGCGGCCGTGAGCACGGGGAACGCGATGAGGATCAGGATGCCCGTCACCAGCATGTTCCAGGTGAAGATCGGCATCCGGAACATGGTCATGCCCGGGGCGCGCAGGTAGAAGATGGTCGCGACGAGGTTCACGCCGGTGAAGATCGCGGAGAAGCCGGTCAGCACGAGCGCCATGATCCAGAGGTCCTGGCCCGACCCCGGGGTGTAGGTCGCGGTCGACAGCGGCGCGTAGGCGACCCAGCCGAAGCTCGCGGCGCCGCCCGCGACGACAAAGCCCATCAGCATCATGATCGACCCGCCGAGGTACAGCCAGTAGCTGAGCGCGTTTAGCCTCGGGAAGGCCATGTCCGGAGCGCCCACCTGCAGCGGGACGATGTAGTTCGCGAGGCCGCCGAACGCGAACGGCCCGGCGAACAGGTACAGCATGATGCTGCCGTGCATCGTGAACAGCTCGTTGAACTGCTGGAACGAGATGAAGGTGCCGTGGGGTGTGGTGAGCTGCACGCGGATGCCGAGCGCGAGGAGGCCGGCGATGTAGAAGAGGGCGATCGCGGTGATCATGTAGCTCATCCCGATCACCTTGTGATCGGTCGTCGTGATCCACTTCATGAGCCCGGTCGCGCCGTGCTCCTCGTGGGGGTGGGCGTAGTCCTCGCCGACGACCTGCGGGACGATCACGTCGGTCACGAGCCTGTCCCCCCTGTCGACGGTGTGAGCGCCGTCGCCCGGCTAGCCGAGCCGGAACCCACCGACTTTGTCACCGAGGAGCCGCCCTGCTCTGCCTTCTGCGCGGAGGAGATGGAGGTGCCCGGTCCCGCCGAATGGCGGGTGAGCAACCACGAGGCGAACTGCGTCGGCGTCACGACCTTCACACGGAACCGCATCAAGGAGTGGTAGAGACCGCAGAACTGGGTGCACTGGCCACGGTAGGTGCCCAGTGTGTGGAGGTTGACCGTGAAGGAGTTCGTGATGCCCGGCTGTGCGTACCGGCTGAAGTCGAAGGCCGGGACGTAGAAACCGTGGATGACGTCGTTGGAGCGGAGGTAGATCCGCACGGTCTCGTTCTCCGGGAGCACCATCTCCGGGTCCTGCAGTTCTACCCCCATGACTGTCACGCCCTGCTTTGTGTAGTGGAACCGCCAGCCCCACTGGAAGCCGGTGACCGTCACCGAGAGCTTGGGCGCGGGAAGGGCGTCGACGCTGTTCTCGGTCACGAAAGTGAACCCGAACAGGATCAGGACGAACACGATCGGGATCGCGGTGTAGCAGATCTCGAGCACCGTGTGGTACTGGGTCTGGCGTGGGATGGCGTCGGACCTCCGCCGGTACCGGAACACGGCCCACACGATCAGCGCGAACACGACCAGGAAGACCGCCGCACCCGCGATGAAGAAGCCCTGCCAGAGCTTGATGGAGTCGTTCCCCTGGCTGGTGATCGCCTTGTGCGCCCCGAACGTGGGGAGCTGGCACCCCGCAAGGAGCAACCCGCCCGCGGCCACCACGACCACCGCCAACAGGCGCGCACGGCGCGAACGGGGCCGGTCGTCCGTGCCCGTCGCGGGGTCTGTCGGATCGGACCCCGGGGTGGAAGAGCGGTTGCCGGACGGCCACGGACCCACGGGTTGCGAGACTAGCCAACCCGCTACGAGAATTCGAAGTAGCAGGTAGGCGAGCTACGCCCCGAGGACGACTGCAGGCTGCCTGCCGGCGGCAACCGGGAGAAGTGCCCGTGCCGGCGACCGGTGGATGGCGCGCTAGGAAGAGGTCGTCTCGTCCGACGCGGCGCTCGTCCCGCTCGCCGTCGACCCGTCCTTCATCCCCTTTTCGAACTCTCGCTTGGCCGAGCCGAGGTTGCGAGCGAGCTTCGGGATCGCCGCACCCCCGAACAGGACGACCACTAGCACGATGAGGACGACGAGCAGGTCAGGTCCGAAGATGTCTGCGAGCATCGATGTCTCCTTGCTCCGGCGAGCGTCCACTCGCCTCCGACAAGGCTAACGCAGCCGTGAACCCGGTGGCCGCGGGGCGTCGGGCGCCTCCGGGATCGGGGTCCGCGGATCCCCGCCG
>JASHUY010000160.1 GCA_030039755.1 Acidimicrobiales bacterium
GGTCGTGTCCCGCGATGTGGTGGGGATTGGAGTGTGATCCCCGGTGACGATCAGCCGCCGGGCTCGAGCTCGACGTTGACCGCGCCGCCATCATCGCGCTCGGGATAGAGCTTGGCCATCGAGCCTTCGGAGAAGTAGCGGCGCTCGGTGGCGATCCACTCTTCGTGCATGTCGAGGAGCACTGCCCCTGCAAGCCGGACGAGGGCGGTCTCGTTGGGGAAGATCCCGACGACGCGGCAGCGGCGCTTCAGCTCCATGTTGAGGCGCTCGAGCGGGTTCGTCGACCAAAGCTGTCGCCAGTGGGCACGCGGGAAGCTCGAGAACGCGAGAACCTCCTCCTTCGCTCCGTCCATGAGCTTGGCGGCCTTCTCGAAGCGCTCGGCGAAGGTCTCACGCACGTGGTCCCACTGGGTGGCCATCTCCTCTTTGGTCGCCTGGGCGAAGACGGTCCGAAAGACTGCGGCGACCATCTCCTGGTTGCCCTTTGGCACCGTCGCCAGGAGGTTCCGCGCGAAGTGGACCCGGCACCGCTGGTGGGCTGCTCCCTGGAGGCAGCGCCTGATGGCGGCGACGAGGCCGGCGTGCTGGTCGGAGATGACGAGGCGCACCCCAGAAAGTCCACGCGCCTTCAGGGACGTGAGGAACGTCCGCCAGAACAGCTCGTCTTCTGAGTCGCCGACTGTGATCCCGAGCACCTCACGGTGGCCGTCCTCTCGCACGCCGGTCGCGATCACACAGGCCTTCGAGACCACGCGGTGCTCGGAGCGGACGTGCAGGTACGTGGCGTCCAAGAACACGTAGGGGAACCGGCCGTGGTCGAGCGTGCGGGTCCGGAACGCCCGGACCCCTTCGTCCAGGCGTTCGCAGATCCTCGAGACCTCAGAGCGGCTGATCCCGGCGGACACGCCCAAGGCGGCGACGAGCTCATCGACGGCGCGGGTGGACACCCCGTGGACGTAGGCCTCCATCACGACCGCGTACAGCGCCTGGTCGATGCGTCGGCGGGGTTCCAAGATCGAGGGGAAGAAGCTGCCCTTCCTCAGTTTCGGGATCCCGACCTCGACGTCGCCGCCTTTGGTCGAAAGGGCTCTCTGACGGTGGCCGTTGCGCTCGGTGACCCGTGCGTCGCTGCGCTCGTAGCGGCCGGCGCCGATCACCTGGGTTGCCTCTGCCTCGATGAGGTCTTGCAAGACGAGGCGGACTGCGTCACGGACGAGGTCAGCGCCGTCGCTCGACTTGAGCGCGGCGAGCAGTGCGGACACGTCAGACTGGTCGAGGGCCATCGGGTGGACTCCTTTAGGTGCGTTCGGACAGGAACACACCGAGGATCACCCCGATGGCCTCCTACGCGGTGGACCCTCGGGTCACCTCAATCCCCACCACTCGGTGGGACGCCAACCGCGCCGAAGGGCAGGCGTCGTGTGCAGTGGCCGGTTTGGTTCGTGCTGCTCTCAGCAATCTGGGGCCTGTCGTTCCTGTTCATCAAGGTCGGAGACGAGGCGCTCGCCCCCATCCAGGTCGCGTTCGGTCGCATGGCCTGCGGCACGGTGGTTCTGGTGGTCGTCGTTACCGCCTACCGACAGCGCCTGCCAGCGGGCTGGCGCACCTGGGGCCACCTGGGCGTAGCCGCGCTGTTGCTCAACGCTGCTCCTTTCAGCCTGTTCGCTTACGGCGAGACCCGCACCGCGAGCGTTCTGGCGGGCATCTTGAACGCGACCACCCCGTTGTTCGTCCTTCCCGTCGCCGCCGTCATCGTCCCCGCCGAGCGGCTCACCCGGTCACGCCTGATCGGTCTTCTCGTCGGCTTCGCCGGGGTGATCACCGTGTTCGGGGTCTGGCACGGGCTCGGTAACGGCCATTTGGAGGGGGACTTGCTGTGCCTGGCTGGTGCTGGGTGCTACGGCCTGGGCTTCCCCTACGCCCGCCGGTATCTCAGCGGGCGAGCGGAACCACTCGCTCTGGCCACCGGTCAGCTGCTGTGCGGCACGGTCGAGTTAGCCGCCGTCACTCCGCTGCTCTCGGGCCTTCCTACGGCCCTGCCCACCCGGGTGATCGTGAGCGTGATCGCGCTCGGTGCCGCGGGGACCGGCCTTGCTTACGTGCTGAACTTCACCGTCATCCGTGATGCCGGGGCCACTACGGCTTCCACTGTGACGTACGTGATTCCCATCTTTTCGACCCTGGCGGGGGTGATCATCCTGAAGGAGCCGCTCAGCTGGTCCGAGCCGCTCGGTACTGCGGTCATCGTCGTCGGCGCCCTCATGACCCAGGACCGACTGCACCTTCCGCGCGAATACCGGTGGAGGCCGTGTCGGCGTACGACCGCAGATGAAGGGCCTTAGGTCCACGGAGAGCGAACGTGCACGGAGAGCGACGGTGCGGCAGCTTGTTCCCAAATGTCGAGCTGCCGTGCCGTGGTTCGGTGCTCCGACCGCCGGCTCGCCGGCGCACATGCCAGTGCAGGCAACGGAAGGACGTCACCGGGGTCTCTGCCGAGCACGTCGGTGCGTACCTGGGTGGTCGATGAGGAGCAAGACGCCGGCGCGAGATTGCGTAGAAGTCGACCTTCCGGCCTTCGGCAAGCTTTGTCGAGGGATGACGAGCGGATGTTGACCTGGCTGAGCTTCTCGTCGGTGCGGGTGGGGAGACCGCCGAGTGGCACTTTTCCCGCCATCACGTCTTCGACCGGCTACTGCATTTGGACCACGCGAGCATTGGTCGCATCGAGATCGGGCGCCAGCAGGTAGCCGTCGGCGTCGTTGCTCAGGGAACCCGCTGCGGCGATGAGGATCTGAAGGCGGCTCCGCCTATCCTGCGGCCCGTGACCCGACGCTGGGCGCTGCGGACGCGCTGACGCGAGCGCGATGCCCGGGCTCCTCGTCGTCGGGTTCCTGGCCGGTGTCATCGCCGGGATCTCGCCGTGCGTGATCCCCGTGCTGCCGGTCGTCCTCGTGGCCGGAGGGAACCGGGTCGGCCCGGACGCGGCTCCTGTCGGTGCACGACGGCGCCCGGTCGCCATCGTGCTCGGGTTGGTCGTCAGCTTCAGCTTCGTCGTCCTCGCCGGCTCAGAGGTGCTGTCCCTCCTCGATCTCCCCCAGGACCTCCTTCGCGACGCCGGCATCGCCGTCCTCGTCCTCGTCGGGCTCGGCTTCATGGTGCCGTGGCTCGGAAGGCTGCTCGAGCGCCCCTTCTCCCACCTCGCGGCGAGGCAGCCGAGCGGGGCGGCGGGCGGCTTCGCGCTCGGAGTGGCACTGGGCTTCCTGTTCGTCCCCTGCGCCGGTCCGGTCCTCGCCGCGATCACCGTCGTCGGGACGACGCACCGCGTCGGCACCACCGCCGTCTTGCTCACCCTGGCGTTCGGCGTCGGCGCGGCCGTCCCGCTGCTGGTCATCGCGCTCGCAGGAAGCCAGCTGACCCGTCGGGTGGCCGCGCTGCGCCGGCACCGCCGGGCGCTCCAGTACGCGAGCGGCGCCGTCCTCGTCGCCGTCGCGGTGGGGATCGGCTTCACAGCGTTCGCCGGGCTGCAGCGTGACGTGCCCGGCTACACGAACGCACTGCAGAACCGGGTCGAGGGGTCCGCCACCGTCCGCAAGGAGCTCGGGACGGTGACCGGGAACGGCCACACCTCGTTGGCAAGTTGCAAGCCGGAGCTCGCCACCCTCGAGCAGTGCGGCCCGGCGCCGGCGTTCACCGGCATCACCGCGTGGCTCAACACGGCCGGCGGCAAGCCGCTCGTGCTCGCCAAGCTGCGGGGGAAGGTCGTCCTGGTCGACTTCTGGACCTACTCGTGCATCAACTGCCAGAGAGCCCTGCCCCACGTCGAGGCGTGGTACAAGCGGTATGCGCCCTTCGGGCTCGTGGTGGTCGGCGTGGAGACGCCCGAGTTCCCCTTCGAGCACGTCGTCTCCAACGTACGGACGGCGGCGGCCGAGCTCGGCGTCCGCTACCCGGTTGCGATCGACGACAAGGACGCGACGTGGGACGCCTACGACAACGAGTACTGGCCGGCGGACTACCTGATCGACGCGGAAGGTGACGTCCGCCACGTCACGTTCGGTGAGGGGGACTATTCGACCACCGAGGGACTGATCCGCAAGCTGCTCGTCGCTGCCAACCCCCGGGTCAAGCTTCCACCTCCGACCTCGGTACCGAACCTCACCCCGACCGAGCCCACCAATCCGGAGACCTACGTCGGATACGACCGGCTGGAGTACAAGGTGCCCACAGACGACGTCGTTCCCAACGTGCCGGCCGAGTACCAGTTCCCCGCCACACTTCCGCTCGGAGGCCTCGGCTTCTCGGGGGAGTGGACCGAGCACGCATGGGAAGCGACGGCGGACAGGAACGCCGAGCTGGAGCTCGGGTTCGAGGCGGAGGACGTCTATCTCGTGCTCGGAGGGAGCGGCACCGTGACGGTCTCGATCGACGGCCGCCACACCGAGACGCTCGCCGTCGGGGGGATCCCGAGGCTGTACACGCTTTTCAGCTCGAAGACGCTCTCGACCGGGGCGATGTCGTTGAGCTTTTCTCCGGGAGTGCAGGCCTACGACTTCACCTTCGGCTGACGAAGGGTCAGACCCGCCACCCGCGAGGGGGCACGCCAGATGCGAACTACGCCGATGTAGTACATGCCGCTTATTCGTCCGGGAATACGCTCGGAAACGATCCTGTTAGTGAACGCGGGCCGGGGTACGTCGCGTAATATGATCGTTGTCGAGCGTATTAGGAGACGTCGAGATATGGACCTCGCCAGCACCAACGAAGCAGCTGAGAAGCTGGGCCTGCACTCCTCGCACGTTCGCCGCTTGATTCGAAAGGGGCAACTCCCTGGCCGCAAGGTCGGCGGTCGCTGGCTGGTCAGTGAGGAGGCGCTCCGACGCCGTGAACGCCTCACGCCACCCCGTGGCCGGCCGCTGTCCGCTGAGATGGCGTGGCGTCTACTGGGGCTGTTGGATGCCGCGCTTCACGACGAGGCGTGGCCTCTCGGTGATCGGCTCGCCGTGCTCGGCTCCGTCCATGTCCTTGACGACCGTCGACAGCGCTTCCGGGTGCGCAAGACGCTTGCAGAGGCGCCACCGGTCGAGAGTTGGGCGTCGTGGCTTCGTACGCGCGCGACCGACCGACGCGTCTGGGTTCAACCTGGCGTCGTTTGGAGGCTCCAAAGCGACAAGCGACTACACCCTGGAGGCGAAGTGGCTACCTCAATCTTGGGTGGCATCGGACTGACTGGGCGGACCGACAGGGAGTCGGTGTTCTACGTCCACCCATACGATGTTGACACCGTGGTGGCCGACTACACCGGCCGCGACGAACTCAGCCAGATTCTGCTCAAGATCCTCCCGGTCGACCTTTCGTCAGTTGCGATGCCCACCTCGGGTGAGCCGGTAGGGCCGGCGGTCGGCCTCGTTGACCTCCTCGGCTCAGACGATGCTCCATTACGGGAGGCCGCTGCCAAACTTCTCAATCGAGCAAAGCGCCGGATAGAGGAGTTGGACACTCGGAACCTGGCGCTTCCCCAGTCAGAGCGAATTCAGCTGGAGTGGGACCGAAAGGTTGGCCACGAACAGGCGGTCGCAAACGCTGCGCGAGCGCGCAGCGAAGTGCGGTCCGTCCGCCCGCTGATCGTGAGTTGATAGCTCGTCAGGATGCCAGTACCGACACCTCCCGATGAGGGCGAGGACCGACCCAGCGACACATCCGGTGACGAACAGACGGCGCTTCGTGTCGCCCCGATCGCAAGCGTCCTTGCCGAACATGACGTTCGCTATGTCGTTATGGGCAGTTACGGGGCCATAGTCCAAGGCGTCGACCTTGAACTCACGGACCTCGATGTTGTTCCGGAGCTCACTGAGGCCAACCTGGCCAAGCTGTCGGAAGCCCTCGTCGAGTTGGAGGTCGTCGAGCGATCGAACCCCAAGGAGAGCGACGAGCTGCGCAGCGAGCTGGTGGAAGACCCCTCGCGGATCACCGGTGCGAGATTCTGGAACTTCTCCACTCGCTATGGAGGGTTGGATCTCGTACTTCGTCCCTCGGGATTCCCGCGTGGTTACGCGGATCTGGAGCCGCGAGCGAAAGTGGTGCACATCGTTGACGCCACAGATGCGGATTGCGAGGCGGACGTGGTGGTCGGCGACGTTGAGGACATCTACACGTCGAAGCCGATCGCTGACCGCCCGAAAGACCGCGAAGCACTGTCAAAGTTCGTCGGAGTACACCGCTCTCCGAAAGACCGAAAAGAGGCACTGCGTCGGCGCCACCGAGAGGGTCGGCACTGAGTACGGGCAGTTGACGACGACGTGACGCAGCCTCGCCGTGCTCAGTTCTCGACGCCGATGTCCTCGTGCCACAGCGCAGGGTGGTCCGCGACGAAGGCCCCGAGGATCGCGGCGCACTCCGCGTCGTCGAGGACGAGGACCTCGACCCCGTGCTCGGCCAGCCAGTCGTGGCTGCCCGTGAACGTCTTCGACTCGCCGACCACGAGACCCCCGATCCCGAACTGTCGCACGAGGCCGCCGCAGTACCAGCAGGGGGACAGGGTCGTGGCCATCACGCAGTCGGAGTAGTCGCGCCGCCGGCCGGCGTCCCGGAAGGCGGCGGTCTCGGCGTGGACCGAAGGGTCGCCGTCCTGGACCCGCCGGTTGTGGCCCCTCCCGAGGAGCGTCCCATCGCGGTGGAACATCGCCGCGCCGATCGGGATGCCGCCCTCGTCGAGCCCGGCTCGAGCCTCTTCGAGCGCGACGGCGAGGAACCCGCGCGCCCTCTCCCTGTCCATGGGCCGGTGCAGCCTTCGCCCCTCGATGCGTGTCGTGGCCGGATGCGGGTCCCGATGGATCAGTACGTCGCGTCCCAGGTCGCGCTGAAGCCGTCCGGTTGTGTGGGGGCGGTCGGAGGGCATGTATTCCTGCTATTCCCGGTTGTCGGTGTCGGGGCGTGGAGGAGCGAACCCACCGGCGCGCTCTGCACCATGCAGTCGAGGTAGTACGACTCCGTCGCACTCAACATGTTCATCTCGTAGAGGTTGTCCTGGCGCCCCTGGCCGGCGTAGCCCTCGAGGCTCGTGGTCTTTCCGTTCACGACCTCAGAGGCGTTGCTGAACCCGCTCTTTCCGAAATCGGAGAGGGGGCTGAGCCCGATTGCCAACCCCGTCGATGTCTCGTAGAACGGGCGCTCGATGATCCACTCGGCGCTGTCGTCGAGGCAGGTGCTCGCCCCACAGGGCTGGACCGTTGTGATGGAGTCGCTCGAGTGGGTTGCGTCGGTCAGCGTGAGGTGGTAGCCCGCCTTTCCAGATGGTGCGGGGAAGCCGGGGTGACCGGGGTTGCCGTTGAAGCCGGGCTGGCCCGAGTCGAGCGTCACCGACGCCGTGATCGCGTCCCCGGCAGCCGCTGTCGTTCGGACGAAGACTGTCCCTGAAGGGTACATCTCGTACCAGGTGATGTAGGTGGGCTCTCCCTCGAAGCAGAAGCTCTCGGTGCCCGTCTGCTCCACGGTTGTGTCGTTGAACCCGTCGATGCCGATCCAGACTGCGGCGATGTTGTTCTCGTAGTTGAAGGGCGGTGCGGGGCACGTGACCTGTGGGATCGTCCAGGAGCCGCTCACAGAGGAGACCGACTGGCACCCGTCCTGGGGGCCGCATCGTGTGACCCGCTCGTCGGTCGCTGCGTCCGCGTAACCCGACCAGTTGAAGGACGCGATCTCGGTGACTGTGCCGTGCGTCGAGTTGACGCGGGTCAACTTCGCGGGTCGGATGCCGCTGCTCAGTTTTTGAGCGAACTCGGCGGCCTCGTGCACCAGAGCCGCTCTGTTCGAACTGTGAGTCGTCGACTTCTGTGACGACCGGACCGCCACCAAGCCCACCGTCGCCAGTGCCACCGCCAGGACAAGCGCCAGGACAAGCGCCTTGTTCTTCACGAGGGTCCTCCTTCTTCTCGGGTTCTCCTACCTGTGAGTCATTGATCCTGTGAGTCTTGCGATCTGCTCGTGTAAGAGCTGCGAGACCGGTTTCGACACGCTCGTCTCGCGGCGCGCCGCCTCCAACGTGGTCGCCGAGCCGCCTCCGCCTCCGACGTGGTCGCGACATTACGCCGTGTCGACACGAGATCGGAAGGTGTATCACGAAGTTCCTGCAACTTCTCCCGCTTCCCCTGCGCTCGACGTGGCGCGCCGGTGACGGATGAAACGTCGGGTAGAAATCTGTCGATGACGACCACGGCAACCCCGGTGACCGCAGACGACGTCCGCGACGCGGCCGCCCTCCTCGAGGGGGTCGCCCACCGCACGCCGGTGGTGCGGTCGCGGACCCTGGACGGGCTCGCCCGGCGGTCGGTGTTCCTCAAGTGCGAGAACCTCCAACGTGTCGGCGCCTTCAAGTTCCGTGGCGCCTACAACGCGGCGTCCCGCCTCCCCGTCGACCTGCTCTCCTCGGGGATCGTCACCTTCTCGTCGGGCAACCACGCCCAGGCGATCGCCCTCGCCGCCCGCGAGCTCGGCACCCAGGCGGTCGTCGTCATGCCCGAGGACGCCCCGCGCTCGAAGGCCGACGCGGTCGCCGGCTACGGCGCCGAGATCGTGACCTACGACCGCTACTCGGGCGACCGGGCGGCGATCGGCACGCAGCTGGCCGACGCGCGCGGCATGGCGCTCATCGCCCCCTACGAGAACCCCGCCGTGATCGCGGGACAGGGCACGGTCGCGCTCGAGCTCGTCCAGGAGGTCGGCGAGCTCGACGCGCTCGTCGTCCCGGTCGGCGGGGGAGGGTTGATCGCGGGTTGTGCGACGATCGCAAAGGCGATGTGCCCGGGGATCCGCGTGATCGGGGTCGAGCCCGAGGCGGGCGACGACACGAAGCGGTCTCTCGAAGCCGGGGAGCGCGTCGGGGTGCCCGTCCCCCGGACGATCGCGGACGGCCTGGCGGGCGAGATCCCGGGCGAGCTCACCTTCTCGATCAACCGCCGGCTGGTCGACGGCATCGCCCTCGTCCGCGACGCCGAGATCCTCCACGCCATGCGCTTCGCGTTCGACCGGCTGAAGCTCGTGGTGGAGCCGAGCGGGGCGGCCACCCTCGCCGCGGTCCTCACCCGGCGCGTCGACGAGCTGGCGCAGGGCGCGACCCGGGTGGGCGTGGTCCTCTCGGGCGGCAACGTCGACACGGGGCGCTTCCTCGAGCTCATGTCCGCCGGGAGCTAGCCGGAAGAGGTGCGCAAGCCGAGGGCCCTGCATTCCTTGGCCGCGTCCGTCAGTGCCCTGACCACCGGCCTGGCGTTGTCCGACTGCCCGAGGGCTCGACTCAGGGCCCCCGCGGCGGTGACGAGCGCCGGGTTCCCTGAGGCTGCGAGCGCTGTCGCCTCGGGCTCGCCCCTGCTGACCAGCGCGATGGTGCTTCCTGCAGGCGCTGTCGGGATGCTCACTCCGGCACAGGCGGCCACTTCGAGCCGGCGTGTGGCGGTGGTGCCGTGAGCCCCGACGGCCGCGATGCCCGCAGCCGCGGCGCAGATGGCGACGAGCCCCACCACCAGCCCCACGCGTCGTCTGGTGATCCGGACACGCACGGAGCCGAGCGTACGACCGTTCCGGGGCCGCACTTGCACCGCCACCCGGCCGTCCGCCACGATCGGGCGATCACCGAGCGCATCTACCGGACCGCCGTCGGCTCCCAGACGGTCGACCTGCCGCTGGTGCAGGTGGCGCCGGACGTCACGATCGCCCTGCTCATCTGCGTCGACCACGGCGTCGCCTTCTCCGAGCGCGCGGGGAAGGAGCTCGCGGACCTCCTCCGGGAGGCCCGGCCCGAGGTGGTGGTCTCGGTCGCGACGATGGGGATCCCCCTCGCCATCGAGGTGACCCGCGCCCTCGGGCTGGACGACTACGTCATCCTCCACAAGACGCCGAAGATCCACCTGGGCGACACGTGGGTGGAGCCCGTCCGGTCGATCACGACCGAGGCGGACCAGACGCTGCGGTTGGACCCGGCGCGGGTCGACGCGGTGCGGGGACGACGGGTCGCCGTCGTCGACGACGTCGTGTCGACGGGGGCATCGCTCCGGGCGGCGCTGAGCTTGTTGCGGCGGGCCGGCGCGGAGCCCGTCGTGGTGGGCGCGTTCCTCACCGAGGGTGAGCAGTGGCGACGTGCCCTCGGCGAGGACGCGGCGATGGTGCGCGCGCTCGGCGCCATCCCGCTGTTCCACGTCCGGCCCGACGGCACCCTCCTCGAGGACTGGGTGGGCGACGGGTGACCGCCGCGGCGGACGACCCGTAGGTCACGCCCGGTTCGTCGAAGCCTGCCAACCGCCGCCGGCGACCGCGCCGTCTTCAGCCCTCGCGCTCCGGGCCCTCGGGATCCGGGCCCTCGGGGTCCGGGCGCTCGGGGTCGTCGCCGCGCAGGAGCCTTCGGGGCGCCTCCGCCCCCCGGCGCGCCATCCCGCCTCCTTTGCGAAGCGCTTCGGTCAGCCGCCAGCTTCGTGAGGAGAGCACCTCGTCCAGTTGCGCGCGGAGCCCGTCGCGCGCGGTCTCGAGCGCCGCCACTGCCTCGTCGGCGGTCCGGCGACGGTCCTCGGACGCCGCGACCTCCCCGTGCAGCCGCGCGACCTCGTGGTTCAGCCGGTCGACCTGACCGAGCGCGCCGCCGAGGTCGTCGTTCAACCGTCCGACGTCACCGCTCAACCGTACGACCTCACCGCTCAGGCGGCCCACCTCCTGGCCCGACCGGTCGACCTCACCCAGCGCGCCGCGGAGGTCGTCGTTCAACCGTCCGACCTCGCCGCTCAACCGGACCACCTCGCCGCTCAACCGGCCCATCTCGCCGTGCGCCTTCTCCAGCTCGCCGCTCAACCGGCCGACCTCGCGCTTGAACACGCCGGCCTCGCCCTTGAACCGTGCGGCCTCGCCCAGTGCACGGCCGGCCTCGCGGGTCAGCCGCTTGATCTCGCGGCGCAGCTGGGCGATCTCCTCAGCGCGCTGGTCGAGTCGCAGCTCGAGCTCCGGGATCCCGTCCAGCTGGGCCAGCAGGGCGCGGAGCCTCGACACGTACCCCCGGTCGAGGAGGAGCGGCGCCGCGTCGAGCTGGGCGACGATCCGCCCCCGCGTCTCGTCCCAGACCCCGGGTCGGTGCACGGTCTTCGAGTTCTCGGCGTTCGCCCAGACGCGGATCATCGCGGCGACCGTCGGCACGCTGGCCACGCCGCAGACGGCGGCGGAGCGGAGCAGGTGGTCCCAGTCCTCGAGCACCGGGAGGGACTCGTCCCACCCTTGGCCGAGGTCGGTCACGACCCAACGCGGGACGGCGTAGCCGTTGTTCGGCGTGAAGTTGTCGCGCAGGTGCTCGACGTGGTCGAAGGTGAGGGGGTAGTCGACGCGCGGCCTGCTGATGACCTCGTAGCCGTCCTCGCCGGCCCAGGCGCCCGGCGTCGCTTCGATCTGCTGGGCGGCGACCGCCACGCGGACGGCGTGGCCCGGGGCCTGCTCGGCCGCCGTGCGCATCGTCTCGACCCAGTGGGCGAACACGAGATCGTCGTCGTCGAGGGTGGCGAGGTAGTGGCCGCGCGCCTCGCGGACACCGACGTTGAGCGGGCGGCACCGCCCGCCGCCCTGCACTTCGAGGACGCGCACGCGCCGCGAGAAGGAGGGGTGGAGCTCGGTGACGAGGGCTTCGATCCCGCCGGCGACGCCGGGCTCGGGATCGTGGACGAGGACGACGACCTCGAAGTCGTCGCAGGTCTGGGCGGCGAGGCAGAGCAGCGTCTCTTGCAGCGTCTCCCAGCGTTTCCCCTGGGTCCGCACGAGCACCGAGAGGAAGGGCACCTCCGTCCCGGCGGCGTCGCCGGCGACCGGGGCCTCGGGGATCACCGCCTCGTAGAGCCGCACGAGTTGCTCGCCGTAGGTGCCGGGTCCCGCGAGCTCGCGCAGCGCCGCAAGCTCGGCGCCTACCGGCGTCGTCCGCTCCAGGGGCACCGCGTCGGCGGGGAAGTGCTGGTCCGATTCGGCACGCTCGAGGTCCTCGGCGTCTACCTCGGCCCAGCCGAGGGGGGCCATCGCCGCGCGCAGCGAGGCGGCGGAGAACCGCCGGACGTGCGTGCCGTCGAGCACGCCCCCCCGCCGTGGCTCCCAACGCCCGAGGAGCAGCTTCGTCCCGACGTCGACGTGGGTGACGTTCGGCACCCCCAGCGCGAGCGCGGCACCGGTCTGCTCGCAGAACCAGTGCGCAGCCCGCACCAGCTCCGACATGTCCGGCACGCGGGCCGGAAGGTCCCCCAGCCACACCGCGGCCACGTGGCGCTCCCCGACCGTGAGGACGGCCTCCTCGAACACGGCGTCCGGCTTGGAGAGATCCCCCACGACCGCCTCCATCCCCATCGAGGTCACCCGGTCAGCGGCCCCCCGGTCGTCAACGACCTCGAGGGGCACGTATCCGGCGTCCCGCAGCGCGCCGGCGAGCTCCCCGCCGCGGCCGGAGACGAAGTCGAGCACGACGGACCCCGGGACGCAACGCCGCCGCTGGAGGAGACCGAGGAGTGCCTGCGCAGACGTGGCGGGTGCGGTCACGGGTCCGCGTAGGAGAAGCGGTGGCGGGCGTAGTCGTCGCCGGCGAACTCGCCGACGCGGTGCTCGGGGTCGATCGCCTCGGGCATGCCGCCCTGGTCGACGCGGGCGCGCAACGCGGCTGCGACGCTCCGCGAGAGCTCGTCGGGTGCAGCCTCGAGGGCGGCCAGCCGTTCGAGGGCCAGGTCCCGGCGGCTGTAGCGCCAGGGAAGCAGGACGCTCACGATCGCGGACTGCTCGAGCTCGCGCCGACCGGCGACGATCACCCCGGTGTCGTCGAGCCGCTTGTCGTGGAACACGCGCGCGGACGGGCGGTGGACCACCCGCCAGCCGGCGAGGCGCGCCCGCCAGGAGAAGTCCACGTCGTCGCCGTGCAGGAAGAACAGTTCGGCGTCGAAGCCGCCGGTGTCGTGGAGGACCTCCCTGCGCACGAGGAAGCAGGTCCCCGACGCCCAGCTCACCTCCCCGGTCGCCGGGTCGTGCGCCTTCGGGTGCTCGAGCGGGAGCTGGCGGGCCTCGACGACGCCCACTTGCGCCCCGGAGATGCCGGCGACCAGCTCTGCGACGAGGCGTGGCGAGGCGTAGGTGTCGGGGTTCATCACGAGGACGACCTCCGTGTCGGCCTCCTCGAACAGCCGGTTGTGCCCGCCCGCAGAGCCGAGGTTCGCGCCGAAGTGGGCATAGGTCGCTCGGGCGAACGGATCGGGCCCGCCGGAAAGGAGTTCCTCCACCCCTTGCGCCACGGGCTCGGGCGAGCTGTCGCCGATCGCGAGCTCGGCCGAGCGGATCGCGCCCGACTCGAGCGCGTAGCCGCACGCCGCCGCGACGCTGCGCACGAACCGCGCGACGTCGCCCGGGGCGTTGTCGTAGAGGACCGTTTGGACCCGAAGAGAGGCGCTCCCCCCCTGAGCGCCGGGATCGCTCATTGCGGGCAGGTTACCCGCCGTCCTGGCGGACGAGGGTGCTCCGGAGGGCTGCGACGGTGACGGAGCGACGGCGCGGCAGCCCGGGTCGGTGGGCACAGGCCGGGCGCGCCCCGCGGACGGCGTGCGCCCGGCGTCAGGAGACGCAACGAGGCGCCCGCCCTCCCGCGGTCTCTCCCGACCCTCCGGTCCCGCTGAACTGCCGTCGCGTCGAGCGCCCGGCGGTCAGACCGTGATCACCTCGACCCCGGGAATGGCGTCGTAGTCGCGGTCCTGGGTGATCACGGGAATTCCTTCGACGACGGCGGTGGCCGCGATGAGCGCGTCCAATACGGGAACGCGCTTCCCGCCCTTCTGCAGGGTTGCGACGATCTGCGCGAGCTCACGCGCGACGTCCGCATCGACCGGCGACGGATCCCACGTCGACTCGATGGCCGAAAGCGTTGCCACCCGAGTCGATCTCTCGGCATCGCCTGCTATGAGCACCCCGAGGGTCAGCTCGGCCAGCGTCACCACCGAGACCTCCGTCTCGGACACCCCCCG
>JASHUY010000024.1 GCA_030039755.1 Acidimicrobiales bacterium
CGGACGTCGTGGTCGGAGAGGACGGGCTGGCCCGTTGCGCGTGGGGGGCTTCCACGCCCGAGTACCGCGTGTACCACGACGACGAGTGGGGACGCCCGGTGGGAGACGACGGTCGCGTCTACGAGAAGCTGTGCTTGGAGGGATTCCAAGCGGGGCTCTCTTGGCTCACGATCCTGCGCAAGCGCGACGCGTTCCGCCGGGCATTCGCGTCCTTCGACCCCGCGGTCGTCGCGACCTTCGGCGACGCCGAGGTGGAGCGGCTCGTCGGCGACCCCGGGATCGTGCGCCATCGGGCCAAGATCCTCGCCGCGATCACGAACGCAAAGGCGACGGTGGCGCTGCGTGACCGAGGCGTCTCCCTGGCAGCGCTCGTCTGGCGGCATCGACCCGCGGTCGAGCGCGCCCCCGCGGGGGCGAGGGACATCCCGCCGTCGACGCCGGAATCCGCGGCGCTCTCCAAGACGCTTCGCAGGGAGGGGTTCGCTTTTGTGGGGCCGACCACGGTCTACGCCGCGATGCAGTCACTCGGTGTGGTGAACGACCACCTGGTGGCCTGCGGCTGGCGCGAGGTTGCCGAGGCGCAGCGGCGGGCTTTCGAGGTTCCGATCCTGTCCACCTGCTCCTGAGCGTGCGCGGCGGCCGGGACGGCGGCGTCGGGCGCCTTCTTCGTCGGGACGGAGGCGTCGGCGCGCCGCGGGGACCCGGCCCGGCATCGGCCGTGTCCTCCGGTTTCCGCGGCTCCCCCGATCGTCGGCCCGTACGGGGGCTATAACGTCCCCGCAGAGCGTCGGTGAACGAGGAGGACCGCGGAGATGACCAAGCAGGCAAATCCGCCGCCCCAAGGCGACAAGCCGGCCCCGACCGCCCCGCCGCCCCCGCCGGCCTGGCGTCACTGGCTGTGGCTCATCGCCCTCGTCGTCTTCATCGGGTTGTTCTTCGTGCTCCCTTCGACGCGCGTGACACCGACGGTGACACTCACGTACAGCAAGTTCGTCAAGGAGGTGGCGGCGAAGGAGGTGAAGACGATCACGATCACGTCCAGCGGCTCCGCCACCGGGACCTTGAAGAGCGGCAAGCACTACACCACCGTGATCCCGCTCACCCTCGCGGGGCACCCGTTCCTCTCCGAGCTCGAGCACGACGGCGTCCAGATCACCGCGACAGACTCCACCACCTCGTTCGGCGACGAGGTGCTCACCTGGGTCATCCTTCTCCTGCCGTTCATCATCATCGGCTGGCTCTGGGTACGGCTGTCTCGCCGCGGGGGCGTCGGAGGCCTGCAGGGAGCGATGGGGGTGGGAAGGTCCAGGGCGAAGGTCTTCGACGCGGACCGTCCGTCGACGACCTTCGCGGACGTCGCGGGCTACGACGGCGCGAAGCGCGAGATCGCCGAGGTCGTGGAGTTCCTGAGGAACCCCGAGCGCTACCAGCGTGCCGGCGCGGTCGCACCGCGTGGAGTGCTCATGGTCGGGCCACCCGGCACCGGCAAGACGCTGCTCGCGAGGGCCGTCGCGGGGGAGGCGTCCGTGCCGTTCTTCTCGGTGACCGGGTCGAGCTTCGTCGAGATGTTCGTGGGCGTCGGCGCCGCCCGGGTGCGCGACCTCTTCTCCGAGGCGCGCAAGCGCGCGCCGGCGATCATCTTCGTCGACGAGATCGACGCGATCGGCCAGCGTCGGAGCGGCGCCGGCGCCATCGTCTCCAACGACGAGCGTGAGCAGACGCTGAACCAGCTGCTCGCCGAGATGGACGGGTTCGACCCTTCCGAAGGGATCGTCGTCCTCGCGGCGACCAACCGCCCCGAGGTCCTCGACCCCGCGCTGCTCCGCCCTGGTCGGTTCGACCGCCAAGTCACCATCCCGTTGCCCACCTTGACCGAGCGCGTCGCGATCCTGAAGGTCCACGCGCGGGGCAAGCGACTGGGCCCGAGCGTCGATCTCGACGTGGTCGCGCGCGGGACGCCGGGCTTCTCGGGCGCGGACCTCGCCAACCTCATCAACGAGGCCGCGATCGTCGCGGTGCGCCACAACCGGGACACGTTGGAGGCGTCGGACTTCGACGAAGCCCGTGACCGGCTGATCCTGGGACGCAGGGAGGGTTCCAACGTGCTGTTGCCCGACGAGAAGCACGCGGTCGCGGTGCACGAGGCCGGCCACGCGCTGGTGGCGGCCTACAGCCCCAAAGCCGATCCCGTCGCCAAGATCACGATCCTGCCCGCCGGCCAGGCGCTGGGGGTGACCGAGCAGCTGCCGTTCGTCGAGCGTCACCTCTACGGAGAGGACTACTTGTACGACACGCTCGCCGTCCGCCTGGGAGGTCGGGCGGCGGAGCTCGTAGAGCTGGGACAGGGCTCCACGGGAGCCGCCAACGACCTCGCCTCCGCGACGGAGCTCGCGATCAAGATGGTGCGGGAATTCGGGCTCTCCAAGGAGCTGGGGCCCATCGGCTACCCCGAGGGAGGCTCGTCGTTCCTCGGAGGCGGCGGTCCTGCGTTCTCGAGCCGACCGTTCGCGGAAGAGACCCAAGCCAAGATCGACGAGCAGGTGGCATCGCTGCTGTCGCAAGCCGAGAAGCGCGCGGTGGACCTGCTCACCCAGCACCGCGAGCAGCTCAGGCAGCTCGCGGACCTCCTGATGGCCAAGGAGACGGTGGACGGGTCCGAGGTCTACAGGATCGCCGGCGTCCCCCAACCGTCGTCGACCGACAGCGAGCCGGGGCTCGAGCCCGTCAAGGTGAGGGCAGAGGACAAGTCCGGTGCGCCGGCGGCCGCATCGGCCGCTGTCCAGGTCGCCGTCGACGGGGACCGGCGCGAGTAGGGGCAGGCTGCGCGCGTCCGACGCCCGAGCGCGACGCCAGGACCTCCGAGTGCTCCCGGTCCCGAGGCACCTCTCCGATCTCAGTCCGGTCTGGATGAGTGCCGCGCTCCGTCGCCGTTACCCGGGCGTCGTGGTTCGCGACGTGGGGATCGGCCCCGTCGAGCACGGGACGAACAGCAGGGCGCGCGTCACCCTCTCGCTCGCCGGCGGAGAGGGCCCGCCTTCGGTGTTCGTCAAGGGGCCGGGGACGCCGGCGAACCGGCTCGCGCTGCTCGTTCTGGGAGCGCTCCTGACCGAGGCGGTGCTCGCAGACCGCGGCGCGGCCTTCCCTCTCGAGCACCCCGCGTTCTACGGGGGCGGCGTGGACCGGCTGCGGGCGGCGTGCGTCGTGGTCTCCGAGGACGTCGTGGCTTCGGGTGGGCGGCCGCACGACGCGCGGACGCCCCTCACGGTCGAGAGCGTCCGCTCGGGTCTGGAAGGACTGGCTGCGCTCCATGCCGCGTACTGGGAGCGCGCGATCCCGCCGTCCCTCGGTCGTCTCCGCGCGTGGCGTCTCGGGCCTGCCTGGGGCGCGGTCTCGGTCGCCAGCCTTGCGCGGGGGCTGCGGCGGGCGGCGGACCTGGGAGCAGAACCGCTGCACCTCCCCAAAGGGGTCGGGGCGCGTGCGCTCGGACACCAGTTCCGGCGCAGCGCGGCGATCGCCGCTTCAGGACCCCGTGCCGTGCTCCACGGTGATCCCCACCCCGGCAACACGTATGTCAGCTCGAAGGGAAGGACCGGTTTCTTCGATTGGCAGCTCGCCCGCCTGGGCCATTGGTCTCACGACGTGGGGTACTTCCTCGTGGGCTCCCTGGGCGTCGAGGACCGGCGACGCCACGAGCGCGAGCTGCTCCGCACCTACCTCGACGGGCTCGCGCGCGTCGGAGTCCCGACCCCCTCGCTGGACGCGGCATGGGCCCGCTACCGGGGGACGCCGGCGTTCGGCCTCGCGACGTGGCTGCACACGCTGTCCTTCGGCACCTTCCAACCTGCCGATGTCTGCATGGCGACGATCCACCGCTTCGCCTCGGCCTACGAGGACCTCGGGACCGCTCGTTCCGACGTCGCGGAGCCGTGAGCAGCCTGGCGAAGCTAGTGCGCCCCGCCCCCTCGGAAGAGCTCTCGCCAGTCGCCTTCGTGGATCTCCACGTGCAGACGCCGCGCGGCGGACTGGATCCGCTGCCAGGCCCGGTCCCGTTCGGCGTCCGAGACACCTTCCACCTGGTCGAACCGCGCGACCGCGTTGCGTACGTGCGCGGCGTCGACGAGCGGCTCCTTGCGTTCCTTCGGGAACGCGAACGCGTCGTCGGGCAGCTGGTCCTCTTCGCTCGTGGTCATTCCGTGCGAGCGGCGAGGAACGTCGCGCCCTTCCTGCCGGGCTGCCTGGTCGGCCCGCGCCGTCTCGAGGTTCTGCCGGGCCGCCGCCTTCTGTCGTTCGGTGGACATGGTGGGGAACTTTCCCCTACTCCGCCGACGGAAACTCCGGGACGCCGGCCGAGCGACGCGGCATGCACCGCCACAGGGGGTCCTCCCGGCGACGGACCGCCATCACGCCGTCGCACGGCAGCGGTGATGGATACTGATCACCGGGTGGACGCCAGCGACCTCGACCGCGACCCGCTACGCCAGCTCGACGAGTGGCTCCGCGAAGCGCGCGCCGCGGAAGAGCCGATGCCCGAAGCCATGTGCCTCGCGACGGCGAGCCTCGACGGACGGCCCTCGGCTCGCTACGTCCTGATGCGTGGGAGCGACGAGGGCGTGGTGTTCTTCACCGACTACGGGAGCGACAAGGCGGCAGACCTCCGAGAGAACCCGCGGGCGGCCGCGGTCTTCCACTGGCACCTCCCGGTCCACCGGCAGGTGCGCCTCAGCGGTGCCGTGGCAAAGGTCACGGCCGAGGAGTCGGACCGCTATTGGGCGACTCGTCCGCCCGCGTCGAGGAGGAGCGCGGTCGCCTCGCACCAGAGCTCGGTCGTCGCGGGCAGGCAGGAGCTCGAAGCGGCGGTCGCCGCGCTCGGTGACGCCGAACCGGCTCGGCCCGACCGGTGGGGTGGCTACCGGATCCTCCCGGCCGCGGTCGAGTTCTGGGAGGAAGGGGCGAACCGGCTCCACGACCGCTTCCGGTACCTGCGCCACGGCGACGTCTGGCGGGTCGACCGGCTCTCCCCCTGAGCCCGCTGCCCGGCGGGACGGGTGACGACGTCCCCGTGGCGGTGCAGGGTCGTGCTCAGCGCCTGCTCGCGCGTCCATCGCAGAAGCTCGTAGGTACCGAGCCCGACGAGGGGTTCGACATCCACCTCGAGCCGCATGTCGAGGAGCGCGAGCTCGAGGCTGGGCATCGGCACGGCGAGACGGACGCGCTCGGGGCGTTCCCGTCCCATACGGGCGAGGAACGCCCCGTCGTCCTCGACGACGGTGGCGTCCGGAAGCTTCGGGTCGTAGACGGCGACGGACAGCCCGAGGTCGACGCCGAGGTCCGACGCCACCGCGAGGGAGATCGCGAGCGCGTCCGGCTCCTGCGCCGGCCCGACCCTCAGCGCAGCCCTGCGGAGGGCGACGAGACGCAAGACGTTGCTCTCCGCGTCCAGTCCGCTCGGGTCGACGCCCGCCTGGAGACGCCGCGCCTCGGCGCGGGCGCGGGCGGTCTCCGCCGAGACGTCGGCAGGCGTCGCCCGGTGCCAGCGCCCGAGCGTCGCGACGTAGTGGGGCCCACCGGCTTTCGCCCCGGGCCCGACGGCTGAACGCTTCCACCCGCCGAACGGCTGGCGCCGGACGATCGCGCCCGTGATGTGGCGGTTCACGTACGCGTTCCCCACCGCGACACGGGCCGCCCAGTGTCCGACCTCACGTGCGTCGAGCGTGGCGATACCACCCGTGAGGCCGTAGGGGGTCGCGTTCTGCAGCTCGAGCGCATGGTCCAGATCGCGGGCGCGCAGCAGCCCGAGCACCGGCCCGAAGCACTCGGTGAGGTGGAACTCGCTGCCGGGAGCGACGCCGGTCTTCACGCCTGGGGACCACAGGTGGGGGTTGTCGCCGACCTGTCGCGGCTCGACGAGCCACCGTTCGCCCGGAGCGAGCGACGTGAGCGCGCGCTCGAGCGGGCCGGTCGGCGGCCGGATGAGCGGCCCCACCCGCGTGGAGAGGTCGGAGGGAGCCCCGACCGCGAGGCTCTCGACGGCGTCGGCGAGCCGGTCCAGGAAGCGTCGGTCGTCGTAGACCGAGGCCTCCAGGATCGCGAGGCTCGCTGCCGAGCACTTCTGGCCGGCGTGCGAGAAGGCGGAGTGCACGATGTCGCGCACGGCGTCTTCCAGATCGGCGGCGGCCGTCACCACGATCGCGTTCTTGCCGCTCGTCTCGGCGTGCAGCGGCAGTCCCGGCCGCCACTCGAGGAAGCGGCGCGCCGTGTCGAACGCCCCCGTGAGGATGACGGCTCCCACGACGGGGTGCGTGACGAGCCGGCGCCCGGTCTCGGCGTCGGCGCACGGGAGGAATTGCACGACGTCGGGGGGGATGCCCGCCGCATGGCACTGGTCGGCGATCACCGCCGCGGTGAGCACCGTCTCGGGCGCGGGCTTGAGGATGACCGTGTTCCCCGCGGCGAGCGCCGCGAAGACGCCACCTGAGGGGATCGCGTAGGGGAAGTTCCATGGCGGCGCGACGACGACCACGCCCCGCGGCGAGAAGACGCCGTCGGGACCGTGCAGTCCGTCGAGCGCGACGGCCCGGTCGCCGTAGTAACGGGCGGCGTCCACGGCCTCGGAGACCTCCGCGTCCCCTTCCCGAACCACCTTCCCGGCGTCGTGCACCATCACGGCGATCGTGCGCGCCCGCTCGGACTCCATGCGGTCGGCGACGGCGGCGAGAAGCCGGCGCCGCTCCTCCGCGGGGGTGGCCGCCCACCGCGTGGCGGCTTCCCGGGCGGTCGCAACCGCGCGCTCGACCGTCGCGAGGTCGGCTTCGACGTAGCGGTACCAGGGAGCCCGGGGCGCCGCGGGGTCGATGCCGGTGCCGGTCAGCGGGGCGTCGACGGACTCCCCGTCGACGAGCGCGACGACGGGCCCGGGGGGCCGGGCGGCGAGGGCGGCGATCGCCTGGTCGAGCGCGACCCGGTTCCCGGCGACCGAGAAATCGGTGTCGGGGGCGTTGGAGAACTCGGAGGAGCCGGGGCGCGTCGCCGCGGCGCGGCCGAGCGTGGCACGCCGGCGTGGCTCGCCCGCGGGGAGGTGGCGGTCCGCCACGGCGCGCCGGAACCGCAGTCGCTGGTCCTCCCACGCAGCGGACCCGGGTTCGAGCCCGGCGAGGTGGGCGAGGAAGTTCTCCGGCTCCGTGTTCTCGTCGAAGCGGCGGACGAGGTAGGCGACGGCTGACTCGAAGTCGCCGCGTCGCACGACCGGTGCGTACAGGAGGACGCCGCCGGCCGCGCGTGCAACCGCCTCGGCCTCGGCGACCGCCATCCCTTCGAGCATCTCGATCTCGACCCGGTCTCCGCCGGTCTCGCGGTCGACCGTGAGCGCCCACGCGACGTCGAACAGGTTGTGACTCGCGACGCCCACGCGCAGCGCCCGGGCGTTCCGGGAGTCGAGGGCGAGGTCGAGCATCCGTTTGTAGTTGGCGTCGACCTCCTCCTTGGTCGGGTAGGGAGCCTGCGCCCAGCCGCGCAGCTCGGCCTCCACCCGCTCCATCGCGAGGTTCGCGCCTTTCACGAGCCGGACCCGGATGGGCGCGCCCGTCCGCGCGTAGCGTCGCCGGGCGAAGTCGCAGAGATGCTCGAGCACCGCGGCAGCGTCCGGGAGATACGCCTGCAACGCGATGCCGGCGTACAGCCGTGAGAACGGTTCCTCCTCGAGGATCGACGTGAAGGCGTCGACGGTGAGGTGGAGGTCGCGGTACTCTTCCATGTCGAGGTTCACAAACTTCTGCACTCGGGTCCCATCTGCGCGCAGGAAGGTGTGCTGCATACAGACGCGGTAGAGCTGTCTGAGGCGATCGCACAGAGCTTCGAGGGTGTTTTCCCATCCCAAGAGGTGGATCTGACTGTAGATGGTGGAGATCTTGATCGACACATATTCAAAGTTGTCTTGGGCGAGATCGTGCAGGTAGACTTGAAGGCGGCGCT
>JASHUY010000161.1 GCA_030039755.1 Acidimicrobiales bacterium
GCCCCGCGAACAGGATGTGGTCGACCGGCTGGCGACGGCCGCGGGCGGCCTGCAGCACGATCCCGAGATGCTCGACGAGGTCCGGCTGGCCCACGAACTCCTCGAGGCGCCGGGGACGGAGATTGGCGTCGTACTCGGCGTCGTCGGTGTCGTCGGTGTCGTCGGTGTCGTCGGAGTACTCGGCGTGGTCGGTGTCGTGCTCGTCGTACCCGGCGTCGTCGCCTGGGCATGCCGGGGGGTCGAGCTCTCGCAACGCCTCCGCGGCACCGGAACCGGGGTCGCCGGCGACGCCCGCGGGAGCGCCACGTGAGGAGGCGAGGATCTCCCGTCGCGTCATCGGGCGGCGAGGTCCCGCAGGGCGAGCCTGAGGAGCTCCTCCACCCCGACATCCTCGCACCGTCCCTCGAGCGCCCGGCGGATCTCGTCGGGCCCGTACCCGAGCTCGGCGAGCGCCGCGCGCGCCTCGGCTCGTGCAGTGCCCGTCGTGACGCCGACCGCGGAGAGGTCCGGCAACGCGAGCCGGCTCTTCAGGTCGATGAGCAGGCGCGCCGCGGTCTTGCGGCCGATCCCCGGGACCGAGCAGAGCGTCTCGGCGTCGTCTTCCAAGACCGCGGTCGAAAGGGTCGCGGGCGACAGTGCCGAGAGCACCGACAGCGCGAGCGCCGGCCCGACCCCGTGGGCGCCGAGGAGCGCCTCGAAGCACCTGCGCTCGTCGTCGTGCGCGAAGCCGTAGAGCACGATCGCGTCCTCCCGGACATGGGTGTGCACGTGGAGGAACACCTCGCTTCCGACGGTGCCGAGCGCCGCGGCCGTACGCGTGGGCACCGAGACGCGGTAGCCGACGCCGCCCACCTCCACGAGCAGGTCGCCGTCCGCGCCCCGCCAGGCGAGCGTCCCACGCAACGAGCCGATCACCGCCGGGCCTCCGCGACGGCCCTGCGCATCGCCTCCCCGAAGTGGTGGCAGACCGCGAGCGCGAGCGCGTCCGCCACGTCCGGCGGCCCGGGGATCGAGCCGAGCCCCAGCACGGTCGTCACCATGCGCCGCACCTGTTCCTTGTCGGCGGCGCCCCACCCCGCGAGGGCCTGCTTCACCTCGTTGGACGAGTACTCGGCGACCTCGCAGCCCGCCGCGGCCGCTTCCGCGAGCGCGAGCCCGCTCGCCTGGCCGACGGACATCGCGGTGCGGGCGTTCACCTGGAAGAACACTCGCTCGACCGCCACGACGGTCGGGCGGTGCTCGGCGATCAGGCGACGCAGCTCGTCACGGAGGAGCCGCAGCCGCTCGGGCAGGGGGGACGCCGGATCGGTCTCGAGGACGCCGGCCGCGACGGCGACCAGCCCGCCGGGCTGCGCGGTGCCCCCGGAGCTGGCGACGAGCCCGTACCCGCAGCGCGACAGCCCGGGGTCGACGCCCAACACGAACATGCGTTCGACGTTAGCCCGTCGCTGCACCCGACCGGTGGCTTTTACCCCGCGTACCCGGCGAGGACCGCCTCGGGCATGTCGTAGTTCGCGTGGACGGTCAGGACGTCGTCGTGGTCCTCGATCGCCTCGAGGAGCCTGAGCACGCGCTGGGCGTCCTGGGCGTCGGTGATCTCGACGGTCGTGGTCGGCACCAACGCCAGCTCCGCGCTGATCGGTGCGACGCCGGAGGCCTCCAACGCCGCCCGCACCCCGGCGAGGTCGGTCGCGGCGGACACCACCTGCCACCGTTCGCCGACGTCGACGACGTCTTCGGCCCCTGCGTCCACGGCCGCTTCGGTGATCGCGTCCTCGTCGAGCGAACGGTCGAGCTCGACGACGCCCTTGCGCTCGAACTGCCAGCTCACCGCCCCCGGCTCCGCGAGCGATCCGCCGTTCCTGGTGAACATGTTGCGCAACTCGGCGGCGGTGCGGTTCCGGTTGTCGGTGAGGGTCTCGACGATCACCGCCACGCCACCCGGGGCGTAGCCCTCGTAGTTGACGGCCTCGTAGCGAACACCCTCGAGCTCTCCCGTGCCGCGCTTGATCGCGCGGTCGATCGTGTCCATCGGCATCGAGTCCGCCCGCGCCCGCTCGAACGCGGTGCGCAACGCCGCGTTGTTGTTCACGTCGCCCCCGCCTTCGCGCGCCGCGACCTCGAGCGATCGGATGTGCTTCACGAACCGCTTGGAGCGTGCCGCGTCCTGCGCACCCTTGCGGTACTTGGTGGTCGCCCACTTCGAATGACCCGACATCGTGGTGAGTCCTTCCTGCGTCCCTGCACGCTGCGTCCCTGCACGCTGCGTCCCGTCGTGCGGCGGGCGCCACGCACCCGTGCGCCCCGCCACTTCCGTTCAGTGCTCGAGCCCCCGCGCTCGAGCACGGCGATGCTACCGCCGCGCCGTCACGGGTTCTCCGGCGAGTCGCCGCCCCACGGAGCCGTGTCCGCGGCCCGCAACCGGCTGCTCGTGCCCGCCGGTGCCGACCATCGCGGCGAACAGCCGGTGCAACCGCCGGTCCGAGGTGAGCTCCGGATGGAAGGTCGCGCCGAGCACGGGCCCTTGTCGGAGCACCACGGGCACCCCCCTTCCGCCCGGTCCCTCCGGTCCCTCCGTTCCCTCCGTCGCGAGGATCTCCACGTCCTCCGACACCTCGGTGACCAGCGGCGCCCGGATGAAGACCGCGGGGAGGGGCCCGCGAGCCGCGTCGAGCGCGCCCCCCGTCGGCCGGACCTCGGCTTCGAAGGAGAAACGCTGCGGGCCGTAGCCGTTCCGCCGGACGGCGCAGTCCAGTGCGGCGAAGGACCGCTGGTCGGGTCGGCCGTCCTCCACCCGCCGCGCGAGGAGGATCAGCCCGGCGCAGGTCCCAAAGATGGGGAGCCCCTCTCCGATCTTGCGGGCGATCGGCTCGAAGAGGCCCGAGGACTCGAGCAGCATCGAAAGGGTCGTCGACTCCCCGCCCGGCAGCACCAAGCCGTCGATGCCCTCGAGGTCCGGGGGGCGCCGGACGCGCGTCGTCGCCACGCCCACGTCCGAGAAGGCGGCCTCGTGCTCCCGCACGTCACCTTGGAGGGAGAGGACGCCGACGGTCGGCGCCGGCACCTCCACCGCTACCAGCCGCGGTCGGCCAGACGCTCGGAGAGCCCGGACAGCTCCTCGCCGCGCATGGCCTCGCCGAGGCCCCTGCTCACCTTGGCGACGTGGTCGGGGTCCTCGAAGTGGGTCGTCGCCTCGACGATCGCCCGTGCCCTCCTCGCGGGGTCGTCGCTCTTG
>JASHUY010000162.1 GCA_030039755.1 Acidimicrobiales bacterium
GTGACCGACTGTCGCCGCGCGGTGTTCAGGAGCGCGCTGCGTGACGGAGCACGCATGGAAACGGTCATGACTAGCATCACGGGGATGGCGGTCGCGACTGAAGCCACCGGTACGTCGGCGTCGGCGCCAGCTGAGGGGATCATCCACACCGAAGAGCTGACCAAGATCTACCCGCGCGCGGACTTCGCCGCGGTCGACCACCTCAACCTCGACGTGCAGACGGGCGAGATCTTCGGACTTCTCGGTCCGAACGGTGCGGGCAAGACGACGACCGCCGGCATCCTCACCACGAGGGTGGTGCTGACTTCGGGGCGCGCGACCGTTGGCGGGGTCGACGTGGGCGCGCACCCGGCGCTCGCCAAGCAGCTGAGCGGGATCGTCTCGCAGCAGAACACGCTCGATCGCCAGCTCACGGTATGGGAGAACCTGTACTTCCACGGCCGGCTCTTCGGCATGGGTGCGGCGACCTCCCGACGGATCGCGACCGAGCTTCTGGAGCAGTTCCAGCTCGAAAGGTGGGCGAAGGCGTCGGTCTACGCGCTCTCGGGTGGGATGGCCCAGCGTCTGATGGTCGCGCGGGCGATCTTCCACCGACCCGCGGTGCTCTTCCTCGACGAGCCGACGGCAGGGCTCGACCCGCAGAGCCGCCTGGCCTTGTGGGAGATCCTCGAGCAGCTCAACAAGGACGGGCAGACCATCCTCCTCACCACCCACTACATGGAGGAGGCGGACAAGCTCTGCGACCGGGTCGCGATCATGGACCACGGCCGGTTCCTCGCCCTCGACACCCCCGACGCCCTCAAACGCGGGATCGGCGCGGACACCGTCGTGACGGTGCGGTCCGCCGGCGACCTGGCCGCCCTCGGCGATCTGCTGAGCCGCGAGGTCGAAGGGGTCACCCGCACGCGCGTCGCCGACGGGGTGTTGCAGTTGCACGTGAGCGGCGAGCACCGGCTGATCCCCGAGATCGTCCTCGCAGCGGAGCACCACGGATTCGACCTCCTGGACCTCTCGGTCACGGAGCCCACGCTCGAGACGGTGTTCATCACCCTCACCGGAAGAGAGCTGCGCGACTGATGGCGGTCATGACCACGAGCAAGGCGGGAAGTCCGAGAGGCGTCGACCGCTCCATCTCCGTCCAGCTGCGCCCGGTGGTCACCGCGAGCTACACGGCCCTCGGCGCCCTGCTGCTCCGCGACCTTCTCGTGCTGTGGAAGGACAAGTGGATCTTCGTGCTCCGTACGCTCGTGCAGCCCTTCCTCTTGTGCTTCGTCTTCCTCTACGTCTTCCCGAAGATCGGACAGGGCATCGGGGGGAAAGGCGCCGCGGCGGAATCCGCGTTCGCCACCATCCTCGTCCCCGGTGTGGTGGGCATCTCGATCATGTTCCAGGGGGTGCAGTCGATCGCGCTGAACATGGCTCAGGAGTTCGGCTTCACGCGAGAGATCGAGGACCGGGTGCAGGCTCCCTGCCCCATCTGGCTCGTCGCGATGGCGAAGGTGCTCTCGGGCGCCGCCCAGGGGGTCCTCTCCGCCGCCATCGTCCTGCCGATCGCCGACGTCGTCCACGCCCCCGGTGTCCACGCACATCTCGACTTGCACTGGTGGATCGTGCTGACGCTCGTGCCCCTCGCATGCATCGCGATGGCGAGCCTGGGGCTCGTGCTCGGGACGAGCTTCGAACCCCGCAACATCGGTCTCATGTTCGGGTTCATCATCCTGCCGATCACGTTCCTGGGCGGCACCTACTACTCGTGGACCACGTTGGCGCCGGTCAAGATCGGCGGGTTCCACTGGCTACAGACGCTGGTGTTGCTGAACCCCCTCATCTACGTCAACGAGGGCATGCGCGCCGCGTTCACCTCGTTCAACCACATCCACCTCTACGTCGTCTACCCGGTCTTGGCCGGGTTCGCAGCGCTCCTCCTCACGGTGGGTCTCCGCAACTTCAGGCGGCGGGTGCTGAACTGACCGTCAGGGCGGGGTCCGACGTCAGGGCCGGGTCCGAGCGTCAGGACCGGGTCCCGGCGGGCCAGGCCTCCACCGCGCCGGTCACGTGGACAGTGACCCAGCCTGACGGCTGCACCGGGTGGTTGCCCGCGAGCCGCGCCACGAGCGTCCCCGGCACGCCGCCCGGGAGGCCGACGCGGAGGTGCACCGTCGTGTCGTGGCCGTGGTACTCGCAGCTCAGCACCTGCGCCCGCAGCCCGCTCGCGGCTTCTCGGGAGACGGGGCCCGGGCCGTCCGCCGCGAGGTTCAGCTGTTCGGGACGGACCAGCACCGTCAACGCGAGGCCGTCCGGGCCTGCCGGCGTGAACGGCGTGAGCGGTCCCAGGCCGGTCTCCACGATCGGCCCGCGCACCGTGCCGCCGAGAAGGTTCGCCTCGCCGACGAACGACGCCACGTCGGCATCGACGGGGTGGTTGTAGAGCTGGAACGGCACGTCGACCTGGGCGATGACGCCGTCGCGCAGCACCGCGACCACGTCGGCCGCCGACAGCGCCTCGTCCTGGTCGTGCGTGACCAGGACGGCGGTGGTCCCCGCCCGCCGCAGGATGGCGAGGACGTCACCGCGCACCTGGGCCCGCAAGTTGGCGTCCAGTGACGCGAACGGCTCGTCCAGCAGCACGAGGTGCGGGTCGGGAGCGAGCGCCCTGGCGAGCGCCACACGTTGCTGCTCGCCGCCGGAGAGCTCGTGGGGGTAGCGCTTCCCCAACGCCTCCAGCCCGACCATCTTGAGCAGCTCGTCCACTCGCTTCGCGCGTGCGCGGCGCGGGAGACCGAAGCCGACGTTGGCGCGCACGTCGAGGTGCGGGAAGAGGCTCCCTTCCTGGGAGACGTAGCCGATCCGACGACGCTCCACCGGCTCGTGCCGGCGGTCGTCGTCCACGACCCGCCCTGCGATGGCGACGGAACCGCCGTCGGGCCGTTCGAACCCCGCGAGGATCCGCAGCAGCGTCGTCTTGCCGCTGCCGGATCGTCCGAGCACGGCGGTGGCCGTCCCCTCGGGGACGTCGAGGTCCACCCCCGTGAGGACGGGCTGGGGGCCGAAGGCCTTTCGCAGCCCGCGTATGGAGATCGCACCTCGCCCCGGTGAAGACGCCGTCACGGCCGGTCCACCCGGCGCATCGCCTCCCATTGTTAGGGCAGCCTAATATTCTTTTTCAAGGAAGCCTGAGGGACGAGCCGCCTCGGGCGCCGCGGGGAGGTTCGGGTCGACCCTGCGCTCGTCCCGGCGCCGGCCCCGGCGAGGCGAAGCCGGGCGTGCCCTGCGGGATTCCCGGAGTCAGCGCCAGGTGTCCCGGACGCGCAGCAGGCCCCGGTCGGAGGTGAGGATCGAGTTGGCGAGCTCCCGGTCGTCTTCTCGCATCCGCCACTGCAGGAGCTCACGCGCGGCGCGGTAGATGGCGTCGCCCCGCGTCGGGTCCTTCGCCACGTCGTGGAGCTCCCCCGGGTCCTCGCGCAGGTCGAAGAGCAGCGGCGGGAGGATCTCGGCGTCCGCTGCGAACTGCACGTACTTGACGTCGTCGGACCGGACGACCGTGAGGACGCAGTGCGCCGAAGGAAGGCCCCAACGCCGCTCCGCCAAGCGGCGCGCCGGGTTCCGGAAGTCCCATTCCATGTGCGCCGCCTCTCGCCAGTGGTCCGGCACCCCGCGCCCTTCGAGTGCCCAACGGAGCGACCACCCGTCCACCTGGAGCGGCACGTCCGCTCCGATCCACTCGAGGATCGTGGGCATGACGTCGACGGCTTCGGTGGGGACCCGGACGACCCCTCCACGTCCGGGGTCGGAACCGCGGCGGGGGTCGCGCACGACGAGCGGCACCCGGAAGCTCGCGTCGAACCAACCTCCCTTCCCGATGCACCAGTGGTCCCCGCCGAGCTCGCCGTGGTCGCTCGTGACGACGACGAGCGTGTCACCCGCGAGTCCCGACGTCTCGAGCCAGCCCAGGAGACGGCCGAGCTGCGCATCGACCTCAGCCTGCATGCCGTGGTACGTGGCCCGCAGCTGCCGGCGTTCCCGCTCGTCGCCGGCCGCGCCGACGCCCGGCATGCCGGCAAGCTCCTCCAGCAACGGATGGACCGCCTGTTCCTCTGCGCGCGTCCGGTGCGCGTCGAACGGCGGGACGTCGTCAAGGTCGTAGAGGTCGTGGTACCCGGGAGGGTTCCGGTAGGGGGGGTGGGGGCGGAGGTAGGAGAGGTGCACGAAGAAGGGCTGGTCCCCGGCACGCTCGAGGTACGAGACGACCTGGTCCGTCATGAACGCGGTCTCGGTCTCCTCGGCGCCGAAGAGCCCGGGTGCCCAGGTGAACGGGTGGTCCGTCGCACCGGGGTACGACAGGTCCGGTTCGTAGAGCAGGTGCGGGTTGGAAGGGACGTCGCATCCCCGGGAGGCCAGCCACTTGCCCCACTCGAGCGACCCCGCGTCGAAGGGGTCGTTCACGACCGGGCGGAACCCGGGGAGCACGCCCTCGTAGGTGAAGAGGGCGGGGTCGCCGTCCGGGACCGTGCGCGGGTCGACGCTCGCGTCCGTGTAGCCGAACAGCACGGGGTCGTACCCCGCACGCCTGGCTTCGAGCGCCACGTTCGTCAGGCTCGCGTCGAGTGGCGTGCCGTTCAGCACCGAACGGTGGTGGTGGAGATAGGTCCCCGTGTACAGCGAGGCGCGGCTGGGGCCGCACGGCGCGGTGACCGCCCAGTGGTTCGCGAACAGCACGCCCGCTGCGGCCAGCGCGTCGAGATGCGGGGTCTCGACCAGGGGATGGCCGAGTGCCGAGAGCGAGTCCCCGCGCCACTGGTCCGTGGTGACGAACAGGACGTTGCCGGGCACGTGCTCAGGCGCTGCCGGCCGTCGGGCCCGCCGTCGGGCCGGCCGTCGGGACGGTCGTCACGGCCTCGATCACCCGCGGGAGTGTCGCCAC
>JASHUY010000163.1 GCA_030039755.1 Acidimicrobiales bacterium
GCGGGTCGGTGATCACGCCGCGCACCGCAGTGGCTGCAGCCACCGCGGGGCTCGCCAGGTAGATCGACGCGTCATAACTGCCCATCCGTCCTTGAAAGTTCCGGTTCGCCGTCGACAGGGTCACCTCGCCGTCGGCCATCACTCCACCGTCTCCGGCGCAGGCCCCGCAGCCCGGATTGGTGATCAGCGCCCCGGCCTCGAGCAGCTCGAGCAACACGCCGGAGCGCACGGCGCGATCGAGGACGTGCCGTGACGCCGGAGTCACGATGAGCCGCACGCCGTCTGCGACACGGCGTCCTCGAAGGAAGCCGGCCGCCTCGGCGAGGTCCTCGTACTTCGCGTTTGCGCACGACCCGATGAACACCTGATCCACGCGCGTCCCCGCCACCGCTTCGACCGGCTTCACGTTGTCGACGGTGTGCGGACAGGCGACCTGCGGGGACAGCTCGGTTCCGTCGACGTGTACCTCCAGGGCGTACACGGCGTCGGGGTCCGGATGGATCTCCCGCTCGGCCACCTCACGCACGCCTCGGTCCTCGAGGAAGCGTCGGGTGACCGCGTCAGGGGGCACGTAGCCGAACTTCGCCCCGAGTTCCATCGCCAGGTTGCACATCGTCATGCGCTCGGAGACCGACAACCCGGACATGTAGCTCCCGTGGAACTCGACCGAGCAATAGGTCGCGCCGTCGGCCGTCAGGTCCCCGATGAGGAACAGCATCACGTCCTTTGCCGAGACGCCCCGCCCGAGCGGGCCGTCCACGGTCACCTTGATCGACTCGGGTACACGCATCCACAGGTAGCCCGTCACCCAGGTGGCAGCGACCTCGCTGAAGCCGACGCCCGTGCCGGCCGCCCCGAGCGCACCGTAGATGGTGGAGTGCGAATCCGTCCCGATGAGCAGCATCCCCGGCGCCACGTGACCGTCCTCCATGAGGACAACGTGCGCGATTCCGGCGTCAACGTCGTAGAAGCGACTGATGCCTTTCGCCTTTGCGAACTCCCGGCACAGCTTCTGATCTGCTGCCGTCTTCGAGCTGTAGGCGGGGGAGTTGTGGTCCATCACCATGGCGATCCGGTCCGGGTCGAAGAGACGGTCCGTCCCGAGCCGCTCGAGGGTCCGGATGCACCGCCAACTCGCCGCGTGGCTCATGATGAGGTCGGGGTAGGGCTCGACGATCTCGCCCACCGCGGTCGACTCGACCTGTGCGGCTCTCGCCAGCACTTTCTGGGCGAACGTCGCTCCGCTCATGTGCTCGCCGCCCCCACGACGTGGCGAGCGAGGTAGGGGATAAGTCCCCCGGACTCCAGAATCCGTCGCAGCGACTCGGGGAAGGGCGGGAAGAGGAGGGTTTTGGCACCGGCATGCACCTCGCCCCGTTCAAGCTCCACCAGCACCTGGGCCCCTTCGTCGATGGCGTCGACGGCGCCGCCGAGTGCGATGGCTGGAAGACCCGTGTTGATGGCGTTCCGGTAGAACACCCGGGCGAACGAACGGGCGATGACGACCTCGATGCCGAGGCCCACGAGGCATGATGCCGCCTGCTCACGCGCGCTCCCGCAGCCGAAGTTCTTGCCGGCCACGATCACCTTCGCGTCGCGGAGAGCCGCCTGCACCTCGGGCCCGAGCGGCTCGAAGGCGTGCTCGGCAAGCTCCGACGGGTCGATGCTGACGAGATACCTCCCCGGGATGATCACGTCGGTGTTGATGCTGTCCCCGAATCGAATGCTGCGCCCCCCGAGCACGGCACCACCCCTCTCCAACGCTCTAGAACCGTCTTTCGTGTGTAGCACGCTCACCTTCGTGAACGCCATCGCAATCTTGCGGACGACCTGCGGCGCGGGGCCAACGAAGCTGGCAGACGTACGCACTGCCGTTGACAAGCCTCAGTGCCCTACAATACCGTATCCGGGCAGTGACTCATATTCGTGCAATATGTGAACATTGAACACCGCGGACCCACCCCGGGCGTGGGGTTCCAGAGCCTGGCCACGGGGTTCGTGCCGTCGATGCGTCGCGCGTTGCCATCAGCGAGGGGTAGATGAGCCAGTTCACGGAGATCGTTCGCGCGGAGCTGCGACGAAACCACCCGACGAGCGCGGCGTCAGCCGTTCAGCGCTTACGCGTGTATCTCGAGCTCGCCAGCTCCGTTTCGTGCGGCGAAAGCTTCGTCGGCACAAGGGACCCGGGTGAGAACGCGGGCCGCCCTGTCGCCACGTTCGAGCGGTCGTTTCGCAGGCTTCGCGTCGAGGGGGTACTGGGGGCATGACGGCCGGTCCCCAGTTGATCCCGGTCGTCGTCTACGGGCTGGGTCCCATCGGCCGACGCCTCACGGCTCGGCTCATCGCGATGGACTCGGTCTGCACCATCGTCGCCAGCGTCGACCTCGCGCCAGACGAGGTGGTCCCTGAACTACGAGAGGTGCTCGACGACGGCACGGACCTACGCGTCTCCGCCACCCTCGACGCCGCCGTCTCGGGATGGGAGGGCCGACCCGGCGTGGTGGTGCACGCGACCGGTTCGCGTCTCGAGGGCGTTGCGCCACAGCTGATCGAGTGCATCGAGCGAGGCTGGAACGTGCTGTCGACCTGTGAGGAGCTGAGCTATCCCCAAGGCGTCGATGCCGCGCTGGCCCGCAGGCTTGACGACGCCGCGGGGTGCCACGGCGTGACGGTGCTCGGAGCCGGCATCAACCCGGGATTCCTCATGGACGCGTTGCCCGTCGTCCTCGCCCTCGCGACGAGCCAGGTCGTGGCTGTGTCGGTCCGCCGGCGCGTGAACACGGACGAGCGGCGTAAGCCACTTCAGCAGAAGGCCGGCGTGGGGATGACCGAAGAGGAGTTCGAGCTGCTCGCTCGCACTGGGGGGATCGGGCATGTCGGGCTCCGCCAGTCCGCTTCCTTGCTCGCCAGCGGACTCGGCTGGGAGGTCGAGCGCTACGAGGAGTCCATCGTTCCGGTGATCGCGCAGGACTCGGTCGACACGCCGCTCGGACGCATCCCGGCTCGTGGGGTGATCGGTCAGCACCAGCATGCGAGGGCGCACTGTCACGGCGGAGGCGTCGTCAACTACGACCTCGAGATGAGCGCTGGTGCCGAGAATCTCGACGAGATCGACCTGTTCGGGCGACCTGAAATCCACCAGCAGATCCGCGGCGGGGTGAACGGCGACCATGGCACCGTGGCGGTGATCACGAACCTCGTGCCTGCGGTCGAGAGGGCGCGACCGGGGTTGCTCACGATGGTTGATCTGCTGGGGATCGCGCACCCCCGATCACCACGCGCCTAGCTCGCGGCACCCTGCCACGTGTGCGCACCACTGGGAGAGCCCCAGGACGACTTGAGGAGGAGTCCAGCGATGTCGAACGAGGGCATCCTCGGGTCGTACTGGACCACGGCCGGGTCGGCGATGCCTCTGCCCGGAGGCGTGCAGTGGAGCCCGTTCAGCTGGAGCGACCGCTGCGCGCAGGCGGGCCGCGTGGGTCTCCAGGGTCTCGGGCTCTGGCACGAGGACCTGCGCCACCTGCTCGAAGTTCATCCGCTTGCCGAACTCGGCCGCATCTTCGCCAACGAAGGTCTCGAGCACCTGGAGCTCGAGTTCCTGATGAACTGGTACCTCCCTGAAGAGGACCCCCGCTACCGAGCGGCGGAAGCTACAACCAGGCTCGTCTTCGAGGCCGCCGCCGCCCTTGGCGCGCACCACGTGAAGGTGGGCAACATCTTTCGTGTCCCGGTGGAGCGCGCGCAGCTAGTCGACGCCTTCGCACGGTTGTGCGCACGGGCCGCGGAAGAGCACAACGCCCCACTTCTCTACGAGCTCACGATAGGTGACGTCAACGTGAACAGTCTTGACAAGGCGGCGACTCTCGTGACGGCCGTCGGAGCGCAGAACGGGGGACTCGTACTCGACACGTGGCACCTCGGCAAGCTCGGCATCGAGCCCGCAATGCTGGAGACGATGCCGCTCGGCTACCCCGTCTACGTCGAGCTGAGCGATGGCGCGCGCGAGAACCGGCCCGACCTCAGGGAGGAAGTGACGAGCTACCGCTTGCTCCCAGGCGAAGGCGAGTTTAACCTCGAGGCTTACGTGCGGGCCCTCCACGGCCTCGGCTACCACGGCCCGTGGGGCGTCGAGGTGCTCTCTGCCGAACTTCGGGCCCTGCCAATCGAATCTGCCTTCGATCGCGCCGCGCATTCCACCGGGACCGTGCTCGCATCAGCGTCCGGCGGGCCGGCCGGGAGCTGACCACGATCGAGATCTCGGTCGGAGTTCTGTAGAGGAAGGAGCCCAAGGGTTGGTAGTCGGCAATGCGATGAACGGAGGTACTGCTGAGGCGCTCGGCCCCGAGCGTCTCGTCTGGATCTACACGCAGATGTTCCGCATACGCGAGTTCGAAGAGCGGGTGAAGTCGACCTTCACCGACCACCCTGGGATCATCCGGGGACACACGCATCTCGCCGACGGCGCCGAGGCCTCGATCGTGGGGTGCATCGCAGCCCTTGCGCCGGGCGACCAAATCCTCACCTCGTACCGCTGCCACGGCTACCCGATCGCGCTCGGCACCGACACGAAGCTGATGATGGCCGAGATCTACGGCAAGGCCAACGGTCTGTGCGGCGGCCTCGGGGGGTCGATGCACCTGTACGACCCACCCCGCGGCCTGCTCGGGGGCTCGGGCATCGTGGCGCAGCACCTCCCGCACGCGGCCGGCGCCGCCTGGGTGGCCCAGATCCGTCACCGGGGCGAGGCGATCGTCTGCTTCTTCGGCGACGGCGCGAGCAAGCAGGGGGCTTTCCACGAATCGTTGAACATCGCCTCGCTGTGGAAGCTGCCGGTCGTCTACGTGATGGAGAACAACAACTATAACAGCCGGACCCGCACCGACCAGGAGGACGCGAACGCGGCCGCGGGCGAGCCGCTTTCGACGAAAGCCAAGGCCTACGCGATGGAGGGCATCACCGTGGACGGCGGCGACCCCGTGGTGGTCTACGCGACCATGACCGAGGCGCTGGCGCGTGCGCGCGCCGGAGAAGGCCCGACGTTGGTCGAGTCGCTCGTCTACCGTCTGAGCGCCCACGGTAACCTGATCGCCCCGCCGGGCGTCCCGTTGCGCTACCCCGACCACGAGGCGATCGCCATCTTCGGCAACCGGGCCGAGTACGAGGCTGCCCTTCGGGGCGATCCGGTCCCGCGCTTCCGCCACAGGCTCGTCATCGACGGCACGCTTCGCGACGTGGACGCCGATTCAATCGAGGCGGCGGCCCGTGCAGAGATCGACGAGGCCCAGCGCTTCGCGCTCGACAGCCCCTGGCCGGAGCCCGACAGCGGCCTCCGCTACGTCTATGCCTGACGGTTCCGTCGCACTCGGACAAGCTGCGCCCTCGCACCTGGTGCTTGAAAAGACATCGAACCCAGTCCTTGAAGAGACGGAGGGAAGCCAATGTCGCACGTGATCCCCTACGGAGCGGCCATCCAGGAGGCCATCCGCGAGGAGATGGAGCGGGATGAGCACGTCCTCTACTTCGGCCAGAACATGGCCACCTCGCCCGACGATCCGTTTCTCCGCGCGTTCGGCCCCGAGCGCGTGCGGGTCACGCCGATCTCGGAAACGGCAGAGATCGGTATGGCGACGGGTGCCGCCATGGCCGGGTACCGCCCAGTCGTCGAGCTGTACATGGCCGAGTTCACCCTGGTGGCGGCCGATCAGGTCGTGAACGAGGGTCCCCGGTTCCACTTCATGTCGAAGGGAGCGGTCTCGGTTCCGACGGTGATGGTGGCGGGCTACGGCTTCACCTGCGGGTGGGCAGGCCAGGCCACCGGGTCGCTGTACGGGATGTTCATGGGCGTGCCCGGCCTCAAGGTTGTCATGCCGTCGACGCCGGCCGACGCGAAGGGGCTGATGACGACGGCCATCCGCGACGACAACCCTGTCTTGTACTTCCGCCACCAGCTCCTTCTCCTCACCGAGGGGGAGGTGCCCGACGGCGAGCACGCCGTTCCGTTCGGGGTGGCGGACGTGAAGCGCGAGGGTAGCGACCTCACGATCGTGGCGACTGGGCTCACCGTCCACACTGCGCTCGCCGCCGCCGAGACGCTCGCCCGACGGGGGGTGAGCGTGGAGGTGATCGACCCCCGCACGATCGCGCCATTCGACGTCGACACGATCCTCGCGTCCGTCGCCCGCACCGGTCACCTCGTCGTCGTCGACCAGGCGACCCGGCACGCCTCGGTGGCGGCAGTGGTCGTCGCCGAAGTCGCGGAGCTGGGCTTCGACTCGCTCAGGGCCCCGATTTCCATGGTGACCGCCCTCGACAGCACGATCGCCTACAGCCAGCCGGTCGAGGACTACGTGCTGCCCGATGAGCACAAGGTCCTCACCGCGGTCGAAAAGACGCTCGGGCTCGCCCCGGTCCCGGCCTGAGATGGCCGGCCATCTGGGAACAGACCCTCGACCACGACGGCCCGCCGACGATTCCTCCACCGTTTCTCCGTCCGCCGTGCCCTCCTCGAGGGAGGAGTGCGGTAATGGCGGTCGTCCCGGCCAGAACGGGGACGCCGCCCTCGACCTGGAGAGTGCGGTCGCGGACGGGCGCTTGCTCGCCGGCGAATCGCTCGGATGGGTGGGATGGAGCGCGGGTTGGGAGGCTGAGACGCCAAGAGCAACGCACGACTAACAATCCCGACTCGGTCCAGCACATCCAAGGAGCAGCCAGTGCGGATTGCCGCTGACATCGGCGGGACGTTCACGGACGTCGTGTCCCTCGACGAGAGCACGGGCGAACTGGCGTACGGCAAGTCGCTGTCCACGCCTGGCGAGCTCACCAGGGGGGTCATGGTTGGTGTGGAGAGCCTTCCCAATCCACTGGCCGACACCTCGCTCTTCATCCACGGCTCGACCGTCGTCATCAACGCCATCCTCGAGCGAAAGGGAGCGCGGACGGCGCTGATCACCACGAAGGGTTTTGCGGACGTCTACGAGATAGGCCGGATCAACCGGCCCGAGTCGTTCAATCCGCGCTTTCGCAAGCATCGTCCGCTCATCCCGAGAGACATGGTGTTTGAGCTCGATGAGCGCGTGCAGGCGGACGGGACCATCAGGGTGCCCTTCGACACGGAGGAGGCGGAGGCACTGTCGCGCGAGGTGGTCGCGAAGGGAGCCGAGGCGGTGGCGGTGCTGTTTCTCCATTCCTACGCGTATCCCGTCCACGAGCAACTCATGGTCGAGATCCTCCGGCGCGCCAACCCCCAACTGTTCGTGACGGCTTCCCACGAGCTGTCGAGAGAGTACCGGGAGTACGAGCGCACCTCTACCACGGCTGCCAATGCCTACGTCGGGCCCGTCGTCAGCAGCTACCTCGACCAGTTGGACAGGGGCTTGCGCTTGGAGAAGTTCGGCGGAACGCTGCTCATCATGCAGTCGAACGGCGGCCTCTCGGACGTCGAGATGGCCCGTCGACAGTGCGTCCAGATGATGGAGTCGGGACCGGCTGGAGGCGTCATCGGCGCCATGGCGATTTGCGAGCAGCTGGGCATCGACTCAGCTGTCGCCTTCGACATGGGTGGAACGTCAGCAAAGGCATGCGTCATCCAGCGAGGAGAGCCCGGCGTCTCCGCGGACTACTTCGTGGGTGGGTACAACGAGGGCTTGGCGATCCGCATCCCGGTGCTTGACATCGTCGAAGTCGGGATGGGCGGCGGCAGTATCGCCTGGCTTGACGACGTCGGGGGGCTTCATGTGGGGCCGCGGAGCGCGGGCGCGCTGCCCGGTCCGGTGTGCTACGGCCGGGGCGGCTCGATGCCGACGATCACCGATGCGAACCTCCTCCTGGGAAGGATCGACGCGTTGGCCTTCCATGGTGGAAACATTCCGCTGGACGTCCAGGCCGCGCGGTTGGCGTTTGAAGAGCAGTTGAACCGGCCTCTCGGCGTCAGCGCCCACCGGGCCGCAACGGGGATGCTCGAGGTGGCGACGTCGGAGATGGCCAACGCCGTGCGCGGGGTGACGCTGAATCGCGGTCTCGACCCGAGGGATTTCACGATGATCGCCTTCGGCGGCGGCGGCCCCCTCCACGGTGCTGCCGTGGCTCGTCAGCTGCGCATCAAGAGAATCGTGGTCCCGCCTGCGCCGGGTCACTTCTCGGCGGTGGGCATGCTGATGGCCGACTGGCGTCGAGACCGCGTACGAACCGTCTTCGCCACACTCGACCAGTTGGAGATGGCGGAGCTCGAGGCAGCCTTCGGCGAGCTCGAGCGTCTCGGAGAAGCAGAGCTGTCCACGTCGACGGCCGAACCGATGGCGGTCGTCTCCGAGCGGTCGGCCGACATGCGCTATGCGGGACAAGAACACTCCGTCACCGTACGCGTACCGAGCGACCTCATGCTGTCCGGCGTCGGCGCCCGTGCGGCCATCAAACAGCTCTTCGACATGATGCACGACAGAAGGTACGGCCACAGCGCCAAAGAGGAGCCGGCGCAGATTGTGAGCATACGAGTGTCGACGATTGGCCGGCTGAGGAAGCGCATGTCGCGTGAACTGGCGACCGGTCGGGAGACGCCGGCCGACGAATCCCGCGTCGGCGAACGAATCGTGACGTTCTGGGATGAAGAACAGCTCACCGCTCCCGTGTACGAGCGAAGCGGGCTACTTGCAGGAAACGTGATCCGCGGTCCGGCGGTGGTCCAGGAACCCGCCTCGACCACCCCGATCGCGCGGGACGAGGTGGTCCGGGTGGGCCTCCACGGGGAGCTGGTCTTGGCGATCGGAGAGGAATGAGGATGACGACGCTCAACACCGCGCGCATGGCTGCAGGACGTCGCGAAGCTGACGCCTTCACCTCCGAGGTAATCAGATCGGCAATGGTGGCCATCTCGAGCGAGATGAAGACCAACCTCATGCGAACCGCCTACAACACCGTCATCTACGAAGCCGAGGACTTCACCGTGGGTATCTTTGACGAACACGGCAACACGGTGTCGATCGGGCTGGGTCTCCCGATGTTCATACGCGGATTGTCCGACGCCGTCAAGGCGAAACTGAACCACTGGGGTCGGGAAGACATCCATCCGGGCGACATTCTCCTGACCAATGACCCGGCGGTCATGGGGAGCCACCTCAACCACATGATCTTCACGCTCCCCGTCTTCAACGAAGGGGAGCTCTTGGCGTTCGTCTCGTCGATGGCGCACTGGCAGGACATCGGCGGGCAGTTGGGCGGGGCAACCCGGGACCTGTTCACCGAGGGACTTCAGGTGCCCTTTGTGAAGATCTTCAAGCGGGGAGTCCAAGATGCGGAGCTCACCGACATGATCCGCGCGAACATCCGCATCCCCGAGCGCATGATGGGTGATATGCGGGCACAGATCGCAGCGATCCGCACGGGAGATCACCGCGTGAGCGACGTCCTTCAACGGTACGGCAACGAGCTTTTCCGCAGTAGTCTTGCAATACTCTACGAGCAGAGCGAGGCGACGGCTAGGCAGGCAGTCTCGGAGATCCCTGACGGGGTCTATCAGGCCGAGTCCTTCATGGACGATGACGGTGTCGTCGTCGGCAGGCGCATCCCGATCCGGGTCGAGGTAACGGTGCGTGGCGACGACATGACGATCGACCTCAGCGGATGCAGTCCCCAGGTGGCCGGCTACTTCAATTCCGGCCCCACGGCTGGACGGTCGGCCGCCGAGGTTGCGTTCAAGTTCTTGACGTCGCCGACGCTGCTTCCCATCAACGAAGGGTCCTTTCGGCCGCTGAAGATCGTCCTTCCGCCGGGGAGGATCGTGAGCGCCACCAAGCCGGCGGCGGTGCGGATGTGGATGACGGTTCCGATGACCGTTGTAGACACGATCTTCAAGGCGCTTGCGACAGCGTGCCCGAAGCGGGTGATCGCCGGACATCACGCGGACCTGGCCCTGGTCCACGTATACGGTATCGACCCGGTTACCGGACACAGCACGATCTTCCGAGAACCGGGTATGAGCGGACTGAGCGGCGGAGGTTGGGGTGCCCTCGCCGATCGAGACGGCCAGTCGGCCACCGTATGTCTGAATGACGGCGACACGCACAACACTCCGGTCGAGGCTGCGGAGGCGAAGACGCCGTTTGTGATCCTCCGGCGGGCCCTACGACGAGACTCGGGAGGTCCGGGCCGGTTCCGTGGGGGCCTCGGGGTCGTACAGGAGACTCGAATGCTCGTTCCCGGAAGACTGGAGTCGAGGGTGGAGCGTACGCAGTGTGCACCATGGGGACTGGCAGGGGGTGGCGACGGCGCGCCGAACCGGGTGGCCGTTGTCCGATGCGACGGCCAGAAGGAAAGAGATCGCGGTACCGGAAAGATCCCCCTTACGGATCTCGAGGTCGAGGAGGGCTACACGATCGAGACCGGTGGCGGTGGTGGATTTGGATCGCCCTTCGAACGGGAACCAGCGAGCGTCTTGTCAGATGTGCTCGCCGGATATGTCAGCCTCGAGGCGGCCGAGCAAGAGTACGGGGTGGTCCTTCATTCGGGCGAGCAGTCTTTGGAGGTGGACGCCGAGGCGACGGCTGCCCGGCGGAAGGAAGAGAGGGTCGGGGCATGAGGATCGTCGTGTTCGGCGACGACCGGCGGGTGGGTGCAGTCGACAGTGGCGGGGTCGTCAACCTGAGCGAGGCCTTCCTCGCCATGGCTCGTGACGGCTCCGAAGACGCCGAGGACGACCATGGCAAGCCGAGAGTGCCGGCTCGCCTTCTGACACTCATCGACGGGGGCCAACGAGCGCTCGACGACGCGCGCCGAGCGCTCGAGGCGGCACGGGCGACGTCCTCGGTGGACGTCGGCCCCACCGGGCGTCACATCGTCCATGACCCGCGAGCGGTACTTCTGCACGCACCCTGGCCGGGTCGGCGGATCGCGTGCGCCGGGGGCAATTATCCCGACCACTTGGCACGGATGACGGCGAACACGGATAGGTCTCTGACGCGCAGCCTCGAGGAAACCGTCACGAACGCTCGGCGGGCTGGACAATGGGGATTCTGGAAGGTGGTCGACGAGGTCGCCGGTCCTGGTGACCCCATACCCAAACCGCGACGAACCGAGCGGTTCGACTACGAAGGGGAGGTGGCGATCATTCTCGGGATGTCTGTCAAGGACATCGCCGCTGAGAAGGCAGCCGATGCGATCTGGGGATTCACCCTTCTCAACGACTGGAGCATCCGTGACGGGTCGGACCGTCCTCAGTCCATGAGCTACAATTTCGCAAAGAACTTCGATGGATGTGTGTCGATGGGCCCGGCGATCTCAGTGGGCGACGACCCAGGGAATGTCGATGTCACGCTTTGCGTGAACGGAGCACAGCGTCAGTCGTTCAATTCGGTCGGGATGATCTTTTCTTTCGGCGAGATCCTCGCGGAGATCTCGAGGGACTTCACGCTGCGACCCGGCGACGTCGTCTCTGGAGGAACGGCAGCGGGGACCGCTGCTGACATGTCGCTACCGCAACCGACAGGAAGGGTGCCGCCCGATCTCTTCTTGAAGCCCGGCGACCTCGTCGAACTCTCGTCGCCGCAGGTCGGCACCATGACCAACTACATCGTGGAACCGCCTGCGTAGCGAGGTACCGGAACCATGAGCGTCGTTGAGGGGATCGGGCCGAGCGAAGATGCGGGCGATAGCGCCGAGGCGATCGTCGAGTACGTTGAGCGCCAGGGTGGAGGCTGCTTCGTATCGGAGATTCGGGCGGCGCTTCTCGCCAGCGCAGAAAGGCTCGAGGTGGAATTGACACACCTCGACGCGGCTGGTCGCGTCGTGGTTCGACATCATTTCTGTGCAGATCCGCACTTTGAGAACGATGATCTACGGACCATCGCACTCGTGGAAGCGGGGAACGAAGAGCCGTTCGCGTCCGCCGAAGCCTCGTGCGAGCGGTTGTGGCAAGAGTGGATGACGAACTTCCTCGCGTCGCACCGATGTTCCTGATGCTCGCGTACTCCTTATCACCGGAGTGGACGCGATCGGAGCGATCCCGACAGCCAGCGGAGCGGCCGATGGTGCGTGGAGCAGACGCCTCCGTGGTTTGGAGAGGTCTTCACCTTTGGGCCTGACCTGGTGCTCAGAGGTGTGATCGGAGGACCGCCCACGGGATAAGCGGGCCTAGCGGGAGTTTCCGGGATGGCCCCTGAAGCTCTCGATCCCGGCTGAGGAACTTTCTTCCAAAAATTCGCGTGACCAGCGCGTTTGTCCACGTCAGGTGCTCGCGATCGTCCGGCATTTGGTGTATTACCTAATGTATGGCTTCCATCATCTCCAAGAAGGTGGGCGGGCACACCTACTACTACCTGCGCGAGATGGCGCGGGTGGGCGGCAAACCGAAGATGGTGTCCGAGCGCTATCTCGGCAAGGCGGCCGACATCGAAGCGGCGATGACCGGTGCACAGGTGCTCCCCGAGCGCACCCGGCACCTCGCCTTTGGTGCCTTGGCCGGTGCCTTGTCGATCCTTCGACGCATCGAGATTGCCGGCATCGTCGACGAGGTCGTGGGGCGCCGTCGCGACGACGCCGGGGCGTCGGTCGGGACCTACGTCGAGCTCATGGTGGCCAACCGGGTGGTCGCCCCGTGCTCCAAGCTCGGCTTCTCGCGCTGGTGGCAAGAGACCGCCGGCGACCGGATGGTGAAGGTGCCGGCATCCGCGCTCGATCACCGGAGGTTCTGGGACGCGATGGACGCTCTCGGCGCCGAGGCGCTCGAGGCGATCTGGCGCAAGGTCACCGAACGCACCATCGCTGAGTTCTCCTTGGACAAGGTGGGCCTCGTGTTGGACATGACCAACGTGTCGACCTACGTGGACTCGGCCAACGAGCGCAACACGATCGCCCAACGCGGGCACGCCAAGAACAAGCGTCACGACCTGCGACTCGTCGGTCTCTCCTTGGTGGTCACGGCCGACGGGGCGGTCCCCATCGCGCACCACGCCTATGCGGGCAACCGACCCGACGTGACCCAGTTCCAGCGCGCCATTCAGATGCTGCGCCGACAGCTCGGCGAGCGAGAAGACCACGACCTCACGGTGGTCTTCGACGCCGGCATGGACTCAAAGGACAACCTCTGTGCCTTGGAGGGCCTGCACTTCGTCGGATCGGTGCCGCCCCACCAGCACCCAGACCTCCTCTCGCTCGCCGACGGCGAATACCGCGTCGTCGAAGGGCTCTCCGGCGTGCGTGCCGTCGAGCGCAGTATGCACGTGCTGGGTCGCGACCTGCGCGTCGTGGTCACTCATTCAGACGAGTTCCACCAAAAGCAGTCCCGAGGCTTCGACCAGACCCTCGCCAAGGCCACCGCCCGGCTGGCCGACCTCGCACGACGCCTTTCGGGCGGCAGGTCGAGACGGGGACGCAAGGCGCTCGACGACGAGATCAAAGAGATCTGCTCTGCGCGCTGGGTCTCCCGGGTGCTCACCGTCACGCTGAACGGCACCTCGGGAAAGGACTTCGCCCTCGACTTTGCGATCGACGCCGACAAGCGGGCGGCGCTCGAAGCAGAGGTGTTCGGAAAGCGCGTCCTCATCACCGACCGCGTCGAGTGGACTCTCGAAGAGGTGGTGGCCGCCTACCGCTCCCAGTGGATCGTGGAAGGTGACTTCCGCCAGCTGAAGGACCCCGACTGCGTCGCCGTCGCGCCGGTCTTCCACTGGACCGACCAGAAGATCACCGTCCACCTGTTCTGCTGCGTCCTCGCCTTGAGCGTGCTGCGGCTCATGGTGCGCGAGGTGCGCCGCGCCGGGCTCGAGATGAGCGCCAACGACGTCTTGCACGAGCTCGGAAAGCTCCAAGAGACCGTGCTCCTCTACCCCTCCACCGGCGGACGCCCGAGGGCCCGGCGCATGCTCACCGAGATGAACGACACCCAGCGCCAGCTCGTCGACCTCTTCGGGCTCGACACGTTCGCACCGGCGAGTTAGGTAATACAGGCCTGGTCCCGGGATGAGACGCTGACCTGGGGCAACGGGCCTTCAACCTCGGCTATCCCGGAAACTCCCGCTAGCGTTAGAGGCATTCTGCCGCTCGATCAGCCGCGGCAACCTGGGGAGGGTCAAGGACCCGATTCACATCTGCCCGGTCTGCGACTTGGAGTTTGTCGCAGAGGGTTGGTCGTGCGGTTTCGTCAAGCCGCCGCACGACTGGTCGTCGCTGTCCGATGACGAGCGGGACGAGGCGGCATCTGTGATGGCAGAACCGATGGAGGCACAGTTGTTTCCCGACGGCTCTCCCGAGTCCGATTGAGGAAGCATGCTCCACCCCCGCGCCGCGCACCAGGCAGCCGTGGAGCAAATGGGGCAAGAGTGGATGGACCGATGTGCCGAAGAGACGCTGCCGCAGCAGCCACATTGACGGGAGACGACCGCGTAATCCCGGAGGGTGAGGTCAACGCCGAGCAGACCTCCCCAGTGTGAGTCCCCCAACCGCGGCGATGTAGTCGGCGTCCGTCGTTGCAGAGTCCGGGCACGAAGAAACTCGCCAGGCAACCGGACTCCGGGCACGGACCGTGTCTCGGCCTCGAGCTGCCCAAGAACTGCCGACGACCCGTTATGGGTACCCGCGACGAGCGGCGGCTGACGCGGCGAGGAGCCGCGTCGAGGTGAGCTCAGTGATCCCGATTCAGCTCACCACCGTCTCGGTGAGCGGTGACGACGCGGCGCCGGCGAAGTCGATGTCGCCGGGGTAAGCGGCAATGATCGGGTAGCTGCCGACGGGCAGTGTCTCGGTCGTCAACCGGGCGGCCGTGACGCCTTCGACCGTGGAGACGGGGGCGACGCCGATCGGCGTGCCGTTGTCGAAGAACGTGACCACCCCCGTCGGATGCTCCCGGCCGACGGCGCTGGGAGAGATCTTCGCCTCGAACGTCACCGGTACGCCCGAGGCGCCCTTGGTGCGAGACGCGCTGAGCGCGACTGACGTCGTCTGCTGGGAGATGACCTCGTTCCCGTAGCTGGGCGGTGTGAGACCAGGCGACCCGTACTGCGTGTTGGACGCGAGGTAGCCGGAGTCGCCCTCGTAGAGCGCGAGGAGCAGGTAGGTGCCGGGCGGCAGCGCCTGTATCGTCAAGCTCGCGGTGGACGGGCCGCCGCTCTTCGGCGACAGCTTGGCCATCCCGAGCAGGTCGGGCCCCGGCTTTCCCTCCGTCACGCTGTGCGCGCCGAAGAACGCCACTGTCCCGGAGGGCGAGCTCTTGTTCTGTGCCGAGACGGTGGCCGTGAGCGTGACGGGGTGGCCGTAGGGGGACTGCCAGCCGGCGCTGCCGTCCGGCGCCCCCGAACCCCTCACCGAGACAACCGTCGGGACGTGGGTCGTGGCCTTGCCCTCGACCAGCTCCGCGACGTTGCCGCAGCTCAAGCTCCACCCCCCTGCGACCTTGGCGTTGCAGGTCAGCGTCCACTCGGGGGTGCCGTCCGGGCCCAGATGGCCGCCGGTGAGCCCGTAGGTGATGCCACCACCAGCGCCTGTGCTCGGCTCGGCGAGGGGCACGGGCACGATCGTCCCGCCGAGGTCGACGGTGTCGCCCCCGTAGGCTTCGAGGACCGTAGCGTCGCCGACGCCACCCCAAGAGGCCCCGCCGGTTCCCCAGTAGATGGTCCCGGTGCTCCGGAACGTGATGTCCCGTGACGAAGAGGTCTGGGGATTTCCGGCGGCCAGGACGATGCCGTTCGGCCAGAGCATGTAGATCGTCCCGGCGTTGGTGAAGGTCGTCCCGGCCCTCCCCATTGTGATTCCCCCGTCGTTCTCGCCGATCACCCCGCTCGACGCGTTGACGAGGTTGCCGTCGAAGGCCAGCCCCGGGTAGCCGCTCGAGCCGGCGCCGTCTTCGATCGTGCCTTCATTGGTGAGGGTGCCGCCGGGAGGGACCGCCAGACCGCCGTACCCGATGATGGTCCCACGGTTCGTGAAGCTGGCCGTGGCCTGGGTGGTGCCGCGGACCTCGACGGTTTGGCCGGCGGCGATGTTCCCCGACAGCACGTCGGTGGTGGAGAAGTACGAAGCTCCGCTGCCCTCCAGCGCCAGGGTCCCTCCCCAGACCAGGATCGCGTTCCCGGTGGTGCTGCCTGTGCCCTCGACGAACGTTGCCTGGCCCGGCGTCTCGACGCACCGGCTGGAGCAGCCGTCGCCCACCGAGATCGTTCCTGCGTTGGCGATCGTGCCGGCAGCGTTCACGATCCTCCCGGTCGTCCCGGTGTAGAGAGCCGAGTTGAGCGCCCCGATGTCGATCGTCCCCTCGTTGTCGAGGGTGACGGCTCCGTCGAGGGTCAGAGCGGCTGCGTAGCCCCCGTCCCCCGCGACGACGATGGTCCCCGTGGGCCGGTTCTCGATGTCGGCGGCGACGTTCAACGTCCCCGGAGTGACCGCGACCATGCCGGAGTTCGTCAGCGTCTCGCCCCTTGGCAGGCTCAGGGAGCCGGAGCCGAAGAGCTCTCCGTGGGAGGCGACCGTCGCGTCGGACGAGAGGGTGAGCGTGGCGTTGTCGAGCATGAGCTGGTCCGAGCGGCTCGAGCCGCCTACCACCAGGCTGCCGGCCGTCCCCGACCCGCTCAGCACCACCGGGGCGCGTAGGGCGAGCGTGATGCAAGCGGCCTCGTGAGATCCGGGCGGGGAGCCGGACGACCAGTCGGAGCCGGTCGTCCAGGGCCCCCCGGCGGGGTTCTTCCACGAGTCGGCGCACGCCGGGTGCGACGTCGACGGCCCAACCGTGCTCGCGGCGACGACCGTCGGCGTGCCAGCTGCGACGACCGCCGGCGTGCCAAGCCAGAGCCCCGACACGATCAGGACGAACCTCCGTGAATTCCTCATGTGGCCCTCCTCGCTGATCGCGTGGTGTCGGAAGGGCGACCTCCCGCACCTCAGTGTCGTCAGCGGGCGGCACACGAGCGTCACACCATCGCCCTGGGTCACTCGGCGTCGCGAGCGCCTCCGCACGTCTCGCTCCACCGGGTCGGACTTTGGATACGGGTCTTCGGAACGGACCGCCGTTCGCTGGCCCCGCGGTCGCCGTCGAGCGGGAGGTCGTCACCCGGTCCGCGTGGGAGCAGGTCTTCGTGATGGGATTGACAAGCGCCTGTGAAGAGAGCGGATGCGGGAAGTGTCTCGGCTGTCCAAACAAGCTCAAGTGCGTCCGCAAGTTCCGAGGAGTGCGGTCGGAGATGCTCATAGTCTTGCTTGCCATGGTCAATCTCTCGTCGGTACTGAACAGTGAGAGCGGGCTGCCGCGTGTCAGTTAGCTGCTTCGTGTCTCCGCAAAGGTGGCGGATCGAACTCTTCGAATGCTGACACGAGTACCTCCGTGGTTCGTAGTCAAAGTGCCACAGCTCTTCACTGCGAGCAGAAATCGCATTGACCGCTTAACCGAGATCGTTCAGTAAGTCCCGAGCAGACAGCGATGTCGACGTGTCGAGCGTTCTGTAGCGGCGCAACGTCGCAATGACGGTCAAGTGGACGCCGACACGGACAGCGAAGCGCTCCGGGAGGGTGAGCAGCGTGGACGAGGCGCATCCGGGGCGTGGTAGACCAAAGACTCGAAATTGTGATTCGTTGCAGCGCTGTGCGGCCTCAGGTCACGGTGATCTGCCAGGAAGGCAGTCGGCCGAACGCGGCGACGAGCTGGTCGGCCCACGGCCAGCCCTCGGCAAGGCGCAAGGTGGTCTTCCGAGCGGAGTGGCAGACGACGCCTGCGGTGTGGAGGAGGGTATAGCGCAGACGCTTGGGCTCGGCGCGTGCGAGGTCACCATCCAGGCACAGCCCTTTGGTCCACGCCAGGAGGTCGCCGGCCATGCAGACGACGGCGAGCCACGCCTGGTTGATGGCGAAGCTCTGCGAGGGGAAGTGGGCGAGCCCGGTGTCTTTGGCGCGCCGCCGTCGGCGGACCACGCTCAGCGACCTCGTCGGCGCATCCCCGTAGTCGCCTGCACGTTCCCGCGAAAACGCCGTGCTGAGGTCGTCTCGGCGCGGCCGGGGTCGAGCACCCGGAGCGTCCGCACGACCCCTCGCGCTTCTGGGCACGCGTCGCACCCCTATGGCACCATCACGGCAGGTCGAAACGTGAAGTGGTCCTCACGCAAAACGTGAAGATCGCCGGAGCGGACGACGGGACTCGAACCCGCGACCCTCACCTTGGCAAGGTGATGCTCTACCAACTGAGCCACGTCCGCGTGCACGGGTACTCTACCGCGACCGGTCCCGGCGGTGAAGCTCCTGGCAGTGCCCCGTCCGGCTCGGGTGACCGCGTCCAGGACGGCTCCGGAGCTCGTGACGTTCAATCTCCCGCCGCTGACGGCGGGACCCGCGGGTCGCCGGACGACACGGGGCGGACCCGCCCGCCTCCGCTCGCGCCCGGCGTCCCTCCTACCGGCCGCTGTGCCCGAACCCGCCGGGGCCGCGGGCCGTCAACGGCAGCCCGTCCTCTTCGACCGGCTCGAACACCGCCTGCACGACCGGCTGGACGACGAGCTGGGCGATGCGGTCGCCGCGTCGCACGTCGTAGTCCTCGCTCGGGTCGGTGTTGACCAGCAGCACGGCGAGCTCGCCGCGGTATCCCGAGTCGACGAGGCCCGGGGTGTTGAGGCACGTCACGCCGTGGCGGAGCGCGATGCCGCTGCGTGGCTGGACGAACCCCGCGAAGCCCTCGGGGATGGCGACCACCACCCCGGTGGGCACGAGCGCCCGGCCCCCTCCCGCGACGAGGTGCGCGTCGGTCCTGGCGTAGAGGTCGGCTCCGGCATCCCCCGCCCTGGCGTACGAGGGAACGGGGAGATCTGCGTCGAGGCGGTGGAGGGGAACCGGGAGCATCTGCGGCACCGAGGGATGGTAACGCCGTCTGCGTACCCGGCATCGGGGCGGGCGAGGGGCGGTAGCCTCTCGCACCGATGCTCGCCTGGATGGACCTCGAGATGACCGGGCTCGATCCCGCCGTGGACGCCATCGTCGAGATCGCGACGCTCGTCACCGATGACGACCTGACCGTGGTCGCCGAAGGCCCCGACCTGATCGTCGCCACCGACCGCGCGCACCTCGACGCGATGAGCGACGTGGTACGGGAGATGCACACCAGGTCCGGGCTGCTGGCTGCGATCGAGGCATCGACCGTCTCGCTCGAGGACGCGGGGAGGGCGACGCTCGCCTTCCTCGAGACGCACATCGCCGAGCCGGGGACGGTCCCACTCTGTGGGAACTCGATCGGTGTGGACCGCCGGTTCCTCGCCACCCAGCTTCCCGAGATCGAGCGGTTCTTCCATTACCGGTCGATCGACGTGTCGACGGTGAAGGAGCTCGCCCGACGGTGGCTCCCCGAGGCGCTCGCAGGTGCGCCGCACAAGCACGGCAGCCACCGCGCGATGGACGACGTGAAGGAGAGCGTCGCCGAGCTCGCGTACTACCGCCAGGCGGTGTTCAAGACCAAGTGACGGAACCGTCGGCGGTGCCCTCGACGGAGCCGGCCCACGAGGAGCTCGGCTACGAGGAGGCGGTCGCGCGTCTCACCGCTCCCGGACAGCTGTTCGAGATGCACGACGTCGACGTGCGCGGCGTCCGACTGCGTGCCTGGAAGGCCGCCCCCCCGTCGCTCCGCTCGGTGCTCGATCTTTCGCTCGGCTACGGCGACGCCGACTACCTCGTCTACGAGGACGAGCGGATGACGTACGCACAGCACTACCGGATCGCTGCGACCCTCGCCCACCGGCTCCGTGAAGAGCTCGGCGTCCAGAAGGGAGACCGCGTCGCGATCGCCATGCGCAACCTGCCGGAGTGGGTCATGGCCTTCTGGGGCGCCGTGGCGGCGGGCGCGGTGGTCGTCCCGTTGAACGCGTGGTGGACCGGTGGTGAGCTCGCGTACGGGCTCGGGGACTGCGGCGCAACCGTGGCGTTCGTCGATCCCGAGCGCGCGGACCGCATCGGGCCCCACCTCCGCGACCTGCACGACCTCCGGGCGGTCGTGACCACGGACGAGCGGGGCGCGGCGCACGCTGTCGCGCACCTCGGGCCCACGTTCGCCGGGCTTCTCGGCGACGTGGCCCCTGACGCGTCGCCGCCGGACGTGGAGCTCTTCCCTGACGACGACGTGACGATCTTCTACACGTCGGGAACGACGGGAAAACCGAAGGGTGCAGTGGGAACCCATCGGAACACCTGCACGAACCTGATGAACCTCTTCTTCCAGCAGGCGATGAGCCAGCTGCGGTGGGCCGTCGCGCAAGGGGAACAGGGAGACCGGCCGCAGCGGTGCTACCTCCTCACGGTGCCGCTCTTCCACGCGACCGGCTGCCACGCCGTCCTCATCGCCAACACCGCGGCAGGCTCGAAGATCGTCCTCATGCACCGCTTCGACGCCGAGCGGGCGTTCGAGCTCATCGAGCGGGAGAAAGTGACCATCTTCGGCGGCGTACCGACCGTGGTCATGCGGATGCTCGATTCTCCCGACCTCACGCGCCGCGACACTTCATCGGTCCGCTCCATCTCCTACGGCGGCGCACCGGCCCCTGCCGATCTCGTGCGGCGCATCCGGGCGGCCTTCAAGACCGGGCAACCCGGCAACGGCTACGGGCTCACCGAGACCTCGGCGGCCACCGCGTTGAACACGGGCGAGGAGTACGTCCGTAAGCCCGACAGTGTCGGAAGGGCGCTCCCGGTTACCGACGCCGCGGTGGTGCCCGACGGCTACGAGGGCAACGAGCCCCCGGACCTGCCGCCCGGCACGGTGGGCGAGCTCTGGGTGAGGGGGCCGAACGTGGTCCGCGGGTACTGGAACCGCCCCGACGAGACCGCCCGCGCCATCACCGGTGGGTGGTTCCACACGGGCGACGTGGCGCGCATCGACGAGGAGGGGTTCATCTTCATCGTCGACAGGGCGAAGGACGTGGTGATCCGCGGTGGCGAGAACGTCTACTCGGTCGAGGTCGAAGACGTCCTGTTCGCCCACCCCGCCGTCGCGGACTGCGCGGTCGTCGGGGTCCCCCACCCGGTGCTCGGAGAAGAGGTCGGCGCCGTCGTGCTGCTGCGCCCCGGGCACAAGGTGAGCGCCGAGGAGCTCGCCGACCACGTGCGCGCGCGGCTCGCGGCGTTCAACGTGCCGACCCGGATGTGGTTCCGCCAGCGCCCGCTGCCGCGCAACCCCGCGGGCAAGCTCCTCAAACGGGCGCTCCGCGCACAGGTCCTCGGGGAAGATGCCGGCGGCACGGAGACGAGGTCGATCTCCTGGGCCGGCGACCCCACCCTCTGGGAGGACTGAGCCGGCTCGCGCCTACTTGTTCGGCTGCGGGGTGACCCGGAGGTAGGGGCGCAGGGTGGTGAAGCCCTTCGGGAACTTCGTCTTTGCGTCCTCGTCGCTGATCGCCGGGGCGATGATCACGTCGTCGCCATCCTTCCAGTTGACCGGCGTCGAGACCTGGTACCCCGCGGTGAGCTGGAGCGAATCCAGCACTCGCAGGATCTCGTCGACGTTCCTGCCGGTCGACGCGGGGTAGGTGAGGGTCAGCTTCACCTTCTTGTCCGGGCCGATCACGAAGACCGATCGCACCGTCAACGTGTCGCTCGCGTTCGGGTGGATCATGTCGTAGAGGTCGGCGACGCGACGGTCCTCGTCGCCGATGAGCGGGAAGTTGAGCGCGCTCCCCTGCGTGTCTTCGATGTCGGACGCCCAACCCTTGTGGGACTCCACCGAGTCCACGGACAGACCGATCAGTTTCGTGTTGCGCTTGTCGAACTCGGGCTTCGCCTTGGAGAAGGCGCCGAGCTCGGTCGTGCAGACCGGCGTGAAGTCCTTCGGGTGGGAGAACAGGATCCCCCAACTGTCGCCCAGCCACTCGTGGAAGTGGACCGTGCCCTGCGTGGTCTCCGCCGTGAAGTCCGGTGCGGTGTCACCGAGTTGAATCGCCATGTGGCCCCCTTGTCGTTGGACCTAGTTCCTGTGGACGCTGCTGCCTGTCTGATTCTGGACTCTTGGGCAGGTTAGCAGCGAATCACGACCTATCAGGTCTGATTTCGGTAGATGCCGCTCCTCCTCTCCCGCAGCCCTACGGCCTCCAGGCCTCACGAGCCCTCTCCAGCCCCCCCGCCAGCGGCACCATAGCCACCTCGCCGCACGCTGCCCAGTGCCCGCGTCGTGGGATGATCCCCGAATGGACCGGGGCGCCCTGGACGTGTCCCGGCAACGGCCGGTCAGCGTGGTCAGGATCGACCGGCCCGGGGTGCGCCACCGGTCCGGCGTCCCACTGGTCGAACCCTGCAGGGTGCGGCTCCCGCGGCCGACCGGCGCGTCGGTGGCCGGGACCACCGCCGATCCGTGCCCGTGAGCTCGGACCCCCGACCGACCGTCGCCGCGTTCGACTTCGACGGCACCCTGACTCGCGGGGGCAGCGTGGTGCCGTTCCTCGTCCGGGTCCGGGGCGTCGTGCCGGTCGCGCTTGCGATCCTCCTCGACCTCCCGCGACTCCTCCGTGCGGCGATCGTCGGCGGGAGCGCCTCGGACGACGCCAAGGAGGCGTTGTTCAGGCGGCTGCTCACGGGGTTCCCCCTCGCCGAGCTCGACCGCGTCGGCGCGGAGTTCGCCGAGGCGCACCTGCGGCGACGCCTGCGCGCGGACACCCGGCAACGACTCGAGTGGCACCGAGCGCAGGGGCACCGCGTCGTCGTCGTGTCCGCGTCCCCCGAGGCCTACGTGCGGCCCGCCGCAGCGCTCCTCGGCGCGGACGCCGGGATCGCCACCCGGCTCGCGGCGGGCGCCGGCCTCCTCACCGGACGCTACGAGGGGAAAAACTGCCGCGGTGCGGAGAAGTACGCCCGGCTGGTGGCGTGGACGCGGTCCCAGGGCCTCGTGACCGCGCAACCCCTGCTGTGGGCCTACGGCAACAGCAGGGGTGACCGCCGGCTGCTCGAAGCGGCGGACCATGGCGTGGACGCCGGCAGGCTCGGGCGGTTCGGCCGCCTCCGCCGCTACCCCCGCCTCGCGCAGGTGGTCCGGGCGGCCGCCGCCGGGCGACCAGAGTCCGCGGGCGCGACGAAGACGGGATAGAACGAGCGGCATGCGACTCGGACTTCACATCTCGGACTTCACCCAACCAGGCGGCGCGCCAGCTCTGCGCGGGCAGCTCGCCACGGTCGCCTCGGCAGCTGACCGGGCGGGTATCGACCGCATCAGCGTCATGGACCACGTCTGGCAGATCGGGGTCAACGGTCCGCCGGAGCACGAGATGTTGGAGGCGTACACCACCCTCGGGTACCTCGCGGCCCACACCGAGCGGGCTTCGCTCCTGACCCTCGTCACGGGCGTCACCTATCGAAGCCCGGGCCTTGTTGCGAAGATCGTGACGACCCTCGACGTCCTCTCGGGGGGGCGCGCGTGGCTGGGCATCGGCGCGGCGTGGAACGAGGAGGAATCCAAGGGCCTCGGCCTCTTCTTCCCACCGCTCGCCGAGCGCTACGAGCGCCTCGAGGAGACCCTGCAGATCTGCCTCCAGATGTGGGCCGGCGAAGACCGCCCCTACGAGGGTCGCTACTACCAGCTTGGGAGAACGTTGAATTCACCGCAGGCGCTGAGCCACCCCCACCCGCCGATCCTCATCGGCGGCTCGGGCGAGAAGAAGACGCTCCGCCTCGTCGCCCGCTACGCGCAGGCGTGCAACCTTTGGAACGACGAGAACCTGAGGCACCGGCTCGAGGTGCTCCGGGAGCATTGCGCGGCCGAGAACCGGCCCTACGAGGAGATCGAGAAGACGGTGTCCTACCGTTTCGACCTCGGTGAGCGGGGCGAGCGCGTGAACGAGATCGTCGACGATCTCGGCAGGCTCGCCGAGCTCGGCGTCCAGGTGGCCCACGGCAGCTTCGCCCGGGTGTGGGACCCGCGCACGATGGACCTCGTCGCAGAGCAGCTCGTGCCCGCGGTCTCCGATCTCTGAGGAAGCCGACCACCGCAGCGGCTGAGCCGGCCGGAGCTCTGGGCGGACGGAGCTCTGGGCGGCCCGAGGTCAGCTCGAGAGGTCCCTCCCCATCTGGTCGACCGTCGCCTGGGTGACGGCGAGCGGGCCGCCGAGCACGGTGAGGCGGTCCACCCGCACGCGGGCCAAGCCTGTCGCCCCCGCGGTCTCGAGGAACGCCGCGAGCGGCGCACCGACGGTTGTGGGCGTCTCGGTGAGTACGAGCGGCTGAGGCGCCTTCGACGCGGGCCCGTCGGCGGCGACCACTGCGCCCGCGAGCCCGTCGCTGTAACCGTTCCCGCGGGCGACGGCGAGGTCACCGGTGCCGTGCCATCCCGCCCCTGTCGGCGACGGCGCGGTCTCGAGCTCCGCGAGCTCGACCGCGGTGCCGCTCGCGTCGGTGCCCGCGACTCGAAGCACCGAGACGTCGAGGCGCTCGAGCGAGGCCGCGACGGCGTTCGACACCGCGAGCTGGCCGCCCATCAGGACGACTTGGCGGATGTCCAGCGCCTGGAGCGCTGCGGACACCTCCGGCGGGAGCGACGCCGGTGTCGTGAGAAGGACCGGGAGGCGCGCCGCGTACGCGAGGACGCCGGCGGACTCGGCGTCCTGGAAGCCTTCGCCGGTCGCGACCACCGCCGTCGCGAGCGCGCCGGGCCCCAGGGGCCGGCTCGAGGCCGTGCCTGCGGTCACGTTGTAACGACCGGTCCCGCCTGTCCGGTTCGAGCCCCCGTAGGCGCCTGCGAGGTCCAG
>JASHUY010000002.1 GCA_030039755.1 Acidimicrobiales bacterium
GACGTCGCAGCCGAGAGCGCCTCGGCGGCGCGGCGTGCGAGGGGCACGCCCCCGACGTCGAGCGTGGCCTTGTCCTTGCCCATCCGCCGGGAAGCGCCGCCGGTGAGCACGATGCCGTAGACGCGCGCGCCCATCGTCGACCAGCGTAGGCGGCGCTACGCGGCGACGGCCTCGGCCGGGAGCTTGCCACGTGCGGCCACCTCTTCGAGAAACCGTGCGTAACGCTCGATCAGCACGGGCCAGCGGTAGTGACGCTCCACGTAGCGCCGTCCGCGGGTTCCGAGGTCGCGGCGGAGCACGCCGTCCGCGACCAGCCGGTCAAGGACCGCCTCGAACTCCCGGTAGGAGCCGAACCACAGCCCGCCCCCGGACCGCTCGCAGTGCTCGCGGGTGGGGCCGCAGCGCGCGTTCACCACCACCGGGAGCTCGAGCGCCCAGGCCTCGGCGACGACGAGCGAGAAGGCCTCCAGTGCCGACGGGGAGAAGAACGCGAGCGCGTCGCGCATCACGTCGCACTTGTCCTCGTCGCTCACCGTGTCGGTGAGGACGACGTCGGGGTGGTCGGGCGGGCGGTAGGCGACCGGGCCCACGAGGGCGAGCGCGAGCGGCCCCGGCCGGCGCACCTTGTACTCGGCGAAGTACGCAGCGAGCATCTTGGACCCCTTGTGCTCGTCGACGCGTCCGACGCTCACGACGTACGGCCGGCCTCCGAGGCCGAGCACCTCACGACCCGGACGGCGGCGCGCGGTCGGTGGCTCGGTGCCGAGGCCGAGGAGGATCTGCGGCAGCCCCGCCACCTCGTAGTGCCGCTGGACCAGCTGCCGCTCGGCCATCGTCTGGAAGACGAGCGCGTCGGCGCTCGCGAAGGTGTCCGCGAAGACCGGGAGATAGAGGGCGGGCTCGTCGTGGGCAGCCGGGTGCAGCACGGCCGGCATCGGCACGCGGCCGATCGCGCGCACGGTCGGGTAGTACAGGTACGGGTAGAAGACGGCGACGTCGGCGGCGCTCGCGCACAGCGCGTCGACGAGCCGGGGCGTCACCGGCCCGTTCAGGTCTACCCAGCTCTCCGCCTGCTCGCGCGTCGCGTGCGCCGGCGCGAGGCGGACGCGGCCGTCGAGCTCGTAGAACTCGGGACCGCGCCCGGAGTCGGAGGGGAAGCGGTGGACGAGGACGCCGTCGATTGTCTCGTCTCCGGCCTCGAGGTCGTTGCGCCACGTGATGTGGTCGAGCGCCGCCGAGGTGAAGACCTCGGCGCGCCAACCCGTCGAGGCGACCAGGTGCTCGGCGAGCTGGCGCGCGGCGGACTCGGCCCCGCCGACCACCTGGCGCCCGTAGCGGGGCGTGACGAACGCGATGCGCACTCGGGCGCTCAGCGGTGCGCGACGACGACGTAGTCCATGCCCCCCGGCCCCTCGAAGACCTCGACGGCCCATGTCGTGAGGAGGTTCGTCCAGGTGCGCGGGCGCAGGGGCCTGCCGGGAGCGAGATCGGCCTCGACCGGTGCGTCGTCGGCCCACCACGCCGCAGGCGAGAGCGAATGGACGACGAGCACCGCACGGGGACCGAGCCGGTCGACGACCGTGCGGACGAGCTGGTCGCGGCGCGCCGGCTCCATGGCCTCCACGATGCCCGAGACCACCGCCCCACCGAGCGAGTTGCGCCCGACGGCCCGGAGGTGCTCGAGCGGCTCCTCCTGGCGCAGGTCGGCACCGTGGAGCTCCGCGTCGTCGGCCACCCCCGGACGCGGGTCGACGCCGTACGCGTCGACCCCGGAGGCGACGAGCCAGCTCACGAGCCATCCGTCGCCGCAGGCCGTGTGCAGGACCCGGCCGGGTGCGCGACGGAGCGCGTCCGTGGCCCGCGGCGCCCACCACGCATCCGCCGGCGTGCTGTCGAGCACGCGGGTCGCCGATGCCGGCGGCACCCGGTCCTGGAGGTCTGCGAGCTGCGCGTCCACCGAGTGGAGCGCGCGGCTCACCGTCGCGCCGAACTGGCTCACCTGGTGGGTGACCCACCCCATGTACCAGAGGTTCAGCGATCGCAGGCCCTTCTTGATCACCGCGCCGGCCGGCCTCTGCGAGGCGACCGGCACGACCGGGTCGATGAACGCCGCCTGGTCGACCAGCGCGAGGGCGTCCTTCAGGTCCCCACCGCGCGCGGCGACCGGTGCGTGCTCGAGGAACATCTCGTCGAGCTCCCGCTCGAGCTGGACGGGGATCTCGCCGCGGCGGCGGCGCACCTCGTCGTCGATCTCGGCCATCACCTGCGCCAGGTAGTCGTCCCCGACGGGGGCCTGCCCGGGCCCGTCCGCCGTCACGACGCGACTGACCCGTCGGCCGTGACCGCGTAGCCGCCGGACGCCACCAGGGCCCCCCGCACAGGGACCGCCACCACCCCCGTGGAACGGCCCGGGTTCATGACCTCGAACTTGCACCCCGGCTCCCGCCAGTCGCTCAGCCCCTGTGCGGTCTCCACGCCGACGTTCACGTCGTAGGCGCCGTCGAGCAGCGGCACCGACTCGAGATGGAACTCGAACGTTCCGGGTCCCGCTTGGAGGTCGCACCTCAGGCCGAGGATGTCGCTGTCGGTGCGGAAGAGGCCTGTCCCGTCGTCGCCGCGCACCTCGAGGTGGAACACGACCCCGGTGACCGCGCGTGCCGAGTCGAACGAAGCCCTGACCGTCACCGCCTCCCCCGGCAGCAGGTAGCGCCGCCCGCTCCCGGCGGGCAGCACGCAGGAGACGTCGGTGAACCGGACGGGACGGCTCTCCTGCGGCGCATGGCGAAGCGAGGAGACCTTGCGCGCGGCGGGGTCTTCGGACGCGTCGCCGCCGCCTGCCGCGTCCCCGCCCTTGGGGTCGGCGAACACCAGGCCCTCGTACGACGGGCCTTCCGGCGCGACGTCGAGCGCGGCGGCGGCCTCCGACGCTGCGAGGTCGTCCCCCGCCTCGAGGAGCCTCTCGCGGAAGAGGCGGATCGCCTCCCCCGGGGGGCCCACGCCGACCATCTCGCCGTAGGAGAGCACCACCGCCCGGTCGCAGATCGAGCGCACGAGGTCCGGCGAGTGGCTGACGAACAGGATGGTGCGGCCCTCACGCTGGAACTGCTTCACCCGCTCCATGCACTTGCGCTGGAACCGTTCGTCGCCGACCGCGAGCACCTCGTCGATCACCAGGACGTCGGGGTCGACGTTCACCGCGACGGCGAACCCGAGGCGGACGTACATCCCCGAGGAGTAGTACTTCACCTGGTTGTCGATGAACTGCCCCAGCTCGGCGAAGTCCACGATGTCGTCGAACATCCGGTCGACGTCCCGCTTGGAGAACCCGAGCATCGAGCCGTTCAGGTAGACGTTCTCCCGCCCGCTCAGCTCCTGCTGGAACCCGGCACCGAGCTCCAAGAGGCCCGCGAGCTTCCCCCGCACCACCACCTGCCCCGAGGTCGGCTGCAAGATGCCGCAGGCGCACTTGAGGAGCGTCGACTTCCCCGACCCGTTGCGTCCGAGGATGCCGACCGTCTGCCCCTCGGGGACGTCGAAGGAGACGTCCCGAAGTGCCCAGAGGTCCTCGTGGGGGACGCGGCCCGCGTGGATCATCTTCTCCTTCAAGGACGCGTACTTCTCGTGGTAGAGGCGGAAGCGCTTCGACACGCTCCGGACGTCGATGGCGGTGGTGCTCACCTCAGAGCTCCTCGGCGAAGTTGCCCGCGAGCCTGCCGAACACCACCATCGCGACATAGAAGAGGATCAGCGCGAACGCGAGGACCACGCCGTCTCCCCACACGTAGGTGATCGTGGACCAGTGGGGCAGGACGTGGAGGATCGGATGTGGCGCATTCTTGCTGATCACTGTCAACCTCGCGTAGAGGACCCGTTGGAACGTCATCACGAGGATGGTCATCGGGTTCATGAAGTACAGCCAGGTGACGTGGTGCACCTTCAGGTGGATCGCGACGGTTGTCTGGAAGGAGTACACGATCGGGCACGCCCAGAACCACGCGGCGCCGACGAGCACTGTGACGAGGTGTTGCGTGTCGCGCATGTAGACGTTCACCGAGGCGAGCAGGATCCCGAGCGCGCACGCGAGCACGAGCGTCGGGACCATCGCGACGAGGACCAGGTACAGGAGCGACCACGCCGGCGCCCAGTGGAGGACCGCCATCAGGAGGACCATGACGCACGCCTGGAAGAAGAAGAACACGCCCGCCGATCCGACCGCGGCGAGAGCGAGGATCTCGCGGGGGAACGAGACCTTCTTCACGAGCCCCGAGTTGTTCACGATGACGCCGGTCGCGGTGAGGATCCCCGTCGAGAAGAAGTTCCACAGAAGGATCCCGGCGAAGAGATAGATCACGAAGTTCGGCATGCCGTTGTGCAGGAAGTACCCGAACACCACCGTGTAGACCGCGAGCGTCATCGCCGGCGAGATCATCGACCACAGGAGGCCGAGGAACGAGTTCTTGTACTTGACCTTGATCTCGGTGCGGATGAGGTAGATGAGCAGCTCCTGGGAGCGCACGATCTCTCGCAGCCGCGCCAGCACTCTGGTCTCCGAGGAGACCACGCGCGTCGTCTTCGGTCGTGTCGCGATCGATCCTCTTCCGTCGATCACGCTCGTCACCCCGGCTTGCCCCGCGTCCGGCTGCTGGGCCGGCGCTTCGAGTGCCACTGTCAGCTTCCGCCCACCTGGGCCACGGAGCGGTCGATCACGTGGTCGATGAACCCGTACTCTCGGGCCTCCTCGGCGGTGAACCAGCGGTCCCGGTCGGAGTCGGCCTCGATGCGCTCCACCGGCTGGCCCGTGTGGAAGGCGATGCGTTCGGCCATCATCCGCTTGAGGTAGACGATCTGCTCGGCCTGGATCGCGATGTCGGCGGCCTGGCCCTGCATCGCGCCCGAAGGCTGGTGCATGAGGATCCGCGAGTGCGGCAACGCGAACCGCTTGCCGGGGGCACCGGCGCACAGGAGGAACTGGCCCATGGAGGCGGCGAGGCCCACGCAGATGGTGCTCACGTCCGGGCGGACGTACTGCATCGTGTCGTAGATCGCCAGGCCGTCGGTGACCGACCCGCCCGGCGAGTTGATGTACAGGGAGATGTCGCGCTCAGGGTTCTCGGCCTCGAGAAGGATCAACTGGGCGCACACCGTGTTGGCCGTGTTCTGGTCGATCGCCGACCCGATGAAGATGATGCGCTCCTTCAGGAGGCGCTGGTAGACGTCCACGGCGACCGACTGGTCCGGGCCGGTGGCGCCGAACGGCGCGACGAGGGGGCTAGCGTGCATGGCGCGAGGCTACCCGGCGGCGCCGCCGGCCGGGGTCACGTGCGGACGTGGCGGAACGGGTAGACGCGCCGGGTTTAGGTCCCGGTCCCTTCGGGGGTGGAGGTTCGAGTCCTCTCGTCCGCACCGAGTGCCCCATCTCGTCGCGGCCTTCGACAAGTTCCGAGGCACCGCCACCGCGGCCGCGGTGTCCGGCGCGGCCGCCCGCGCGGCGCGGTCGAGCGGCTGGACCGCGGACGAGCTCCCGCTCGCCGACGGAGGCGAGGGCACGCTCGACGCGCTCTCGCGCGTCCTCGGGGGCGAGCGGCGCCGCTCCACGGTCCGTGGTCCCCTCGGCCAGCGGGTGGACGCGCCGTGGCTGTTCCTGCCCCACGGCCTCCAGCTTTCGACGGAGGCCGCCCGGCTGGGTCTCGGGGACGGCTCGGGCGGGACCGACGGACCGGCCGCGCTCCTCGAGGCCGCGCGGGCTTCCGGCCGCGCGCTGCTGCGCGCCCCCCGGGGAGACGACCCGGTCGAGGCGAGGACCGACGGAGTCGGCGATCTCGTCCTCGCCGCGCTCGGAGCAGGAGCCCGGCTCGTGATCGTCGGCGTGGGCGGCACCGCGACCACCGACGGCGGGTACGGCGCGCTGTCGGCGTTGCGCGAGGCGGACCGCCTCGGACGCGCCAGGCTGGTCGTGGCCTATGACGTGACGACGCCGTTCCGGATGGCGGCCGAGTCCTTCGCGCCGCAGAAGGGCGCGACGCCCGCGCAGGTGTCGACGTTGCGGGCACGTCTCGACGCGCTGTCCGGGCGCTACCGCGACGAGTACGGCGTCGACGTCGACCGTCTCGAGGGCGCAGGCGCGGCAGGCGGGTTGGCGGGCGGGTTGGCCGCGCTCGGCGCACGCCTCGTCCCGGGCTTCGCGCTCGTCGCGGCGCTCGTCGACCTCGACCGGCGGGTGGCGGCGGCCGACCTCGTCGTGACGGGTGAGGGCCGCCTCGATACGACGTCCTTCGAGGGGAAGGTGGTCGGTGGTGTCCTCGCCGCGGCGGGGGGCGGCGTGGCGGCGCTCTGCGTCGCCGGCCAGATCGAGTCGGGGATCGAGCGGCACTGGGCGGGCAGGCGAGGTCGCGTCGACGCCGTGAGCCTCGTCGAGACGGTCGGGAAGGCCCGTGCGCGGCGCGCCACCGCCACGGCGGTCTCCGACGTCGTCTCCGCGGCGTGCCGGCACTGGCCCCGACCGGCGTCCAGGTAGCGTCACCGCGATGACGCTCGAGGCACGCGGGATGTGCCCCGCTTCGTCGTCTTCCGCCGGTTCGGCACACCGGACGCGCTCGCTCGCGCGACGCCTGGCGGGAAAGGGTCGCTCCCTCCTCTCGCGGGCGAGACACTGGCGCGACCCCATCGTCGTCGAGGCGGGCTACCGGGCGGTGCTCCAACGGCGACCCGACCCCTGGGGAAGGCGTGACTTCCTCGGGAGGTTCCGCTCGGGGAACTTCACCGTCGAGCAATTCGGACGTGAGCTCCTCGAGTCCCCGGAGTTCGAGCGCGTCCGTGCCACGCGCAGCCTCGTGCGCTCGCTGCACCACAGCCGTTGCGCATTCGTACGGAGCTTGCCGCCCGCTCGTCGCATCCTCGACCTCGGGGGAACCAACCTGCAGCACGAGCACGGCGCGATGGTCACGATGGGGTACCCGTACTTCTTCGACGAGCTCGTGATCGTCGACCTTCTCCCAGAGGACCGCCATCCCCTCTACAACCGAGGCGGCGTGCACGGCGACGTCGACGCACGTCAGGGAAGGATCACCTACGCGTACCACTCGATGGCGGACCTCTCGCGCTACCCCGACGAGTCGTTCGACCTCGTCTACAGCGGCCAGAGCATCGAGCACGTACCGCTCGACGTCGCCGACACGGTGCTGTCGGAGGCGTTCCGCGTGCTCCGGCGAGGGGGACTGCTCGCCCTGGACACGCCGAACGCGCGGGTCACGCGCCTCCAGCAGGCGGCGTTCATCGATCCCGACCACAAGCACGAGTACACGAGCGAGGAGCTCGAAGGAAAGCTCGGGCGTGCAGGCTTCGACGTCCTCGAGCGAAAGGGCCTGAACCTCGGGCTCCGCAGCGTGGAGGAAGGGCGCTTCGACGAAGCCGAGGTCGCAGAGAACGTCGGCGTCTTCGCAAACCCGGAGTCCTGCTACCTGCTCGCGCTGATCTGCCGAAAGCCTTGATGCGCCGCTGCCCGAAGGTCGAGCACGTCGACCGGCGCCGTGTCGCGCGGACGCGCAAGAAGCCGGCCCGCAGGCCGGCCCCTTGCGTTTCGCTGTGATTCGTCGCCGGGAAACCCAATCGTGGTCGGCGACACGATGGTGGGAACCCGCTGTCTGTTCGCCGGTCGTCGACCGGACCTCCGCGGCCCGTTACGAACGCCGCACGACGTGGCCCCGGCTGGAAGGCGCCGCCACAGCAGGACGGCGTGCCCTCAACCCGGCGGACCGCCCTCCTCGGTCGAGCTCTTTGATGCCATCGCAAGCTCCCTTCCGTTGTCCGGGCAGTCCCTCGGACTTGCCCTCACCTCCATTCTCCCTCTCGGGGCCCGATCCGCCAAGAGGTTCCAGCTGGGACTACGCGCGCCACCGCCGGGAACACGGGTGGCGGGTGCGTGTCCGACGGGCGCCGAGGCCTCATCCGCCGAGGCCTCATCCGCCGAGGCCTTCTGCGCGCATCGCGTCTGCGAGCGCGCGGAAGGCACGTCCCCGGTGCGAGATCGCGTGCTTCTCCTCGGGGCCGAGCTCCGCGAACGTGTGGCCGTCGCCCTCGTCGGGCACGAACACCGGGTCGTAGCCGAAGCCGGTCTCCCCGCGCGGCCCGTCGGCGATGACGCCGTCGACCGTACCTTCGCGCCACAGCTCGCGCCCGTCGGGAAAGCGCAACAACGCGACCGTACGGAACCGCGCGCGCCGCGCGCCGCCGCGGTCGGGCAGCGCGGCGAGCTCGGAGAGCAGCTTCGCGACGTTGTCGTCGTACGCGGCGTGCTCGCCCGCGTAGCGCGCCGCGAAGACACCTGGCGCGCCGCCGAGCGCGTCGACCTCGAGCCCCGTGTCGTCGGCGACCGCCGGCAAGCCGGTCGCCGACGCGAGCGCGGCCGCCTTCAACCGGGCGTTCTCCTCGAGGGTGCCGCCCGTCTCTTCCACCTCTGGGACGTCCGCCGGTCGGGCGACGAGGACGATCCCGTCGAAGCTGCCGAGGATCTCGCGTATCTCGGCCGCCTTGTCCGGGTTCGCAGTTGCGGCGACGAGGACGAGCCGCGCCCCCTCGCCGTGCGCCTGGGACCGTGCCCCGCCGTGCGCCTGGGCATCCGCTTGGCCGCGCGCCCACGGCTGGCCGCGCGCCTCGTCGCTCACCGGGGGGCTGGCGGCTCTGCCAGGACGGCGTCCTGCATGACGAGCAGCCGTCCGATGCCCGCCTCGGCGAGCGCGAGCAGCTCGTCGAGCTCGGACCGGCTGAAGGGCAGGCCCTCGGCCGTTCCCTGCACCTCGACGAACCGGCCGGAGCCGGTCATCACCACGTTCATGTCGACCTCGGCACGCGAGTCCTCCGCGTACGGAAGGTCGAGCATGGGGACGCCCTCGACGATCCCCACCGACACCGCGGCGACGGCGTCGGTCAGGGGCTGAGCCCGCAACCTCCCCGACGCGACCAACCGCGTGAACGCGTCGTGCAGCGCGAGGTAGGCCCCGCAGATCGACGCGGTTCTCGTGCCACCGTCGGCTTGGAGGACGTCGCAGTCCACGGTCACCTGGAGCTCGCCGAGCGCGACGAGATCGCACACCGCACGGAGCGAGCGGCCGATGAGCCGCTGGATCTCCTGCGTGCGACCGGACTGCCGTCCCTTCGCCGCCTCGCGCGTCGCGCGCTCTGCGGTCGAGCCCGGGAGCATCGAGTACTCGGCCGTCACCCAGCCGCGGCCGCTCCCGCGCATCCAGGGCGGCACGCGGTCTTCGACCGACGCGGTGCAGAGGACCTTCGTGTGCCCCATCGACACGAGGAACGAGCCCGGGGCGAACACCGTGAAGTCACGCTGGAACGTGACCGGACGGAGCTCGTCGAGGCCACGCCCGTCCGCGCGCAGGACGCGGGGATCAGGAGCACCGGTGTCGGTCCGCGTCGTCACGTGCTCGTCTCCTTCCCGCGCGTCGACTCCGCGCCGTGACAGATGCCGGCGTGACAGACGCAGCGTGACAGTACCGGGTCGCCGCGCCCGCGGGCGCTGCCCACCTCACCACTCGAACACCCTCCCCGGCATCGCCTGGTGCACCGGCCGGCCGAACGCCTCGTCCGCCTCGGCGGCGATGGCTCCCCCGGTCACCGAGGGCCGGCGGTGCGTGAGGACGAGCGTCCCGATCCCCGCAGCGGCGGCCATCTTCCCCGCCTGCCGGCCGCTCAGGTGGCGCGCCTCGCCTTCGTGGTCGCGGGTGTAGGTCGCCTCGCACAGGAGGAGCCCGATGCCGGGTCCCAGCTCCTCGGGCGACCAGTCCGGCCCGGTGTCCGCGCTGTAGGCCAGCGAGCGGAGCGGTGCCGATCCACGCGGCCCCGGCACGTCGACGCGCGCCGCGAGCGTGGGAGGGCCGTGATCGGTCGCGCTGAACGAGCAGAGCACACCGTCACCCTCGCCGCGCGGCGCCAACGCGACCCGGTGCGAGGGCTCGACCACCTGCCAGTCGAACACCGGGTCGTCCCCGTGGTACGACAGCGCGCGCAACCCGGGCGGCGCGTACACCGCGACAGGACGCGGTCTCGCCAGCTGGCGGAGCCAGACGGCGAACGAGTCGATGTCGCTCCTGTGGTCGGGATGCTCGTGGGAGAGGATGACGGCGTCGACGCGTCCCGGGTCGGTCACGAGCTGGAGATTGGCGAACGTCCCAGGGCCTGCATCCAGCCAGATGGCCACCCCCGCCGCCTCGACGAGGTACCCGCTCGCCGCTCCGCCGGGGCCCGGATAGCTGCCGTCGCAGCCGAGGACGGTGAGCGTGCCCCTGTCCAGCTCCGACACCCCCGGCGCGGCCTCCACCCGCGCCAAGGTAGAGCCGTCAGAAGTAGATCGTCGACCGCGCGCGCTCCGCCACGGCGTCGACGTCGCCCGTCCATGCGTCCGTCGACAGGTACTTCCATCCCCCGTCCGCGGAGACGACGACGATCGCCGCCTGTTCCCCTTCGGGGACCTGGGTGGCGCACCGGGCCGCGCCGGCGAGCGCCGCGCCGCTCGACAGCCCGGCGAAGATCCCGGCGTCCGCGAGGCGCCGCACCCACTCGATCGACTCCCTCGGCCGCACGACGGTCTTGCGATCGAGCAGCGCAGCCCCGTCGAGCTCTTCGAAGATCGGCGGGACGAAGCCGTCGTCCAGGCTCCGCAGGCCGTCCACGGTCTCCCCGGCAGGGGGCTCGACCGCCCAGACCTGCACGGCCGGGTTGCGCTCCTTCAGGTAGCGGCCGGCTCCGAGCAGCGTGCCCGACGTGCCGAGGCCCGCCACGAAGTGGGTCACCTCGGGGCAGTCACGCCAGATCTCAGGCCCGGTGTGCTCGTAGTGGGCACGCGGGTTCGCCGGGTTGGCGTACTGGTAGAGGAACACCCACTCCGGGTGCGCAGCCGCGAGCTCACGGGCGATTCGCACTGCGCCGTTCGAACCCTCTCCGCCCGGCGACTCGATGACCTCGGCGCCCCAGACACCGAGCATCTGCCGCCGCTCCGGGGAGACGCTCGCGGGAAGGACCACCTTCAAGTGGTAGCCCTTCACTCGGCAGACGAGCGCGAGCCCGATGCCCGTGTTGCCCGACGACGGTTCCACGAGCACCTGACCTGGCTCGCCCGGCCGCAGGAGGCCCGCCTTCTCGGCGTCCTCCACCATGGCGAGCGCCACCCGGTCCTTCACCGAACCCCCGGGGTTCTGCCCTTCGAGCTTGACGAACAGGCGCGCCGCCGGGTTCGGGCTCAGCTCGCTCACCTCGACGAGCGGCGTGTCGCCGACCAGGTCGAGGATGCTGCGACGTGACGCCATCGGTCCGGCGCGACAGCGATCAGCCGCCGGCCACCGCCGGGAGCAGCGACACCTCGTCGCCCTCTTTGACCGGGGTCTCCAGCGAGTCGAGGTAGCGGACGTCGTCGTCGTTCACGTAGACGTTCACGAACCGGTGGAGCGTCCCGTCCTCGTTCAGCAACTGGCCCGACATCCCGGGGAACTCGCTGACCAGCCCCCGCAGGACGTCGCCGATCGTCGAGGCCTTGACCGTCACGATGGACTGGCCACCGGCCTGCGAACGGAGCACGGTCGGCAGGCGGACATCGACTGCGACAGCCACGGCACCTCCCGGACTGGACGGCCCGCGTGCGGGGTCGTCCGAATAGTTGACCTGTTAGGTCTGGATTCTAACGGGCTCTGCGGGGCTCTGGACGAGTGCCGCCGCGGGGGCCGGCGAGGAGGGCTCGGCCGGCTAGGAGGGCTCGGCCGGCGAGGAGATCAGACCGCGACTGCGACGGCCGCCTGGCCGAGGACCACCACGGACTCCTCCTCGATACGGCCACCACCGATCCTGTAGCTACGGACGACGGGATGGCTGTCCCGCAGGGAGACCACCACGTAGTGCCAGCCGGGGTCGGGCGCCTGGTCCACGTCGGTCGGCGACGGATAGGCGTCGGTGTGGGTGTGGGAGTGGAAGACGCCGATGAGCTGCATCCCGTTCCGCTCGGCGTCGCGGTCGGCCTGCAGGAGGTCGCGTGAGTCGACCACGTAGAGCCGCGCGGATGCCGCCGCGTTGCGCGTCGGATAGAGCCTGGCGACGGCGCCGCTGGTGGGGTCGCCCGCGAGGACGCCGCACGCTTCGTCCGGAAGTCCGGTGATGCAGTGGGAGACCATCTGGAGGTACAGGCCCCGCGGAAGCCGCAGCACGCCAGAGGAGCGTACCGACCGCACGCTGGGAGGACGCGGATAGGTGGGCCACCGCGCCACGGTCGCCGCATGCCGCGGACGGCCTGCGCGCACGCGCCGCGGCTCTCGCGACGTGGCTCCGGTGGGCCACCGGTCCATCGGAGGGGGGCGACCCGACGATGGTCCGGCGTTTCCCCGCCTGAACGCCGCCAGTCCGGTCACGCACGCCGGCCTCGTCGGCCATAGCCTCGACGTGCCATGGCACGAGCCAAGAAGATGGCGGCCAAGCGTGCCGCAGCCCGCGAGGGGCGTCGTGGTGACCGGACGGTCGCCACCAACCGGCGGGCGCGACACGACTACGAGCTCCTCGAGACCATGGAGGCGGGCATCGTGTTGCGTGGGAGCGAGGTGAAGTCGCTCCGCGACGGCAAGGCCCAGCTCGCCGACGCGTACGCCCGGGTCGACGACGGCGAGCTGTGGCTCTACGGGGTCCACATCCCCCCGTGGCAGTTCGCGACCGGCTTCGGCAGCCACGAGCCGGACCGGAAGCGGAAGCTGCTGCTCCACCGCAAGGAGATCGACGAGCTCATGGGCCGCACGCAGCAGCAGTCCCTGACCCTCGTGCCGCTCTCGTTGTACTTCAAGGACGGCAAGGCCAAGGTGCAGCTGGCGCTCGCCCGGGGACGAAGGCTCTACGACAAGCGCCAGGCCATCTTGTCGCGCGAGGCGGAGCGGGAGTCTGCCCGCGCGATGCGCAACGCCCAGCGCTGGGGCGTGCACAGCTGACAGCCCGCCTCCCCGGGTGAGCCGCCCAGCCGCTCCCGGTACAGTGTGGGGACCGTCCGACCGGACGGTGTTCCCGATACCAGGGGGTGAAAGGTCTCGACTCCGACCGTCGAGTTGAGAGAAGCGAGCCGTGGTCTCCGGAGCCACGTTAAAGAGCCGGAACACAAAACAAACGCCGAGCACGAGCTCGCGTTCGCTGCCTAATCGGTAGCGACGTCCGCCCAGCCTCCGCTCCACGGGCTGGTGAACGGGCGTCATCAAGTGGAGCTTGCTCGCAGGCCGCTCCGGCCGGGCTGCGGGGACATCTTGCCGGGTACGGGGCGCCGTGGCCGCCGGCAGTAGCGGTGCCCCCGACAATCTCCTGCCGGCTGCGCTCGGAGAAGGCTCAATGAGAAGCCGGAGGACGCGGGTTCGATTCCCGCCACCTCCACTCGTGTTCCGTATTCGAACTGGGGCACGTTGAAGATGTCGTTGAAGGGCGGCCGGTACTCCTGGTTGGAGAGCCGGCCGTCTTTCACGTCGAGACGCTCGAAGACCGCGGCGTTGAAGAGCTTGCGGGTGCGGTCGCTGGCCTTGGCGTAGGCGTCGCCGCAGCGGGTGGCGAGTGACGCGGCGAGGTTGAGGATCTCCTGCCATTCGCCGAGGTTGGCGTCGAGGTCGGTGAGTCGGTCGTTGGCTGTGGTGATGTCGGCGCCGATGCGGCCCTGCTCGGTCCGTAGCGTCGGCACGTCGATGGCGCCGCCGTAGTAGGCGTCGAGGAGCTTGCGCCGGTCGCTCTCGGCTCGGGCCAGGCGGCGGGTGAGCAGCTGGCATTGGGCGGCGTCGGCGGCTTGGCGGTCGATGATCTCGGCGGCCATCTCCTCGCGCAGCCGCTCGGCCCAGGAGTGGGGCAGTTGGATGTGGCGGTAAAGGTTCTCGACCTGGGCTTCGAGGTCCTCGGCTGCGCCTGGCCGATCCTCCGGGACCAGTCCATGTCGCCGATGCCGAGAACGTCGAAGAGGATCTCCTTGTAGCGGTCCTTCGCGATGAGCGGCAGATCGAGTTTCCTCGCGAGGCGCCGGGCCAGCGTCGTCTTGCCGCTTCCCGGCAGCCCGGTCACGAGCACCAACACCTCCGGCACGGCTGCTACCGATCCGCCAATAAGCGGCGGAGCGCAACCTCGTTGTCCGACCAGGGCTGCGCGGCGTCGAGGTTCAGGTCGCCCTCGGCATGCTCCCAGCCGGCGATGGCGTGCTCGACCTCCTCCCAACGTAGTTCGTACCAATCCGGGATCAGGCGCTGGCGCCCACGATCCGGGAGCGATGGAGCGCTGGATCGGAGCACCGGGGTAGTGATGACGAGGAACGCCGCCCCGGCCTCCCGGGCTACAGCCCCGCACTGCTCTCCTTGCGCGGCTCGGGCAACTCCGTCCAGCACCACAGAGCGGTTCTCTACCAGCTGCGCCCTGGCGAGGGCGGCGAGGATTGACCAGCCGACCAGCCGATGTCCCCACTCCATGTCTTCCAGGGCGGCCTGGATCGCCGGATAGGAGCGAAGGCCGCTCATGGCCCAATCGTGAGCGACGACCGCGGTGCCGAGCACGTCCGCGGCTACCGTCGCCACCGTCGACTTCCCAGTCCCTGGCAGCCCCGTCACCAGGACCAGCGTCGCAGCGTTCCCCGTTTAAGCCACCGTACCGCTGCCTCTATAGCCCCGCCCTGCTCGGCTACGTGCAGGAGGCCCAACAGGACACGTCCGTCGTACTGGGCGCTCTGGGGCCGGGTCAGCGAGATATGACGCCACCGTATGTAGACGAGGGTGACGCGAGACTGACCGGTGTGAGCGCGACCTACGATCGGATCGGCATCGGATATGGGCTTCTCCGCAAGCCAGACCTTCGCTTGGCGACCGTGATCGACGAAGCACTGGGCGACGCTCAGACGGTCGAGTACATGCCCGAGATACGCGTCATGGAGCACGCACGGTTCCGGTGCCTCGATGCCGTGGCGGAGGCGCTCTGGGGCGCGACGATACGGGAGTTCCCGATCCCCCACGACTTCACCGACGGCTATCAGCCCGCCTTCTGGCGACGTCCCGCGGCCTACCTGGATCCCGCCATCCGGGCGGCCAGCTCGACGTTCGCGACGTTTCCCGGCGAGATTGTCGAGCCGGCCATGCGCCGCCTAGGTGGTTGGTGTGAATCGAGCGATTCTGCGGATGAACCGACCCATAGATCGGGACCAATGAACCCCGGCGTGTAGGCGGTGCTGCTCGGCCCTTCGCGGCGAGGAATCACGGGAGCACTGCTGCTTGCGGGGTCGCCCGTGTGGTCAGCCTGGTGGTGCTGAGGGTCCCCTTCAGCCTGCGGGCACGCCCCAGCCGGTGGCGGTCCATCGGACCCCGAGGATGCCGAGACGCGCCAGGTTGGTCGCGGCGGCGAGCAGCCTGAAGTCGGCATCGACGCGGGCGGTGCCGCGGACGCGTGCTCGTCGTCCACCGTGGCGGCGTCGCATGAGGTGCGCGAGCTTTCGTTCGACCTTGGGACGCGTGGCGCGGTAGTCGGCGCGCCAGGCCGGGTCGCGCTGGCGGACCCTTGCCCGCGCCAGAGCCTCTTCATGGGCATTGATGCCGATCGTGCGCCCGCCTTCGGACCTGGTGCACTGGTCGCGCAGTGGGCAGTGGCGACAGGCGTCTTTGAAGTAGGCCATGCCACCACCGCGGCGATAACGCTTGATCTTGACGGTGACACCGTTCGGGCACGTGACGGTGCCGGCGCTCACGTTGACATCGAAGCGGTCCTTCGTGAACAGGCCACCGGGCGCGCTCGGGTCCTGGGTCTTACACCTCGAGTCGACCCCAACCTCTTCGAGTCGATCCTGGAACGGCCCGGTCCCATATGCGTTGTCGCCGTAGACGACGCGTCGATCGTCCTCGGGCTCCTTTTTGCCCGAGGACGCTTCGCTCGTGTTCTCGGCGCGCCCTGAGTCCTCGGGCTCTTTGTCGCAGATGAGGTCTGCGACGAGGTCTTCTGCCACCGAGGCGTCGCCGGCGTTGCCCGGGGTGACGACGGTCTCGGTGATGATCTCTGAGTCGGGGTCGAGGGCTGCATGGCCCTTGTAGCCGTCGAAGCTCCTGGCCTGGGTCTTGTGCCCGTGGCGGGCCTCGGGGTCGACGGTCGAGATGATGCGCTCCTTTGCCACCCCGCGCACGATGGCAAAGACGCCGCCAGGGCCTTCTTCGACGTCTTGGCCCACCACGGTGGCGAGGAGGCTCGCTGCTTCTTCCAGCGCGGGACCGAGCTGTTTTCCCTCGAGGACCACCAACAGCGCGTACGCGTCCTTGGCCCGGCTGTCGATGAGCGCGTCACGGGCAGCCTGGTCTTCCCAGTCGATCTGGGGCTTGTCCGACGTTGCGTAGTCATCGCCGCTTTTGAGCGCGGCGCGCAGCTCGACTTCGAGGTCGTCGTCGGCCACCTTGAGCAGGCCCCGGATGGCCGAGCGGATCAAGGTGACGGTGTCCATGGTGGCCACGGCGTCGTAGAGCGGCGTCGAGTCGAGCACTCGCCGTTTCCCAATGAGCCCGGCCGCTTTCGCCGCATCACGAGTCACCTCGAAGATGCGGTTCGGCGTCTTTGAGGTGCGCAGGCGTTCGCGCATGTCGACGAGGACGGTGTGGGCGAAGCTGGCCCAGCCCTCGGCCCCATAGCCCCCGACGCCGGCCGCGTAGCGCCAGCGGGTGTCGAAGCAGTAGCGCTCGACCGCCTCGCGGTCCGAGAGGCCCTCGAGGCGTTGGAGCACCATCACCACGGCGACCACTGAAGGCGGCACCGAGCGCCGTCCCTTGGTCTCGAAGAGGTCGGCGAACGCCTCGTCGGGGAAGAGCCGGTCGCGCTCGCGGTGCAAGAAGGCGTAGATCGAGCGTTCGTCGAGCCTCTCGTCGCAGAACCGGGTTACGTCGTCGAGCAGGTCACCTTGTCTACTCGCCACACCGAGCGTCATGGGCCCTCCGGGATTGAGAACTACACCTATGTAATTCTCTCAGATCGGCGAGCAGATCGCGAATCGAGCGTCAGCGGGCTAGCGCTGCAGCATCACGCGAAAGACACCAACCACCTAGGCCGGTCTAAGCCCGAACGAGCGACAAGTACGGTCATCATGTGACCCCCAATGATCCGGTAGTCGCTGGGCGTCGAGCCGAGTGCTTGAGAGACGTCCGATAGCGCGACGAAGCCGAGGTCATCGGCACGCGACGTGGCCCACAGACCCAGCTCAATCAGTGGCGTGTCAGGGACCACGCGCGCAGCCTTCCCGCCGCCTCCAATCGGTCGGCCCCTCCGAGCTCTTCGAGATCCCAAATCATCTGAGTTACGTCAGCAAGCGGGAGTTTCACTCCCTTGGCTTCTGCAATCAGAGATGGGACCGGAAAGACGGAGGTATCGAGTGGCTCTCGAACGATGAGATTTGCTTCCGAAGCGTGACGACCCTCAACAAGCCCTAAGCGGTCGACACGAAAATCCTTGGTCACATAGACGATGACTACGCTCGGGCGTCGCCATGCCGCCACCAAGTCGGGCCCCACGTCCGCTGAGATCACGAAGGAGTCCTGCGGGTAACGCCGGGCGATCTCGAATGCTGCGTCAAGGGGCGGGTCTAGCGAGTACATGTACCGCTCACTTCCCCGCGGCCCCGGGTACTCGGCGAGGAATCGGTCCAACAGTGCTTCTCTGTCGGGGCACCAGCGACCGCGTTCGGTTCGTCGAACCAGGTCCAGATCTGCCAAGGCGCTCAGCACCTGGGAGGCGCGAGCTGGGGTCACTCGAGCCTGATTTGCTAAGCCCGCCGCACTTGCTTGCTCTTTCTCGCTTTCGCCAAACGCGATTAGGGAACGCATGACGCCCCAAGATCCGGCCCCGCGCGGCAATTGGCGGCGATTGTGTTTGGGAGGTGAGAAGGTGCGCCGTTGGCGGAGCAGCAGTCCGGGGCCCCGGACGTCGAAGTTTCCTTGCTCATCGGCCCAGGACCAGCCAGCCTTCGTCAGACTTTGGCCGATCGGTTCAGGTACGTAGGGTGCGAGAAGTAAGGGCTGGCCGAGGTCTGCGAGCTTGTGAAGCTGAATGTCGAGTTGTGGAACTTCGTTGGGGTAGGGGGCCCGCCGCCTTTGCTCAACGGCGAACCGTGCGGCTCCTCCGTTGACGGATATCTCGATCAAGGCGTCGGGAATGCCTCCAATGTGCTTTGGTTCGCGCTGGAGAACGGTGACCTCGACTCCGGAGGCGCGGAGGTGGTCCAGAGCCGCGTTAAGCACAGCCCGCAGTTTAGCACGGTGCTTGCGGACGTTGATTCGCTAACCTGCCGGGAACCCATGCCGAGGGTCTGAGACGGCGACGAAGCAACGCAGGCGGACGTCGACCTCGGGCGTGGGGGTAGCACCAGCGACGCCGATCCGTTCGGACAACCGCTACCTCCACAAGCGCTGCGTGAGCCCGGACGCCCTGGCGATCGGCCGGTCGACCGCCGCCCTCACCGATTCCTCGGTGCCTGCGAGCAGCAGTTGTCGCCTGGCGCGCGTCACCGCGGTGTACAGCAGCTCACGGGTGAGGATCCTGGACGCCGGTGGGGGCAGCACCACTGCGACCTGTTCGAACTCACTGCCCTGGGCCTTGTGGACCGTCATGGCGTAGGCGGTTTCGACATCCGACAGCCGTGAGGGGCTGACCGCGGCCTGCTCGAACGCCGCTTCGACGCCCGCGGGCTTCCGGACCACCAGGACGCCGGTGTCCCCGTTGAACAACCGCAGGGTGTAATCGTTCGCCGTGACGATGACGGGCCGTCCCACGTACCACTCGCCATCGGTCGAATAGTCGACGATCTCCTCTGTCAGCCACTGCGCGACCCTCGCGTTCCACGTGGCGACGCCAGAGGGCCCTCGACGATGAGCGCACAGGATCCTCCAGCTCGCGAGTGCAGCCAGTGCCGCTTTCCCGTCTCCAGCTCGCGCGGCCGCGACCAACTCGGTTCCGGCGTCGACTGCGAGACGCCGGATCGGCTCGAGCTGCTCCGGCCCGGCGTCGTCCGGGTCCATCTGCAGCCACCTGAGCCCAGGGTGTTCCCCGTCTGCACCGAGCGCGTCCACCGCGGCGTCGGGGTCACCGCGCCTGATCGCTTCAGCGAGATCGGCGAGCGCACCCGCGAAGCGGTGGTTCGTCCTGAGCACGACGATGGCGTCCCCGGTGGACGGTCCGGTGGACGGCACAGGCTCGGTCGGGAGGGTCATCCCGGTGACGGCCGCCAGGCGTGCGCTGGACGACGTGCGCATCCGCAGACCGGCTGACGCGGGCCCCACGATGTCACCGAGCACGGCCCCGGCCTCGACGGAGGCCAGTTGCTCGGCGTCACCGACGAACACCAGGCGCGCGTCGTCGCGGACGGCCTCCACGAGACGGGCCATCAGCCACAACGACAGCATCGACGTCTCGTCCACGATCACGACGTCGTGGGGAAGACGGTTGCGGCGGTGGTAACGGAACCGGCTGGCGTTGTTGGGTCTCGGTCGCAGCAGGCGGTGGACCGTCGAGGCTTGGAGACCGCGCAGCAGCTCTGCCACCCCGGGACTGAGGGCGAGTCCTTCGGCAGCGGCGTGCACCGCCTCCTGCATGCGGTTCGCGGCCTTGCCCGTCGGGGCGGCGAGGGCGACGAGTGGCAACTCTCCGCCCGAAGCCGACGCTTGCTCGCCCAACAGGGCGATCAGCTTCGCCACCGTCGTGGTCTTTCCGGTGCCCGGGCCCCCGGCGATCACCGACAGGCCGCGCAGCGCGGCCACCGCGACGGCCCAACGCTGCTCGACGTCGCCGTCGCGTGCGAACAGGCGCTCGATCGCATCCCTCAGCCACGGGCCGTCGATGGGTCGCCGGTTGGGAGCCGGAGCTTCGGATGCCACGCGTGCCAACAGGTCGGCAGCCACGTCCCGTTCGTCCCGCCAGAATCGATCGAGGTAGAGCGCCGAACCGATCAGGCGCAGCGGGGTCACCGTCGGCTCGTCGTCGCCGACCGCCACGAGGGGACTCGCCGCGACCCTGGAGAGCCACAGATCCGGCTCGGGCCAAGGCAGCTCGTCGAGGCCCGTTTCGTCATCTCCCTCACCCTCTGCCACGATCCGCAGCGACCCCAGGTCCGCCCGCACATGTCCGAGACGTGGAGCCCGAACGGCGAATGCCGCGGCCAGCGCCACCAGCTCGTCGCCGTCTTCGCCCAGCCGTCCGAGCCGCCGCGCGACGTGGACGTCGGCCGGGGCGAGCACGCCCGCACGGTTGAAGACGCCGAGCAGCGAGTCCTCCGGGAGCCCGAGCACCAGGGCGGAGTCGAGCGTCCCGGTCACGACCCTGCCTCGAACAGGTCCGACAGATCGGTCACGAGTGCCGTCGGCGGTCGCCACGAGAACACGCCGCACGGCGCGCCGTCGACGAGCGGGGTCTCGGGCCCGGACATGCCGCGAACGAAGAGGTAGAGAACGCCTCCGAGGTGAACCGCCGCGTCGTAGCGCGGGAGTCTCCAGCGGAGGTAGCGGTGCAGCGCCACCACGTAGAGGATCGCCTGCAGCGGGTAGTGCATCCGCTGCATCTCCACATCGAGCGCGGAAGGACGGTAGTGCCAAGCGGAGAGCTCCTCGCCCTCGGCGCCCAACCAGTTCGTCTTGTAGTCGGCGACGAAGTACCGCGCCGCGTGGTCATTCTCGGGGTCTCCGGTCGGCGTGCGGAACACGAGATCCAGGCTCCCGTTCAGGTAGCCGCGCAGGTCGGTCCCGAGCAGCGGGTCCCGCAGCCGCTGTCCGTATCCGGCCAGGGGGCCTCCAGGTCCGGCGGCCTCGTGGATCTCGAACAGGCGGGCGATGTCGCGCGTCGCGACGGCACCCACCGCCCCCGGCAGGTCCCCACCAACCACCGGCAGCTCGAAGCCCAGCTCGTCGAGCCGGTCGGCCCTTCGGATCTGGCTCAGGCTGATGCCACCGCAGAACGGGCCGAGCGGCGTGGTGATCGACGCCCGAAGCGCCGTCGCCAGGGGAGCAGGCGATGCCGGCCCGGTGCCGGACCGGGATCCGGCTGCGTCGATCGCCCGGACGATCTCCTCATCGATGTCCGGAGCCGTGAAATCCGTCTGCTCGAGCACGCGGTGGACGAAGGTGCCCATGGTGACGCCGC
>JASHUY010000164.1 GCA_030039755.1 Acidimicrobiales bacterium
TTCACGCCGGAGCTTCGCAGCGTGGTCCCCGATCACGAGCGCGCGTCGTACGACGTGCGCGACGTCGCGAGACTCGTGGTCGACGACGGGATCGTGTGCGAGCTGTGGCGGCGCTGGGCGCCACAGCTGGTGACCGCCTTCGGCAGGCTGGGCGGTCGCGCCGTCGGCATCGTGGCCAACCAGCCATCTGCGCTCGCCGGGACGCTCGACATCGCGGCGTCGCAGAAAGGCGCGCGCTTCGTCCGGCTCTGCGACGCGTTCAACCTGCCGATCCTGACCTTCGTCGACACCCCCGGGTTCCTGCCCGGAAAGGACCTCGAATGGCGGGGGATGATCCGTCACGGAGCCGAGCTCGCGTTCGCCTACGCAGAGGCGACCGTCCCCCGGCTCTGCGTCATTCTGCGCAAGGCGTTCGGCGGGGCGTACATCGTCATGGACTCGAGGGGTCTCGGCAACGACTTGTGCCTCGCATGGCCCCAGGCGGAGATCGCCGTCATGGGCGCCCCCGGCGCGGTGCAGATCCTCCACCGTAGGACATCGGAGGAAGATCGCCGCACGCGTGAAGAGGAATATCGCGAGCGGTACCTCACGCCTTGGCCCGCCGCGGAGCGGGGTTTCGTCGACGAGGTCATCGACCCCGCGGAGACGCGGCGGGCCTTGGCCTCGGGCCTCCGCCTGCTCTCGACCAAGCGGGAGGTGCTCCGTCGCCGCAAGCACGACGCGGGCCCGCTCTGAGCGCGAACGAGGGAAAGACGAGGGATCCCGCGCGCTTTTCGTCGCAATGTGGTCCGATCGTCACTGAACTGCAATCGGTCTCATAACTAATCCATAAAGCTTGTGGGCATGATGGAGGGGTGATCCGATCGATGACCGACGCCCCGCTGGTACTCGAGTCCTGCCACAGCACCTGGCTCTTCGACACGGAGCGCATGCGCTTTCGCCGCATCCTGAAGGGTCTGGAGCTCGACGCCCGGCAGGCGTCGACGGCATGGCGGCCCTACTACGGGTTGGAGCTCGACTCGTTGTCCGAGTCGTTCGTCGTCCTGCTGAACCCCGAGGGCACGCGGCTGTTGCGGTCGTGGCGGCACGTCGACCGTTGCCCGCAGTGCGGCGGCGAGGCCACCGCGGAGCTCTCCCTGGACGAGTTGCGGAGCGCAGCCGCGAGCTGACCTCCACGGCGGGCTTGCCCTGGTCGTCACGGTCGGCGGCCCGCGTGCCCGGTAGGCTTTGGAGGCGATGGATCGACGCGATCTCGACCGCCTGCTCGGCTTGCTCAGTCAGTGGGCCGGCTCCGACCTCCACCTGAAGGCAGGCGTCGCCCCCCGGGTGAGGATCGACGGCGAACTGCGCGAGGTGAGCAGCGAGCCCAAGTGCACCCACGCCGACACGCAGGCTCTCGCCCGGGCGATCATGCCGGCGGAGATCTCCGTCCAGTTCGACCGCCACCGTGAGGGGGACTTCGCGTACTCGGTGCCCGGGGTCGGCCGGTTCCGCGTGAACGCGTACTTCCAGCGGAGCTCGGTGGCGCTCGCCTTCCGGGCCGTACGGGCCAATCCCGGCTCGATCGAGGACCTCGGCCTGCCGCCAGCGGTCGCCAAGCTCGCAGACGAACGGCGGGGGCTCGTCCTCGTGACCGGGCCCACCGGTTCGGGCAAGACCACGACTCTCGCGGCGATGATCGACCACATCAACCGCACGCGGTCATGCCACATCATCACGATCGAGGACCCGATCGAGTACCTGCATTCGGATGTGCTGGCTTCGATCAGCCAGCGCGAAGTCGGCTTCGACACGGACTCCTTTCCCGCGGCGATGCGCGTGGTGCTCCGCCAGGACCCCGACGTGATCCTCGTAGGGGAGATGCGCGACGTGGAGACCGCCTCGGCTGCGCTGACCGCGGCGGAGACCGGTCACCTCGTGCTTTCCACCCTCCACACGATCGATGCCACCGAGACGATCACGCGAGCCGTCGATTTCTTCCCCCCGCACCAGCAGCAGCAGATCCGCACGTCGCTCGCGGGCTCTCTACGCGGGACGATCGCGCAGCGCCTGGTGCGCCGTGCCGACGGGAACGGACGCGTTCCCGCGGTGGAGGTGATGGTGGTCAACGGCCGGATCCGTCAGTGCATCGAGGACGTACAGCACACGAGCGACATCGCGGACATCGTCGCCGACGGCTCCTACTACGGGATGCAGAGCTTCGACCAGAGCCTCGCCGCGCACCTGGAGTCGGAGACGATCTCGTTGACCGAGGCGCTCGAGATGGCGACGAACCCGCACGACCTGCGCGTCACGCTGGAGCGGCGGGGGCTCGTGCAGACCGGCCGAGGTTGAGGCCGCCGGCTCCACGTGTCAGGGTCGGCTGATCAGCGCCGACGCCAGCACTGCGGCAACCGCGCCGGCGGCGAGCATGGCCAATGGCGCGCGGCGCGCGGCGCCGAGCCCGGTCGCTGCGGTGGCGACCACGATCCACGCCGCGACGAACGGGCCACCTCCCGGCCACAACCACCCCGCCGTCCATGCGAGGCACGCGAGCAGCGCGATCCTGGTCCATCGCTGCGAGTCGCCCGCACGATCGCCGAAGAAGGCGCCCAGTGATCCGAGCAGCACGCCGAGAGCCGCCCAGATGAGCCGGTCCGTGTGCCCGAGGACGATGGCGATCGGCAGCAGCGCGACGGCTGCGAGCGCGCTCACGACCGCGAAGGCGAACGGGACCGCGCCGCCGTCAGCGTCCACGATCGACGCCCCGACCGCGCAGACGACGACCACGGCGACCGAGGGAAGCGGCCAGACGGACCCGAGCGCGCCGGCGGCCGCGGCGCACAGGACCCCCGTGGAGAGCTCGACCAGCGGATAGCGCACGGAGATGCGCGCGCCGCAGTGTCGGCACTTGCCGCGCAGCCACACCCAGGAGAGCACGGGGACCAGGTCGACGAGGGTGAGGCGGGTCTCGCACGAAGGGCAGTGCGACGGTGGTTCGACCACCGACATCCGCTTGGGGAGTCGGTAGACCACGACGTTCAGGAAGGATCCCACCATGAGGCCCGCCATCCCGGACACGAGGATGGTGAGGAGCTGCGCCACCTCGCTGGATCCCACCGTCGCCGGACTGTAGTGCCGGGGTCGGCGCCGCCCCGGTCTTGACGGCCGTCCTCGGGTGGCGGGCTCGGTCCGAGTACGCGGGTTCCACCCCCGGCGGAACCGGGGTACACTGCGGGTGGCACTTCGTTCGCGGAGCGGCCGTGGGATGGGGAGCACGAGGGGAGCGGCACGGCACGCGTGGGCAGCCACCGTGCCTTGGCTCTGTCTTACCTTCGTGGGTTCGCGCCTGTCCTTCGCCGCGCCGGTCGGCCGAGCCAGGGGACAGGGGATGACAGGGGACGCCGGGGAGTC
>JASHUY010000003.1 GCA_030039755.1 Acidimicrobiales bacterium
TGAGGATGAGGTCGAGGGTCTTGCGTTTCATGGTGTGCGCTCCTGTTCATGACCCGTTCGGGTCTCCTGACGCCCCCACACGGAACGTCTCATCCACAGGGTGCGCTTCGCAGACGGGGCCTTTGGAGGGCCAGAGGTCCCTCGGACAGGGGCCAAAGGTCCCAACGTCTGGAGGCTCCCTTCAGGAAGCCCAGGACTCGCGTGCGAGGCGGTGCCGCAACTTCGCGAGAGCACGCACCTCGATCTGGCGCACCCGCTCAGCGGAGACGGACAGCACAGCACCGACTTCTGATGCGGTGCGCGGACCGTCGGCCGAGCCGATCCCGTAACGCAACCGCAGAACCCTCGCGGCAGGTGCCGACAGCTGCTCCAAAAGATGATCGACTTCACGAGGAAGGAGGGCTGATATCGCAACGTCGCCTACCTCCTGCGAGGGGTCCGCGACGATGTCGCCGAGTTCGCTTCCACTCTCATCGATTGAGACGGAGAAGGATGCCACCGGCGCAGCGGCTCTCCGGATCGCGACGACATCGGCCATCCGGATGCCGGACTCGTCGGCGAGCTGCTGGGCCGCTGGCGGATGCCCCAGGACTTGCGCAAGCTGCTCCTCGGTGTCTGACAACACCCGCGCCTGCTCACGCCGGTGCTGTGGGAGCTTCACGGTGGATGCGCAGTCACCGACCGCCTGCATGACGCCCTTGCGGATCCACCACGTTGCGTACGTCGAGAACTTATAGCCGCGCCTCCAGTCGAATCGATCGACCGCATAGAGCAAACCGACGTTTCCCTCCTGGACGAGATCAGCCAACTCGGCTCCTCGGTGCTGGTACCGCTTTGCAATTGAGACCACGAGTCGAAGGTTCGACCTGGTGAATTCCGTACGAGATCGACGGCCCGACCTGACAGCCTCCTCCAGAGCCTGCCTCCTCTCACGACTGACCTGACTCGCTTGTCTAAGTTCGCGCGCCGCGCGCTCCCCCTCCTCGATCGCCTTGGCGAGTCGCACCTCGTCCGCGCGGGAGAGGAGAGCGTGCCACCCGAGCTCATCGAGGTACACGCTCATGGCGTCAAGGTCGCGCTGACTGGGGCGCCCGCGAAAAACTGCTCTTTCGTGCCCCACCATAGGTGCTCTCTCCGTTCTCCGACGCGTCGCTGGCGTAATCGACGCGACCACGAGTAGTACACGACCAGAAGTAATGCAGAAGTCACCGAAGCGCCAGAGACGGAAGTCCCTTCCGCCATGCCTCACCGATTCTCGAGCACAGTTCGTCACGGCGGAACCCGCGATCGTGGGGCTCTACCAACGGGGGTGAAGGCCTCGGAACGCTTCTCGCCGAGAACCTCGCAAAGTCAGCGTGGGTCGGGGGAGTCGGTTCCGTACGACGTCACGCTGCCGATGGATGAACCGGCTCCGTTGAGAAACGCCCTTATCGTCGACTCGGCGACTCGGTGGAGCAGGATGCGGTCGAGGCCACGGCCAAGGAAGCCCGCCGGCGGATCGTATTGCCCGTGCACCCGGAGCTCGGTCTGGAGCTCGCCGAGGGGTGCCAGTTCGAGCTCTCCCTCGAGGCGCGGGAACAGGGGAGCTCCCCCGACCGACGACCATCGGAACGAAAGGACCAGGCCGTCCCCGCGCGCTCGCAGCGGCGCAACACGGACGTCGACGGTCTTGGAGAACAGTGACGGCCATCCCGCGGGGCCCACGCGGGCGCGTATTCGCTCTCCGTCGACTCGCGCGCCCGCGAAAGCCGATTCGATCAACGCCTCCGCGTGCGCGTCGACGAAGGTGGCGGCCGCTTTGAACGGGGTGTCGAGAACCTGGAAATCCTGGACGAACACCACGTCACCTCCGGGACGACGGCGACGGTACAGCTCGCGAGGTGCGCGACGCGGGAGGGATGTAGCCCACACGGGTCGCCACAAGTCCGTCTCCATGAGTACCCATTGCCAACAAGCTTGCGTGGGGGCGGGGCGCTTGCGACAGGGACTTTCGGCAGGTTCTCGGGTGGTAGCGGGAGTTCGCCGGCCGCGGGACTCTTGCGCACCCGCTACGGCTCAGGCGATAGGCACCCGCATGGTCAACGCGATCCCACCCCCTGCACCGGGGTCAAGATCGAGCTCACCTCCGAGTTTCTCGGCACGCCGTCTCAGATTGGCGATCCCGAACCCACCGGCGAGAGTCGGTCCAGTACCCGTGGGGACAACTCCGGTGCCGTTGTCGACGATCGCGAGAGTGCACACCCCGTCTGCGACGGTGAGCTGCACGGAAGTTCCGGTTGCGTTCGAGTGCCGCGCCACGTTGGTGAGCGCCTCGCGTACCGTTGCGAGCAGGTGCCCCGTCATCTCAGGGGTAATGGCCGTGTCGACGGGGCCCGAGAAGGAGACGGACGGGTCGAATCCGAGCAGCGGGCGGAGGTCGTGGACGAGCGCGAGGACCGCCGCCCGTATCCCTCGATCGGCCTTTGGCTCCACGAGCTCGAAGATCGCGGAACGGATCCTATGGATCGTCGAGTCGATGTCCCCGATCACTTGATCGAGACGCTCCGCCGCTCGAGCCTCAAAGTCCCGCTCCAGCGCCTGAAGCGCGAGACCGACCGCAAAGAGGCGGTGGATCACGTCGTCGTGGAGGTCGCGGGCGATCCGATCGCGGTCCTCCAGGACCGCAACTTCCTGAACGCGCTGGTGGAGACGAGCGTTCTCGATCGCGACGCCGGCGGCCTGTGCGAAGGACATGGCGAGCCACTCGTCGTCCTGGGTGAACTCCGACCAACCTTGCTTATCGGTGAGGTAGAGGTTCCCGTACACCTCACCATGGGCCGTCACCGGTACACCGAGGAACGACGTCATCGGGGGATGGTTCGGGGGGAAGCCGGAGCTCTGAGGGTGCGCTGAGATGTGCGCGAGACGCAGCGGCTTCGGTTCTGCGATGAGCAGGCCCAGCACCCCTCGGCCCGTAGGCCGAGGTCCGATCGCCGACTCTTCCTCGACGCTCAAGCCGACCGTCACGAATTCCGCAAGAGAGGTCCGCGTCTCGTCGAGCACTCCGAGCGCGCCGTACCGGGCGCTGGTCATCGCGCATGCCTCTTCAATCATGTGGCGGAGCACGTCGGGGAGGGTGAGGTCACCTTCGAGCAGGAGGACCGCTTCCAAGAGCCGGCGAAGCTTCACGGGGTCCTCGATCCGCCGATATGGCACGGCGAGATGCTACGACAGGTCGAACCTGGTACCGGCGGGACTGAACACCGGCACGTTGCTCCCGTGTGGCCCCCGTATGTGGAGAAGCCCGCCGAGTCCAATAGGGTGGAGAAAGGTGCTGCTAGGCAACAATATCGGCAGGACGAAGGATGTGACCCAAGACTCTGCCGCTTCGGCCCCCTCACAGAGAAAGTGGGGACGAGCTGACCAGGTCGATGATTGGGAGCGAGAACGAGGACTCGAGATGACGATGTACCAGGAGTTTCTGGGCTATGCACTCGACGAGCTCGACCGAAGCCAGCACAGTCTCGGAGGTTCAGACGTCGAATCGGCAGCACTCAGCGACGTGGCTGTTTACCGTCGGAACCTCTCTGAGGTCGGACGTGAGACCGACCCGTCGGGCGCGATCGCCGCAAACGTCAAGTACGATGCCGCGCTCATCCTCCTCGCGCGGGCACGCGGGATCGAGTCTGACCTGGCCGCGTTCGCAAGACCGGAGATCGCGCGAGCGGAGCTCGAGGCCTCGCTTCGGGCGAGCGGAGGGGTCTCCCCGACAGACGCTCGCCCGCTCGCGACCCGCGGTCCCTGCCCCGGCGAGGCCAGGCCTCACGGCGATTCAGGTACCTCTTGACGGTTCCGTGCCGCTCGTCGGGCCGGAGCGACGTTCTGCGAGGCGGGTAGCGAACACCGCCGCTTCGGTACGTCGCTGCATGCCGAGTTTCGCGAGCAGATTGGACACGTAATTCTTCACGGTCTTCTCAGCGAGGAACAGCTGCTCACCGATCTGACGGTTGCTGAGACCCTCTGCGATGCAGTCAAGGATCCTGCGTTCCTGCGGGGTGAGAGAGGCGAGCCGCTCGTCGCCTTCAGATCCGCGCCGGATCCGCTCAAGCACCCGTTCGGTGAGCTTCGCGTCGAGCAGCGTGCCTCCGCCGGCGACCTTTCGGATGTCGGCGACGAGATCCCCGCCTCGCACCTGCTTCAAGATGTAGCCGGCAGCGCCCGCCATCACCGACGCGAGGAGTGCCTCGTCATCGGCATAGGACGTGAGCATCAGGCAGACCACTTCCGGGAGGTCGGAGCGGATTTGCCGGCACACCTCGACGCCGTTTGCGTCGGGGAGCCGGACGTCGAGAATCGCGACATCCGGCTTGGCGAGAGGGATACGGATCAACGCCTCGGCCGCCGTGCCCGCCTCGCCAGCAACCTCGATGTCCTCTTCGTTCTCCAGGAGCGCCCGGATGCCGGCACGGACCACCTCATGGTCGTCTAGGAGGAAGACGCGCACTGCCACGTTGCCAGTCTTGCACGGACTCGGGCAGCCCCGTGCTCCCGAAGCCTGCGTCCATCGCCCAGCGTTTCCCTAGAGCAGAACGCCCAGCTTTGGTATAGCGGCGATCGTGCCGACCGTCATCGCGCGATCACGACCTTCACTGCTCCGGTTTCGGCTGCGCGCGCAAAGGTGTCGTATGCCGCTTCCATCTCGTCGAGAGCAAAGTGGTGCGTCACGAAGCGCCCCGCATCTATCTGGTGCGAGGCAACCAAGCGCAGGAGCGTCGGGGTGGAAAAGGTGTCGACAAGACCGGTCGTGATCGTCACATCCCGGATCCACAGTGACTCCAGGTGGAGGGTAGCGGGCTTTCCGTGCACACCCACGTTGGCGACCCGGCCCCCGGGGCGCACCAGCTCGGTACAGAGCTCGAAGCTGGCCGGCACGCCGACCGCCTCGATGGCGACGTCGACACCCAATCCGTCGGTGAGACCTTTCACGAAGGCGACCGCGTCCTGCCTCCCGTTGTTCACAGTGAGGTCGGCGCCGAAGGTCTTGGCGGCCTCCAGGCGGGCGTCGGCCAGGTCGATGGCGACAACGAAAGAGGGTGAATACATCTTGGCACCGATGATCGCCGAAAGGCCGATCGGACCGGAGCCCACGACGGCGACGGCATCTCCGGGGCTGACCTTGCCGTTCAACACCCCGACCTCGTAACCAGTCGGCAAGATGTCTGCAAGCATCAGGATCTCCTCGTCAGTCGTGCCCTGAGGGAGCCGGTAGGTTGACGTGTCGGCGAATGGCACCCGCACGGACTCGGCCTGGGTGCCGTCGATCATGTAACCGAGAATCCACCCGCCACCACCGAGGCACTGACCGAACCGACCCTCCCGGCAGAATCGGCACCGGCCGCACGCCGAGACGCACGACACGAGCACCCGGTCTCCGACAGCAAGGGTCTTCACTCCCGAGCCCACTGCAGTGACGGTCCCCACCGCTTCGTGGCCGAGGACCCGGCCGGCGGCCACCTCCGGGGTATCTCCCCTCAAAATGTGGAGGTCCGTGCCGCAAATCGTGGTCGCTTCGACGCGAACGATCGCGTCAGTGTCGTCACGGATGGCGGGATCCGGTACCGTCTCCCAGGCCTTGTCGCCGGGTCCGTGGTATACGAGAGCTTTCACGATGGACCTCCTCGGATCGGGATCGACCGCCCGCGCGGCCGTCGTGCCCAGTGTGCGACCCCCCGAACGCTTTCGAGTAGGGACTTACGGCCCAACCGCCACGCGTCGTTCCTGTCGCCGCCTCAATGTCCGGCCATGCGAGCGCGTCCCTCACGATTCGCAGTCATCGATTACGAGAACGCTGGTCCGCGCAGAGCCCGGCCAGGACTGCGGTCACCAGGTGCTGCGGCGACCAGTTCGTGACGCCGGGCCAAGCGGCGAGTTCCAGCTCTAGCGGTATGAGGGCTCGTCGCTGGAGTTCGGCGAGGGACCCATGCTCTCGCTCGACCGCGGCCAACAACTCCGTCGCCAGGTAGGCGCGGGCGTCACGCCATTGGCAAGTCAACCCGGCCGTCCGCATATCCCCGGATGCACGACGCACGTCGGCTTCGGTGCCATGAGCGAGGAGGTTGGTCCACACCCACACCGGAATTGTCTCTGAGCGATCCTCGAGATACTCGGCGTAACCTCCTCGGAGGAATGCCTCGACGTCCTCATTCAGCCGCCGTCCGAGCGCGCCCGGAAACCGGTGGCTCACCCTCCGAGGGTCAAGACGGGCGAACCTCCGGCTGTCGACTGTGAACTCCCTTGGTGCCGGCCACAGGCTCCTTCCACGCAACGACATGCCCAGCCAGCGTGAACGTCGCGCTGCTGGATCCAGATCACTCCGCTTCATCGTCGCCTCCGCGCGTACCTCTGACAGCAGGAGCCACCGCGGCTGGACGGTGCGCATATCGTCCTACCCGGTACCCCCGGGTGAATCTCCCGTTCGTTCCCACGAGCTAATCGTGCGCCGAGTAGTCAGCCTCGCTCTAGGGCACAACGTCCCGCTCGCCAGGGCCACACGTCCCGCGCTCGGGCACGCGCGGTACCGTGGCGCGCGCGATCGGGACTTTCGCCCGTTGTGTGAGACCCGACTCAGGCCGGATGATGATCGTCGTCGGTGAGCCTGAGAGCGAGGTGCTGGGATGAGTGACGAGTACCTTCCCCAAGTCTACGAGCGGTTCCGGACTCGGTTTCCCGAGGTCGCAGGTGTGCTCGACTCACTCGGAGTAGCCGCTGACTACTCCGGTCCGCTCGACGAGCGCACGAGGCGGCTGGTCAAACTCGGAATTGCCGTGGCGGCGTCATCAGAGGGCGCGGTTCGCTCCAATACTCGCAAGGCCGTCGCGCTCGGTTGCACTGAGACAGAGATCGAGCAGGTGGCGGTGCTGGCGGTCAACACCGTCGGCTTTCCCGCTGCGATCGCCGCTCTCTCGTGGATGGCCGAGGTGTTCGCCGCGTCATCACGGGCTTCTTCGCATCGCTGAGTGGCCTCGTTGTCCACTCGAATCGAATTGTGAGACTCGGGACTTTCGCCCGTGGTCCGGGCGCTGCTCGAGTCGCAGAATCATTCACGGAAAGGCAGCTCTAGCTTGCAAGGAGGCAACGTGCTTGCTGATGTTCTTGGGCCGGATGGGCTGATCGTCCTCATCGTCGTCGCCGCGCTCGTCGTGTTCGGTGGTAGTTCGCTTCCAAAGCTTGCTCGAGGCCTTGGATCCGCACAGCACGAGTTCCGGAAGGGTATGAACGAGGGAGAGATCGACGAGCACACCGCGGCCCTCGACGCGGCGGATCGCGAGGCCGAGGGCGCCGAGAAGTCTTGAGTGGCTGACGGTGTCCCGCTCGATGCGATGCAAGCTCCACGGCCGAATCTCAGGAGGCGTCAGCAGCTCCGAGGCTTTCGCTGAGGCGGGCCGCCACCAGATGCGCCTGCTCAGGGCTCAAACCGGCGCGAGCAACGAGCCAACACGAAATCGGTGCTGCAGTCCGCTCGGACGCGTGAGCCGCAAGTCCGGCGAGGTCGAGAAGCTGACCGAGCTCCTCCTGGTTTGGTGGCTCCGTCCCGAGCTCGGCGGCAAAGCGCGACACCCACTCGGCTGCGGAGATACCCATGAGGAAACCCTACCGCGGGGTGCGCAGTACCGAACCCATGCCGGCTGGCGGAGAGCGTTCGTGCAAAAACATCGGATCGACACTCCAGAGGACCTCCTCGTTCTCGGACTCGGACTTGTGAATCGATCCCATCCATGAGCTCGATCTCCACCCCCGAAGAGGTTGAGTCGTTTGTCCTCACCGCTTGCGCGCCACTCCCTCCGGTGCGCCTTGCGATCGCTCAGGCGGCCGGACTCGTCCTCGCTGAGGGTGTTTCCGCCGACGGGCCGGTACCGCCGTTCGCCAACTCCGCGATGGACGGTTTCGCGCTGCGGTCGCTCGACACGAGCCGAGCTCCAGTTCGATTGACGATCACCGCGGAGCTGATGGCCGGCCAGACTCCAGACCGAAAGCTCTCCGCAGGTGAAGCGATCCGGATCATGACGGGCGCCCCAATGCCGGAGGGCGCCGACGCGGTCTGCCCCGTCGAAAACGTCGGCATAGAGGGTCTCTCGGTGCTCATCAGGGAACCGATCCCTGCTGGGAAGAACGTCCGGCGTGCGGGCGAGGACATCGCACGAGGTAGTACCGTCTTTCCTCCCGGAACCGTCCTGAGTCCTGCTCACGTCGGCGTCCTCGCAAGTCTCGGAATCAGAACCGTGACCGCTGTTCCACGGCCTCGGGTCGGGGTGTTGTCGACCGGCGACGAGCTGGTGGCCCCTCCCCGAGCTCTTGGCCCGGGGCAGATACGTGACGCGAATCGGCCGGCGCTGCTCGCGACGCTCCAGCATTCGCACTTCGAAACCGTTGACTTGGGTATCGTCTCGGACGACCGAGAGACGGTTGCCGCTGCCCTAAAGGAGGGGCTCGGCAGCTGTGACGCGCTGGTGTCAAGCGGAGGAGTGAGTGCAGGCGACCGCGACACGGTGCGGGAGGCGATCAAAGTGCTCGCGAATACGAACGCGGCTCGATGCTTCCAAGTCGGCATTCGTCCGGCACGCCCCTTCACCTTTGGCATCCTCGGGTGCGGTCAACCGGTCTTCGGGCTTCCGGGAAACCCCGTATCCGCGCTCGTCGCCTATGAGTTGTTCTGCAGGCCCGCGTTACTGCGACTTGCGGGGATGGTCGAGGTCAACAGGCCGAGGCATGTGGCGGTCGCCGACGAGCAGTTCTCAAGAAGGCGCGACGGGAAGGTGCACTTCGTGCGTGTCATTGCCTCGCTCGACGAGAGCGGGGTTCTCCATGCGCGGTCGAGTGGTGGGCAGAACCCGCACCTGCTGTATTCGATGGCGCAGGCGAACGCCCTCGCGGTGCTTCCAGACGGAGAGGGCCTCAACGTAGGCGAGAGGGTTCGACTGATTCTGACGGCGCCCGGTCGTGTCCGCATGGCCAGCTGAACGAGCGGACGCTTCGGCCGGACACGCGCCCCTCATTCGTCCACCTGCCCACGTGCTCACGCCTGCAGCATGCAGTCGGCGCATCGGTCGCTTCGCACAAGCCGGTCAGCGACGTCAGGGTGCGAATCGGCTAAACGGGAAGCGATCGCCGAGACGAGAAGTCCTTCGCTCATCGGTTCACCACACGACCGGCATCGTCTCGTGTCCGCCGACTCCATGAGATTGTGGCGATTCGCAGCCAGAGTGGTGGAGTCCACCACGCGTTGCAGCGAAAGTGCTGTTTCAGGGCATGAGGAGACACATGAACCACATGCCGAGCACAGTGAAGCGCTGAAGCTCAAGACGAATTCCGATTTCCCGGCTTCAGCAATCAGCGCGCCGTCTGGGCAACTCAAGGCGCAGAGACCACAGCGTGAGCAGGCGCCGGAGTTCACGGCGAGTTCCCCAAGTGGAGAGACCGACGACTCGACCCTCCAGTGCAGCTGGGGCCCCGCCACGGGCTGCAGCTCTGTCGCCGACCCAAGCGCGCTCGCGGTGGCCTGTAGTGCCGACAGCGCGCTGATCGTCGCCTGTGGCTCCCGCAGGGTGATCGAAAGGAGCTGGCTAGGCACGAGCCCCGGCCGAATCACAACTCCGTTTGCTGTCGTGCGCGCCCGATCCCCACCCGGCGCTATCTTCTCGAGCAGTTGTGCGCAGAATGTGACGATCACGCGAGCGCGAGTGCCGCACGCCTCCTCGTCGCAGCCAACGAGTTGGACCGGAAGCCCCGCTGCCAAGAACTGCAGCACCCAGCCAGTCGTGACCATCCCGAGCGACGGCACCTCGAGGGGGAGCCAGCCGTGGTCGTGCGGCACGTCGCGGGCCTCGGAGCAGGCGACGACGACGCAGCCGGGCGGTGCGAAGCGGTGAGCCCCTCTGGCGAGCACGTTTGCCGCACGCTCGAGACCCTCGACCGATACGCCGCGCAGCTCCAGTGCCCCAGTCCGGCACGCGCCGAGGCATACCCCGCAGCCGGTGCAACGCTCGGCGTCGACACGCAGGGTGGCACCCGCGAGCGACAGCGCACCCTGCGGGCAGCCCGTGACACACGAGTGGCACGTGCCGTCGCACCGACCCTCGACCCAGGACACGACAGGCCGGCTCGCGAGAGTCGCGAAACGGAAGAGACCTCGCCGGGAGAGGCGGACCGCGTCGAATGCGATCTTCTCCCTGCTGGCGACGGAGAGGTCGGCGGCCGAGACCAGAGCGAGGGCAGCCTCGATGCGGACGGCGCACTCCTCGGCGGCGCGCCGAACGTCGGGCCCCTCAGGGGCCGCCAGATCGACGATGGCAATTCCGGCAGGATGGACTCCTACCCGGCGCAGTTGGGCGACGATCTCATCGCGCCGCGCCCGGCCCTGGCGGCACACGACGACAACTTGCTGAGCACACATCTCGCCAAGGAGATCCTTCGAGCACCTCGATCCTGAGCAGACATCGGCGACCACCGCGATGGGCACCTCGGGCAGGGCCTCGCGCAGCGCCTGCCAGAGGACGTCTCCGAGTGCAGCACCGTCACCCACCGTTGGGTCGGCGCAGAGCAAGACGGCGGCCCGAGCGCCGAGTCGACGCGCTTGAGGGTGCTCGAGCGGCGCTTGGGTCGTCACCACGCCGGTCCCCCAGCTCAAGAGCTGGCCGCTACCGGCGGTACCATCTCGAGACAGCGTCCGAGCGGCTTCAGCCATTCGAGCGTCGCGCTGGCGAGCTCGAGGTAGAAGGGGTGTTCCGCCTGGTGCAGCACGGCCCGGCAGAGGCGAGGCAGCCAGGTCCTGAGGTGGTCGAAGTACAGCGCGCGGGCAACGTCGCCGCGACCCTCCGAGACGGCGAAGGTGAGCGCCTCGAGCTCGATGGCAAGGTGGTCGGGAAGCTCGCCGCTCGACGGTCTGACTTCGAGACCGAGCTCGCCGTAGAGGCGACGCAACTCGACGGTGCAGGGTCCCATGAGGCTGCCCCGGATGTCCAGTGGGACGTCGAGCCGCCAGAACGACTCGTACGGCGAGCAGGGAACCGGACCGGGACCGACGAAGAGGCGCTCGTACTCGCCGAGCATCGTGCCCGCCTCGACGAGCGCATTGAGGCGCCCCGGGTTCACCGGGAGATAGTGCCGCAATTGCTCCTCGATCACGGCGAGATCGTCCCAACGCCCCAGCTCTTCGGCGACCGGCCGCCGCCAGAGATGGGCGAGAAGACGGAGCGCCATCAGCGCAACGGACCCGTCGAGCGTGACGGAAGGCATCGGCGCGGGAGCGATCGATCCGGCAGCTCCATCATCCGCCGAGCCCGCCTTGTACTCAACCTGTGTGGTCATGGCCACTGATCCCTCCCACCGACGAAGGAGGCGCCCTTGTCCGCCAGCAATGTGGGCAGAGTGTCGTCGTGGCCCGATGGGTCGCCCGACGATGACTTGCCGAGACGAAGCCAGCGATAACCGACAGTCACGATCGTCGCGAAGAGAGCAGAGAGTCCGAGGACGATGCCGTACTCGACCCAGGTCGGCGAGTACCGTCCGACGAACTCGAACGAGCTGGTGCTTGCGTTGTACGTGCCAATGGCGTTTCCCGGTGGGTACTGGATGAGCGGGTTGACAAAGCCGACCACGACGAGCTCGATGCGGAAGGCGTACACGCCTACGAGGGCGAGGACTGCCGCAACGCCGAGCGAGCCCGGCAACCTCTTCAGGCGGGGCACGAGCAGGAGAGCGAGCGGGACTGCACCGCCGACGATCCACTCGCACCAGAAGAGCCACGACCAGGGCCCATTGGGAAGAACGAGATTGAGCTCCGCGCGGGCTGCCGGCTGGTTCCCCCACAGCATCGTGATGTAGTCGGCACCCACCATGAAGAGGTCGATGAGCATGCTGACGATGATGAAGCCGCGTAACCACCTCCTGGTCTCAGGCGGAAGGCTGAAGCGGCCCCAGCGTTCGGCGATCAGCGCGAGGAGCGTGACGAGGGCTACGCCTGACAGGATCGCCGATACCACGAAGAGCGGCGCCATCAGTGACGTGTTCCACCACGCTCGGGAGATCTGCAGACCAAAGATCCACGCCGTGACGGAGTGAAGCAGGATCGCCGCCGGAAGACCGATGTACGCGAGAACTCGTGCCGTCGCTCGCCACTTGCTCGTCCCTCTGGCTCGACGCTGCAGGACGAAGAGGTCGACGAGCGAGAAGACGAAGTAGACGGAGATGATCAGGACGTCCCACACGAGCGGTGAGCTCCAGTTGGGATGGATGAAGATGTTGAGGATCCGGAACGGCTTGCCCAGGTCAGGGATGATCATCAGCCCCGCAACACAGACGCAGGCCGCCGCGGAGAGCACACCGAGGCGCGAGAGCGGCTTGAGCGCCTTGATCCCGAACACCTCCGCGCTCGAGGCCATGATGAGCCCGCCGGCCGAGAGCCCGATGAAGAAGGCGAAGGTCAGGATGTAGAGCCCCCAGGACACGATGTCGCGCATGCCCGTCGCGGCCAACCCGACCCGCAACTCATCGATCCAGGCGGCGAGGCCCCACGCCATCACGAGAACGAGCGCGGCGTACCACCAGGCGATCGGCCGAGCGGACCGGTTTGCCTTGGCGCGAAGTGCAGCGGTACCCGTAGCCATGCTGGACTCCTAGCTCTCTGCCGGCACGCGTCGCGCGACCGGGAGGTAATAGACGTTCGGCTCAGTTCCAAGCTCCGAGAGGAGACGCTCGGCGCCACCGTCGTTCACGAGCTCGCTCACCTCAGAATCGGGGTCGTTCAGATCACCGAAGACGCGGGCACCGAGCGGGCAGGATTCGACGCAGAACGGCTTCTCGCCGACGCCGACCCGCTCGACGCAGAAGGTGCACTTCTCGACGACGCCTTTCGGGCGTACCGGGGTGAATACGAGGTGGCCATCCACGTAGTAGTCCTCGCCGTACCCGACGATCCCACCGGGGGCGTACTCGCCGCCACCCCAGTTGAAGATGCGGACGCCGTAAGGGCAGGCCGCCATGCAGTACCGGCAGCCGATGCAGCGGTCGTAGTCGATGAGCACCATGCCGTCGTCTCGACGGAAGGTCGCTTGCACGGGGCAGACCTTCACGCAGGGTGCGTCGTTGCACTGCTGGCAGGCGACCGGCAGGTAGGCGAGCTGGAGGTTCGGATAGGTGCCGTAGGGGACGTCGATGTTCCCGCTCGCGGGCGGTGCCGCGGCGGGTGACTGGCTCGACCACGCCTGGTTCGGCGCGGTGGTGAGGACCCGGTTCCACCAGTAACCGAGGGGCTCGTTGTTCACCTCTTTGCAGGCCACCGCGCAGGTCCAGCACCCGACGCAACGGTTGGTGTCGATCACCATCGCGTAGCGACGGGTCGGGGCCGTCTGGCCCACTTGTCTCTTCTGCTTCCTCTTCGAAGCCATCTACCTCACACCTCCGCTCGCTCGACCTGGACGAGCACGTCGTAGTACGCCGCATTGGACGGGAAGTTCGGGATCACGCTCTGTGCCGGGTTGGCGATCTGGTGGGTGAGGTTGTTCGGGTGACCGGAGATGTAGTTCTTCACCCGGATCGTGTCCCACCCGCCCTGGTAGCAGTTGACGACGCCTGGCTTCATCGACTCGGTGAGACGGGCGCGTACCTTCATCTCGCCACGGTCGTTGAAGATCCGCACCACATCTCCCTCATCGATTCCGCGTGGACGCGCATCCCTCGGGTTGATCTCGAGAAAACCCTGCCCGCCGTTGTTGATCTCCTTCAGCCAGGGAAGGTTCACAAACTGCGAGTGGGTGCGGAACCTCGTATGCGTCGACAGAAACACCAGCGGATACTTCTTGTGGAGCGGGTTGGTCGGCCACGCCTCGGCTGGCTCCTTGAAACCGCAGAGCTCCTGGTCGTAGGGGACGAGCATCTCGACGTAGAACTCGATCTTCCCGCTCTTCGTCGGGAATTGCTTGTTGAAGAAGGGAACGTACGGCGTCGGTGTGGTGTTGATGTGGACCGCTTCGGTCGTCAGCCGTTCCCACGTGAGACCTTTCAGCAAAGGACTTTCATCCGACTGTCCAAGCCGCATGATCTGTCGCAGGTACTCGTCAGGGCTCTGGTCGAAGTATCGGCCGACGCCCATCTTTTGGGCCACGAGGCGGATGGCGTCGAGATCGGACTTTGATTCGAAGAGAGGCTCGATGATCTTCGGCATGTACTGCAAGTAGAAGTTGTTCGACGAGAGCAGGTCGGTCTTCTCGAAGTAGGTGCAGGCCGGCAGGACGACGTCGGCGAGGTCGGCCGTCGCCGATAGCACGTAGTCGGAGACCACGACGAAGTCGAGCTTCTTCATTGCGGCAACGACTCGGTTGCGGTCGGACATCTGCTGGGCGAAGTTGTCGATCATGAACCAGGCGGCGCGCACCGGGAACGGGTCGTCATGCTCGACGGCGTCGCAGAAGTCCATGGGCTCGAGCAGGGTGTAGAGCTTGCCGGTCGGGCTCCACCAACCGCTGAAGTCGAACGCTGTCGTCGTCATCCCGCCGGCGAAGGTCGTCACGCCCCCACCATGCACGCCGATGTTTCCGGTGATCGCTTGCAGGGTGAGGAGCGCCTGCATGCTCAGGTCACCCCGGTACCAGTGCGAAAGGCCGAAGCCCGCCCGCACCGCGATCGGCTTGCTCGTTCCCCACAGTTCGCCGAGTGCCACCACCTGCGACGCGGGGAGGTCGGTCAGCTTCGAGGTGTACTCCGGAGTGTACTTCGCGGCCATGTCGGCGAGCGACTGCATCGCGGTCCGAGCACGCAGTCCGTCAACGGAGAACGTACCGAAGAGCGCCGGGGTGCCAAGCGAGGGGTCGCTGGCCGCTTTGACCTGGCGGTCCGTCTCGTCGTAGACGACGTAGTCGTCCTTGGCCCCCGCGATTACCTGGCTTGCGCGCAACCACTTCTTCGTGCGCGGGTCGATGAGATAGGGACCGACGGTGTAGGCACGGATGTAGTCGGCGTCATAGAGCTTGTGGCTGATCACGTAGTTGATGACCCCGTCGACGAGCGCAGCGTCCGCACCGGGTCGGATCGGCAACCACGTGTCACTCTGCGCGCACGTTACGGTGAAGCGGGGGTCCACGGACACCAGTCGGGTGCCGTTCTGGTCTCTTGCGTCACACATGATGCGCCAGTCGGGAATCGACGTCTCGGCGACGTTGTTCGCCCAGAAGACGATCGTCTTCGCGCTCATGAAATCGACGGACTCGTGCCCGGTGAAGAAGCCGCCGGCGTTTGTCGGGATTGTGGGTGCGACCAGCACGTAGTTCCAGCCGGCCGGCGTGGCAGAGTCGCCCTCGTTGTCTCCCTCGGAGTCGCCTGCCGATGCCCCGATCACGCTGGCGAAGCGAAAGCCCGCCCCGACGACGCCCTCGATGAAGGCGAGGGACCCGGTGTACGGTGCGATCCAGACGGACGTCTTGCCGTACTTCTCTTGGGCCTCCTGGAACTTGCTGGCGATGATAGAGGTCGCCTCGTCCCAGGAGATGCGCTGCCACTTCCCGGAGCCCCGTGGACCGACCCTCTTGTAGGGGTACTTCACACGGTCGGGGTTGTAGGTGTTCGAGATCTGCGACAGGCCGCGCAGACAGACCCGCGGGTGGAAGGTGGGGGCGGGGGCACCCGAGATCAGCGTGGTACCCCAGCTGGCCGGACCGATCATGGTCACACGACCGTCGACGACGTGGACGAGGTGGCCGCACGCCCCGTCGCAGTTGTTGGAGTGGCCGGTCCGGTACACGGTCTCGCGCCCGGTGATCACACTCCCGGCGGGCTCGGTCGTCGAGCCAGCCGACGTCGTGGCGAGCGGCTGCAGGAAGTGCAAGTGGTTGGCAAGCACCGTGCCGCCCACGACGACCCCGCTGCCGCCCAGGAAGGCTCGCCTCGAGAAGACGCTATGGGCCATCGACGCTCCCTTGATCCGGTCTCCAGGGACCATCGCGAGCGCTCCGGGCACGTCGCTCGTGCTCCCGCTCGGTCGCACGACGAGCCAACCCCGCCCCGGGTCGTGACAGAAGGGACCAAAGACCTCGTTCCGTGTCGGAGTGCCCGGGAACGACGGCACGTCCTCTACGACCGACGACTTGTGACCTTCGCCCGTACGCCGCAGGAGCCCGAGCCGGAAGGATCGCCTCGGGTCGGCGGCGACCCGCCGGAGGTGGTCGAACGATGTACGCCGAGATCATGGGCGTCGACGGGATCGTCGTGATCGGCGTCGTCGCCCTCCTCCTCCTCCTCCTCGGAAGGGCGCGGATCCCGAAGCTCGCCCGGGGACTCGGAAGCGCGTCGCGCGAGTTCAGGGCGGGTCAGCAGGGCGACCCGAGCGGCGCCCCCCACACGACGGAGGGACTCGCGCCGACCGGGGCGGAGGACGGACATCCGGACGACGGCCCGGTGAAGGACGGGCATCCGGACGACGGCCCGGCGAAGGACGCGCATCCGGACGCAGCGCTGGGCGCCGACGACCCGTCGACGAGCTGAGCGGCGGCGGTCCCGCACGAGCTCGTGTCGTGCTGAGCGCCTCCTACCCCGGGCCATTGCGGTGGCTGGTCCGCTTCGGCTTCCTCGCAACGTGGGGGACCGGGCTGGTCGTGATGCTGGCGGACACCGACGCCGGCTCGCTGATCACGGCCGCCCAGTCGGGAGCGCGTTGGGGGGACCGGATGGTCCTACCGGAGGTGGTCCTCGTCCCGGTCCTCTACGTGGCACAGGAGATGACCGTGCGCCTCGGGGTCGTCACGAGAAAGGGCCACGGCGAGCTGATACGCGCCAGCTTCGGCCGCAGATGGGCGCTCTTGTCAGCGGCCACGCTGCTCCTCTCGGCAATGGGCGCGCTGCTGACGGAGTTCGCGGGCGTGGCCGGCGTCGGGGAGCTGTTCGGCGTGTCACCCCTCGTGACGGTGCCGGTCGCAACCGCCCTCCTCCTGTCTCTGGCACTGACGGGAAGCTACGCGCGCGTCGAGCGGATCGGCATCGCGTTCGGGCTGGCAGAGCTCGCGTTCGTCGTCGCCGTGTTCATGAGCCACCCCGGTGCAGGTGCCGTGGAGCACGGCTTCGTCTCGATGCCGTTGGGGCGGAGCTCGTACCTCCTCCTCGTCGCTGCCAACGTCGGGGCCGTCGTCATGCCGTGGATGATCTTCTACCAACAGGGAGCCGTGATCGACAAGCGGCTCTCGGTCGCGGCGATCCGTCGCGCTCGCCAGGACACGGCGGTCGGCGCCGTCCTCACCCAGGTCGTGATGATCGCGGTCGTCGTCGCGGTCGCGGCCACCATCGGCCTCCACCACCCGGGTGCGTCACTCGAGACCGTCGGGCAGATCTCGAGCGCGCTCACGCAGTACCTCGGTCACGTCGGCGGGTCCGTGCTGTTCGGCGTCGGCGTGCTCGGCGCGGCGCTCGTCGCGGCCATCGTCGCCTCCTTGGCGGGTGCCTGGGGGCTCTCGGAGGTGTTCGGCTGGACGCACTCCCTGAACGAGCGGCCCAGCCGACGTACGGCCAAGTTCTACGCGACCTACGGCGCCATCCACCTCGTCGGTGCCGCACTCGTACTGGCGAGCACGGACCTGGTCAGCCTCAGCGTCGACGTCGAAGTGCTGAACGCGCTGCTGCTCCCGATCGTGCTCGGCTTCCTGCTCGCTCTCGAGGCCAGGGCGCTGCCCCCGGAGTGGAGGATGCGTGGTCTCCACAAGTACGTCACGTGGGGGCTGTGCCTCGCGGTGATCGCATTCGGTCTCTTCATGGTGCCGGCCACCATCGGCTGGGTCTGAGCGCGCTGCCCTCCGCGCGTCCAGACCGGAACCGACAGGACGTCCGTCGGCGACTTCGCCGTGTCGCTCAGAGGTCGCCGATCATCGCCGTGACCACCGAAGGGCTCACCGCCTGCGGTCCACCCAGGACCGTCAGGGACACCACGCGGTCTGCGGCGTCTCCGTCGATCCCGCTACGGCCGGCCTCGTCGAGGAACCCGGACAGGTACTGGCCGACCGTCGTCGGATCGGCACAGAGCAGAAGCGGCTCGGGCGCGTGGGTATGTGTCCGGCCAGCCCCCGCGGCGACGACCGCTCCGGCGAGGCCGTCCGTGAAGTAGTCCCCCCGGGCGACGGTGACGCCTCCGCTCCCGTCCCACCCCGCGCCCAGGTGGCCCGCTCTCGAGGCCATCTCGAAGTCGGCCAGCTGGACGGACGTGTCCGAGGCGTCATGGCCGGCGATGCGGAGAACGGAGACACCCAGTGACTCGAGCGACGAAACGACCTTGTCCGAGACGGCGAGCGGTCCGCCAACGACGACGACCTGCTTGATCGCGAGGTTGCTGACCGCCGAGGAGACCTGCGGGGAGAGGGAGGACGATGTGGTGAGGAGGATCGGCAGCCGCTCGACGTACGAGAGCACGCTCGCGGACTCGGCGTCCTGGAAGGTTCGGCCGGTCGCGACGATCGCCGTCGGCAGTGTCGACGACGTCGCGGGCGCTACCGACTCGTTCCCCGAGGTGTCGTTGTACTTCCCGGTTCCCCCTGTCGAGTTCGCGCCTGCGTACGCTCCGCTGACGTCGAGCGACCCCACGTCGCTGGACGGCGGGTACTCCGCGACCCATTGTGCGGTCTCGTACTCGGTGGCCCCCCAGATCCGGGTGACCTCGATGTGCACCGGTCCGTCCGATGTGAGGGGCGTGGTTCCGCCGCAGTCGTAGGCCAGCGTGTCTTCGAGCTTCTGCGAGACCGCGGTGCTCACCGCGAGCGGGCCACCGACGATGTACACCTGGGTGACCCCCTCGACTCTGATCGCGCTCGCGGTCGCGGCCGAGAGCGAGCGCGTCGGCGTAAGCAGCTCACCGGTGCCCAGGGAGCTCTCCAGGTAGGCGCTCGCCAGCGCGTCCGGGTAGCGGGCGTCCGTCGCGAGCACGACGGGCCTCGCACCGGGTCGCCCCGGACAGTGTGTGCCCACCGCGTCGAACTGGTGCTCCAGCTCCGCGGCGGCGGTCGCGTCGGGTGTCGCGCCGTAGATGCGCGTCGCCGGTGTGCTGGCCACGGTGAACGCAGTCACCGATCCGATCACCACCGAGTCCTGCGTGCAGGTCGGACTGGCTCCGTACGTCGCGGTGACGGGAACAGGACCCGTCTTTGTCTCCGCGTCGACAGCGAGGCCCGTGAGCGTGTACTCGTCCTGGGTGGTCGACGCCTTCGTGACCTGGAAGGTGGCGGTAGTCGCACCTGTGCCGGCATCGCTCTGGTATGTGACAGCGGCGCCCACCGAGCCGTTCCCCGCCGCGGCCGTCACCGTCGCCGACGCGCTCGTGTCGAAGTACGAGCCGGAGAGGGTAAAGCAGACGTAGCCGACGGGGACGTGCGTCCTCGCCGAGCCGACCACGTGCACGGGGCTGATCGCTGCGTCGGAGGCGTCTTGGAGCACCGTCACCGGTGGTGTGTCGGCCTGGACGGCGAGAGATGTGCCGGACCCGCTCGGCGGTGTGCCGGACTCGATCGGAGGTGTGCTGGTCTCGCCGGGCGGTGTGCCGGACCCGCTCGGCGGTGTGCCGGAGTGCCCCGGTGTGACCACGATCGTGGCATTCGACGCGTCCGCCACATCGACGGTCGAAGGCGACTCGGAGAACGACGCCGCCACGCCCACGTCGCCGGTCCCGATCGCCGACGCTGTCGTGCCGACCGCGTAGCGGACGTCGCCGACCGTGATCTCCACCGTACCGGTGCTCGTGCCGTCGAAGTACACCGCGTTGGCGAAGGAGAGCTTCAGCTCGTTCGGTTGTGTCGAAGCGCACGCGCCGTCGTTCGTCACGGAGGCAGAGACGGACGGGTTCGCACTCGTCCCGCTCGAGCTGGCCACGTCGACCGTCGGGGTGCCGACGAAGTACAGGTAGTCGTTCCCGTCGCAATTGGTCCCTGAGGGCGGCGACACCGTCACCGTGAGGTCGGAGCCGGCCACCCATCCACTTCCCTCCGCACTGTCCCCCGAGAGAGCCAGTGTCCATGTCCCGGCGACGCCAGCACTTGCGCCGGTGTCCAGTTGGGGCTTGCTGCGAGCCGTGAGCGTGAGTGTCGGCGCGTTGGGCGGTGTCTGCACCACCGTTCCGTCGACGGCGGAGTCCGGTGTGAAGGCGACGCCGCTTAGTCGAGCTGTCACGACAACGTCGCCAGCGGCATCTGTCGTTGAATACTTAACCTCGGAGACCTGAACTGTAGCTGGCGAGTTCGCACTCTTGGCACCAAGCTCGATGTCCAGGTCAGATCCGGATGCCCCGAGTTCCTTGACGCTCATGCCAAACGCGGACACGGAATAGCCATCCCAGTCGACAT
>JASHUY010000165.1 GCA_030039755.1 Acidimicrobiales bacterium
ACGCGGACACAACCGTGGGAGACGGGAACAGGTGGAACGTTTGTGTCACCGTGGATGGCGAACCCTTCGTCGAAGTACTTCGGTCGCCAGAGCGCTCCCAGAGAGTCGACCACCCAGCCGTCGACCTCCCTGTAGATCTGGAAGTGACCTACCGGCGTTTCCGCCACCGCGGTCGCACCTGTCGCTGTGTAGGTGTACCCGCCACCGGTCGACGTGTTGAGCACGTAGTCGAGCTTTCCGTTTGTCACGATCATCAAAAGGTCGTCCTCGAGGTCGACCTCGACGACGTAGCCGGACGTGCTGCGAGGTTGAGGGACCACGCCACGGTCGAGGGCGGCGTACGTCGCTGGTCCGACGATCCCGTTCCGTGTGAGTCCCGCTGCCTTCTGGAGTGCGTAGACCGCCTGTTCGGTGCTGTCGCCGAACGCGCCGTCGGGCGTTCCCAGCCAGTAGCCGAGAGCCGAGAGCCGCTCCTGGAGCGCGAGGACGGCGCCGCCGCTCGCGCCGGGTCCGAGGGTCGGCTCGGGTGTGCCCGGAAGGAGCCAGTAACCGGCACCCTCAGGGGTCGCCGCCATCGCGACGATCGGGTCTTCCAGGGTCTGGGTCGCCATCGAGCCGTAGAAGCCGGCCCGTCCGTAGCTGTAGACCCCGCCGTCGGAGGTGACCAGCCAGTACCCGCCCCTCGAGGGGGCGGCGACGATCCCCACCACCGAGGTCAGATGGAGATTCGCCGCCGAGCCGTAGAACCCCGCCTTCCCGTAGGTGAACACCCCGCCGTCGGAGGTGACCAACCAGTACCCGCGTCCTGTGGGGGTGGCCGCCATCCCCACCACGGAGGAGGCCAGATCGAGCTTCGCCGCCGAGCCGTAGAACCCCGCCTTCCCGTAGGTGAACACCCCGCCGTCGGAGGTGACCAACCAGTACCCGCGTCCTGTGGGGGTGGCCGCCATGCCTACGACCTGGGCGGCCAGGTGAAGGTTCGCCGCGGAGCCGAAGAAGCGCGCCGCGCCGTACGCGAACACCCCGCCGTCGGAGGCCACCAGCCAGTACCCGTGTCCTGTGGGGGTTGCCGCCATGCCTACGACCTGGGCGGCCAGGTGCAGGTTCGCCGCCGAGCCGAAGAGGCGGGCCGTGCCGTAGCTGGAGACCGCGCCGTCCGAGGCCACCAGCCAGTACCCATGTCCTGTGGGGGTGGCCGCCATGCCCGTCACCGGGGCTCTCGCGTGCGCGGCCGCCGGAGATCCGAAGTCGGCGGCGTCGCCGAACGGGACCATTTCCCCCGCGGTGTCGGGATAGCGCGCACGTCCCGCGGCAGCTGCCGTCGAGCTCGCGAACGGAACGACGAACGCACTGATCACCAGGACGACACCCAGCGTCGTCGAAGCCCGGCGCACGCAGCGGACCACGGCACGACGCCAGGCTTCCCTCGCGTCGAAAGTGGAAAGAGTGATTCCTCGCACCGTTCTGTTCCTCGCCACCTCGGCACCGCCCGTGCAATCGATGTCACCCGACACATTAGGTGCCAAGTTGGCCGCGGGTCCTGAGAAGCCGCGGGGCCCGCGAGAGTTCAGGGCGCCCCACGCCGGGTCAGCTGCAGCTCGGCGACGATCGACAGTGCGATCTCCGCGGCGGTCTTTCCTCCGAGGGGCAATCCTGCGGGCGATTTGAGTCGCTTGATCTGTTCCGGATCGACCCCCAGGCGCCCGAGTCGCGTCCGCCTGTTCGCCGCGACGGTCCCGGAGCCGATCGCAGCCACGTAGCCCGGTCCTTCTTCTCGCAGAGCCGCCTCGAGAACCGGCTCGTCCAGTGTCCGTCCATGTCCGAGGACCACGACGGCGTCTCTGGTCGACAACGACTGGAGGATGTGCACCGCGCCGTTTGCATCCGGTGCTGCGACGGTGCGCCACCCGAGTCCTCGGGCAAGGTCGGCGATGACGCGGGCGAGCCCCGGCCAGCCCACGAGCAGGAGTTGGGGACTGGGGAGGAAAGACTCGAGCGCCACCTGCGTCCTTTCGGCGCTGACGAGCGACCGTCCCTCTACCGGAGCGAGCAGGAGCCTGTGGGCCTCGGCAAGTACCCGGAGATCGCCCCCCAACGGTCCGACGGCTCCGTCTCCGAGAACCACGGTCGACTCGGGTGGCGCATCGAGAGCGATCGCAAGAGCCACAGGACGGCCCTCCCTCATGGCATCCCACCATCGCCGCGGGATCTCCGTGCCCGGGTGCGCAACGACCCGCTGCTGCTGCGCGAGGCCGATTCCTCGTCGAGCGGCAAGCGCAACGTCGGCCTGAACCTCGCCCACCACGCTCGATTCGCTGTGCAGGGAGCCGGCGACCACGCGCGGAAGCTCCCGATCCAGCGCGCCGCGCAGCAGTTCCCCCGCCAGGTGATCCGCGGTCGCCACACAGAACTCGCCACCAGGTGCTGCTCCTACATTCGGCGTGTCCAGCAGCTGCACGACCACGAAGGGCTCGTCGTCCCCCAGCCAACCGAACGCCGCCTCAAGGGCCTCCGACCTCGCTGCATCGTTCGGCAAGGGCGCTTCGAGCCGGTCTTCGTCGTACCAACCCGCGGTCGTGGGTTGTCCTGCGGGCGGGCGGTCGAAGGCGGGGACATAGGGCTTGACGTCGAGGACCGGCGTCCCGTCGGCGAGGTCCACGCCACGCACGACCATGCGACCTGATTGGGCGTCGAGGTCCTCGAGCTGCACGAGCGTGATGCCGATCGGGCTCGCACGCAAGGGGCACCGCGTTGCGAGGAGGCTCACGCTCGAGCCGTCCCGCCTGAACATCGGGACGACCCGCTCCGCGTTGTCGACCGTGCCACGAGGACGGTCGAGCCAAGAGATCAGCCACAGGTAGTCAAAGCCTTTGAGGTCTTCGATGGCGCTGCGATAGGGCTCGTCGATCTCGACCGTCGCCGACGCTCGCGGCTCCAGCCGTCCCTGGCGTGGCGCGGAACGGGGGTCGGGGAAGGAGGACCGGACTCGTCCCAGCACGTGCATGACCGGTCCGGGCTCCTCTGGACTCGCCGGCAGCTCTGGACCCATCGGTGACGGTATACACGGTGACCGACATCCGGACATGAACAGCGCTGTCGCCGTCATGGCCACGCGCTCACCGAACGGTCACGGTCAGGCCATACTCTCGGTCGACGGACGAGGAGGTCGAGATGGACGAGCCTGGGAGCAACTTGGCGCAGGTGCTCGAGGTTTGGGGAGAGATCTCTCGCGACCGGGCCATGACGCCCTTGGTGGACGCGATGTCCGAAGACGTGGTGTGGCAGGGCGTGCTGCCCGAGCTCGTCTGCCGCGGGAAGGACGAAGTACGCGAGGTGCTCGGCTCGGCACGCGGCGGACGGTTGCCGAGGATTACCCGCATGGAGGCAGAAGAGGCGGGCCGGCGCGTGGTCGTCACCGTGGAAGGGCCTGACTTCGGCACGGGACCCGCGGGTGCTGCGCTCGAACCGGCGGGAGGCCCGCGCACCTTGGTCTTCTCCTTCGAGAACGGCAAGATCGCCCGCATCGAAAGCTTCGCCACCCGCCAGGAGGCATTGCGCGTCGCGACGTGAGCGGTCGTGCCCCGCGATCGCCCGGGTGGCTCCGGATCGACGAGATCCTCAAGCCCCGAGCGCGCCCCGCAATCCGGCCAGACGTACGCGGTCGAGCGAGTACCACACCCACTTGCCTCGCCGCTCTCCGTGAACGAGTCCCGCCTCGACGAGAACCTTCAGGTGGTGGGACACGGTCGGCTGCGCCTTTCCCAGTGGCGTCACGAAGTCACAGACGCAGACCTCCCCCCTAGGCGCGGCCGCCAGCATGGAGAGCACCCGGAGCCGCACCGGATCGGCGAGCGCCGCGAAGCCGCGAGCAAGTCCGGCCGCGTCGTCGACCTCGAGAGGCGTCGCAAGGATCGACGGACAGCACTCTGCGACTTCGGCCACCTCGATCGTGGCCCCCCGTTCGGCCATGGTCTCCTCCCATTGACAGCAGCCGATGCATTCTTTATTGTCGATGCATCGACGTATGTCGATCATAGCTGGAGGTCTCCATGTCCCGGGTGCAGCTCGCGCTGAACGTCACCGACGTCGAAGAGGCGGTGTCCTTCTATTCGAGGCTCTTCGCCACCGCACCCGCCAAGGTGCGCCCCGGGTACGCCAACTTCGCCATCGCAGACCCGCCGCTCAAGCTGGTCCTCATCGAGGAACCCTCCAGAGAACCCGGATCGCTCAACCACCTGGGAGTGGAAGTGGGGTCCTCCGCCGAGGTCACGGCGGCAACGGCTCGCCTCACGGCCGAGGGGCTCACGACCACGGTCGAAGACGGGGTGACTTGCTGCGACGCGGTCCAGGACAAGGTCTGGATCGGCGGTCCCGCCGGCGAGCCGTGGGAGATCTACACGGTGTTGGCCGACGCCGAGATGCCGCCTGGGTCCTGTTGCTGAACGACCCGGGACCGCACCGGTCATGGCCGCCCACCCGCTCTGGCGCAGGCTGGTAGCCGAGTTCCTCGGAAGCGCCTTCTTGGCGGCGGTGGTCATCGGCTCCGGGATCGCGGCGCAGCGGCTGTCGCCGGGGGACGCCGGTCTCCAGTTGTTCGAGAACGCGGCGGCCACCGCGGCGGGACTGTTCGCCATCATCGTGATGTTCGGCCCGGTCTCGGGCGCGCACATGAACCCCGTCGTGTCCTTCGTCGACGCCGGCTTCGGCGGGCTCCGATGGAAGGACGCCTTCGCGTACCTGCCGACGCAGATCGCCGGATGTGTCGCAGGGGCGGTAGTGGCCAATCTCATGTTCGGCGCGGCGGCCGTCAGCTGGTCGACCAAGCACCGTGCGAGCGGCCCGCACTTCCTCTCCGAGGTCGTGGCGACTCTCGGTCTCGTCCTCGTCGTCTTCGCCCTTGCGCGCACGCACCGGGGTCACCTGGCGGCGGCCGCCGTCGGCGCGTACATCGGTGCCGCGTACTTCTTCACCAGCTCGACCAGCTTCGCCAACCCGGCGATCACGATCGGCCGGATGTTCTCAGACACCTTCGCGGGGATCGCGCCGTCGTCCGCGCCCTCGTTCATCGGCGCACAGCTCGCCGGCGGGCTGGTCGCGTTCGGGGTGGTCAAGACGATCTACCCGAAGGTGACTCCGGCCGAAGCGGCCGCGATCACACCGGGAGCCTCGCGGTGAAGCTCTCGGGGTGGGCGACAAAACGTTCTCGGCAGTGCTCCGAGCAGAAGTACACGCGTTCGTCGAGGTGCACGGTGCTCGCGGGCGCATGCGCGACCTCTACCTGCATGCCGCAGACAGGATCCCTGGCATAGCCGCTCCCACCGCCGAAGCGCTCCCGGTTGCGGTAGAGCCAGTAGAAGACGCCCAGCGCGACGAGCGCCGCCATGTCGAGGAACGTCGTCCAGTCCCACCGCAGCGTGTCGCCGACGACGATGCCGGGTCGCCCGGCGGGAACCCAGCCCAGTGCCGCGAAGAGGTACTGGGTGACAAGGCCGGCCGCAGACATCACCAGCCAGAAGAGGCAGAGGAGGCGAAGAGCGACCTTGCCGCCGTACTGCTTGCGGTAGACGGCGAGGAGCGGCGCGGCGATCAGGTCGGCGAAGATGAAGGCGACGACGCCGGCGAAGCTGATCCCCCCCTTCCACAACGCGGCGGCGAGCGGGATGTTGCCGACCGAGCAGACGAAGCTGACGATGGCTACGAAAGGCCCGACCGCGGCGTTCTCGAGGCTCGTCCAAATGCCGTGGCCGCGGATGAACACGTCGGACCAGACGTGCCCCGGGACGAGGACGGAAAGGAAGCCGGCCGCCACGAAGCCGATCGCGATCTCCCTTCGGAGCATGGTGAGGTCGCTCATCGTGTAGCCCGCCGCGTCCGACCAACCGCCCAGGGTGCGGATGCGCTCGCGCCAACCGTCGCGTTCGTGGGCTGCTCCGACGCCCATCTCGTGCTGGCGACCGCCGCCGCCTCCGCGCTCCGCCACCGCCCTGGCCTCGACGACGATCCGGCCGCGCAGCCAGAGCGCTCCGACGGCGACGAGAAGGCCGATCATGATGACGCCGCCGACGAACTCGGCCACCACGAACTGCCAGCCGATGAGGACGACGAGGACGATGCCGAGCTCGATCACGAGGTTGGTCGAGGCGAACATGAACACCATGGCGGCGAGGAAGTCGGCGCCCCTCACGAAGAGCGAGCGCGCCATCGCCGAGGCCGCGTACGAGCACGACGACGAGACCATGCCGTAGAGGGACGCCCGTGCGACGCTCGCGGGTCGATGGTCCCCGAGATGGCGCTGGATGGCCTGGCGCGAGACGAACGCCTGGACCGCGCCCGAGAGCCCGAAACCCAAGACGAGCGCCCACAAGGTGTCCCAGAACATGTAGAACGCCTCCCGCACGCTCCGCGCGACGTCGAGGAGCGGGCCGGGAAGGCTGAGCGCGGACGGATCAGCGTGCATGGCGGACGGCGTGCCGGGGCGTCCCGGGGAGCTCCCCGAGCAGCGACCGCCCCGGGGTCGCCCCGCTCACGACCGGACCAGGCGCTCGACGGCGGCGGCCGCCTCACGCACCTTTTCGTCAGCGTCCGGACCCCCCGAGGCGATGGCGTTGCGCACGCAGTGCTCGAGGTGATCACCGAGCAGCTCGACCGCCACGGCCTGGAGCGCCCGGGTGGCGGCCGAGATCTGGGTCATGACGTCGATGCAGTAGGCGTCCTCGCCGACCATGCGTTCGAGGCCCCTGATCTGCCCCTCGATGCGGCGGAGCCGCTTCTGGACGGCGTCTTTCTTCGCCGTGTAGCCGCGCTCCATGTGACCACCTCCCCGTTCGGATACCCCTATAGGGTAGTTCAGATACCCCTATAGGGTATATGCGGCCGGGGCGTACGGGGCCGGGGCGTACGGGGCCGGGGCGCCGGGGACGACGGCAGGCCCATGGAGGGCCCGGAGGACGACGTCAGGGAGCCTCGCCCGCTCCGGGCCCCCCGACGCGCCGAGCCACGCTCGTCACTGTGGCCTGATCTCGTGGCCGCTTCGGGACGCGTCGCGCACACGAACACCTCGCTGGCGGCGAGCATGCCGGACGACGGCGCCCGCGAGGAGCAGCGCGACCACTCCCGCGGACTCCACGCCCAAGCTCTCCGTCGCGAACGGCGCGGTGAAGCTGTCCTGGAAGTCGAAGAGGCCCCACTCGACGCTCCACACGAGGCCGATCGCCGTCGAGGCGAGGAACACCCCACCGGCGGCCGCGATCAACGGGTGGCGGGTGACGAGCACCGCCGCGGCCAGCACGAAGGCGGTGATCGCCTGGAGAAGGAACAACCAGCCGATCGTCGGGATGCTCCGGTAGCCATCTGTCCAGAGATGCAGGTGGATCGCGCCCGACCAGATGAGCATCGCCGAGCCGGGCACCACCGTCGCCTCGACGACCCATCTGCTGACCGGGCGCCGGGGAGCGCGGGTGGCGGGGGACTCCAGATCGCGGGTCACATCGCGGGTCGCTTCCCCACGGGACGGCATGCCATCAGACGGCATGCCATCAGTACGTGGAGCTCCCCGTGGCGGATGGTGGTGCAATCCGTCAGCGCGTCGGACTCGTACATCCAGGGAAGGCCGGCCGCCTTTCCGGGAGGCCGTAGGGAGACGACCCGGAGGTCGACGTGCAACGCAGGCTCTGCGCCGAGGCCGCGACTCGCGGTTGGCGGTAGTCGACGGGCTCCGCGCGGCGTATGGGGTCGTCCCTGCGTTCCAGCCCAATCCGAATCGGGCTGCCGGGCGTACCGTATGGCGTGCGCCGGATCGGGGCTCCCATCGACCAGCTCTCCGACGAGGCGTTGCTCGCAGGTTTCGCAGCGAGCGACCCTGAGCTCGCAACCGCCTTCGTGCGGCGGTTCCAGGCGAAGGTGTTCGGGATCGCGGTCCACGTCCTCGGCGACGCCCGCGCCGCCGAGGACGTGGCCCAGTCCGCCTTCGAGCGGGCATGGCGCCACGCGAGAACCTACGACCCGAGGCGGGGCTCGGTGAGCGGATGGCTGGGTGTCATCGCGCGCAACCTGGCGATCGACACGGTGAGGGTGAGGCCTGTGGTGGCGGTCGATCCGACCGCGCTCTTGACCGAGTACGTCGGGGACGGGCAGACGGCCCCAGGTCCCGAGCGTGCGGTCGTCGACCGGGAGTCGGCGGACGAGCTCCGGGACGCCCTCCGGTCCCTCGCCCCCGAGCACGCCCGCGCCGTCGTCCTCGCCGGGATCGCGGGGTTCTCGGCGAGCCAGATCGCAGCGAGGGAGGGGATCCCGCTCGGCACCGCCAAGACGCGCATTCGCACCGGCCTCCTCAGACTTCGCTCCAGGCTCGAGCACGTGAGGACCGAACATGCGTGAGCTCTCCTGCGCTGAGTGCGTCGAGCTGTGCCCCGAGGTCGCGCTCGGCGTCGCGGATGCAGAAGAACGCGCGATCGTGCTCACGCACGTCGAACGCTGCCGTTCCTGCCAAGACGAGCTCACGAGCTTGAGCGACGTCGCCGACCAGCTCTACGTGCTGGTGCCGCGGGTCGACCCCCCGCAGGGCTTCGCGGCCCGCGTGGCCGACGGCATCTCGTCGTCGTCCAGACCCGAGCCGCAAGCGCCGCGCCCCCGCCGGAGGTACGCGCGGCCCCTGTCCGTGGCTGCCGCGGTCGTGCTCGCGGCTGCCATCGGCATCGGCGGGTGGCTGGCCGCCGGTGGCGGTTCCGCCCCGTCGGTCACGGTCCGGACCGCCGCGCTCGTCTCGCACGGTCACCGAGTCGGCCAGATGATGGTGGTCCCCGGGAAGAAGCCTTGGATCTCGGTGGCCGTCCGTCTGCGCGAGAGAACCGCAGTGGTCCGCTGTCAGGTCGAGGGCGAAGCGGGCGGGTGGCACACGATCGGGAACTTCGACGTCTACGACGGGCGCGGGTACTGGGTCGCCCCGCTGCCGCACGGGCTGTCCGTCCGGCGGGCCGAGCTGGTCACAGCCCGTGGAGACGTGCTGGCGAGCGCGTCGCTGGCACAGGCGTGAGGCAGAAGCTCGGCGGCGACAATCCGAACCGGTCCCGGTTCCGTACGGTAGGAGGGAGATTTCGCGCCCAGGCACAAACCCCGAGCACGAACCGAGAGCACAAGGAGGAGCCGAAAATGGACAAGCCCCCGTCACGCCGGAAGCTGGTCACGGTCGCAACGGTGGCGTCCTCGCTCTTGCTCGCCGCTGTCGTCGTCGCGCCCACCCTGGCGGGTGCGTCGACCCGGAGGGACAGGGCGGCGGCCGGCGCCATGGTCAAGGTCGAGACCTCGAAGGAGTACGGCAAGATCCTCGTGAGCGCCTCGGGGAGGACCCTGTACCTCCTCACCGACGAGAGCACGAAAGCGCTGAAGTGCACGGGTGGTTGCCTCGGATTGTGGTCCGCGCTCCTGACCAAGGGGAAGCCGCTGGCGGGTGCGGGCATCGTCGCCAAGGAGCTCGGCACGGTGAAGAGGGGATCGTCGCTGCAGGTCACGTACTACGGGCACCCGCTGTACACCTACGCAGGGGACAAAGCCGCGGGACAAACGAACGGGGAGGGAATCGAGTCCTTCGGCGGCTGGTGGTACGTGCTCGACAGCGCCGGCTCGCCCGTCAAGGCCGCGCTGACCTCGTCGAGCGGCGGGTCGAGCGGCGGGTCCGGCGGCGGCTGGTAGTCCGAGCGCGCAGGTCACGGTCGGCACCTGCCGTCCGCGCCGCCCCGACGGCGACTTCTCCGCCCCGCTGCATACACTTCGGTCGCCCCGGCGTCGGCCTGCTGCCGCACGACCTCTCGGCGTGCCTGCCGTTCGACCTCACCAACGCCGAGGCGGCGAGGAGATTGCATGGGCACCGACTGGACGCAGGTCGAGCCCGACATCGTGCGACCGAGGCGACACCGCATGGGTGTACGGGTGGTCGTCGCCCTCCTCGCGCTGGCCCTGGCCGCGGCGAGTGTCCTCGGGACGCAGCTCTTCACGGCGCGCCCCGTACGCGCGAGGGCAGGGACGCCGCCGAGATCCTCGCGCGGGGCCGGCGGTGGGGGGACCGGACGTCCCGTCACGACGCCGGCGACCACCACGACCACCGCCACGACGACTGCGGCTACCGCCACGGCCCCGACGGTCACGGGCCCCCTCCGGGTGGTGGAGATCGGGGACTCGCTCGGTGAGGACCTCGGGGAGGCGATGGAGAGCACGTGGCCGTCGGCGTCGGTTCGCTTGACGATGGCCGCACGCGGTGACACCGGGCTGTCGAACAGCGCCTACTACGACTGGCCGGACGCGCTCGCCGATCTCCTGACGACCGCGCGTCCGCAAGTCGTCGTCGTCCTTCTCGGTGCGAACGACCTGCAGTCGATGGTGAGCGGGTCGACGATCCTCTACGACGGCACGCCGGCGTGGAACGCGCAGTACGCCGCTCGAGTCACCGACATCGTCTCGGAGTCCGTCCGCGCCGGCGCGCACGTGTTGTGGGTCGGAGAGCCGGCGATGCAGACAGCCTTCATCAACGCAGGCATGACGCGCATCGACGGAATCGCGCAGCGGGTCGTCGCGCGCTTCCCCGGCAAGGCGGCGTATCTGAGCTCGAACTCCGTGCTCGCCCCCGACGGGACGTTCTCCTTCGACGTCAAGGGGCCGACAGGAGAAGAGCTGCAGGTCCGGACCCCCGACGGCGTCCACCTCATGCCCGCGGGCGCGGACCTCCTCGCGGATGCGGTGGCCAAGGCGCTCGCCAGCAGGTGGGGCATGCACGTCTCGAAGCAGTAGCCCCCGGCCCGACGCCCTCGCTACGTAGGCGGAGGACCGGGGCCCGCGATGACCTTCACCTGGCCGACCGCGTCGAGCACGAACAGGTTCTGGCTGACGGCTGTGGAGGAGATCGCGACCGGCCGGGGCAGCACTCGCTGCTCGCTCCACGTACCGGGTGTGTGGTACACGGAACGTGTGTGGTACACGACGACCGTCCCGTCCGGGTTGACTTCGCAGAGGCCGCGGAACACGGCCGCGGCCGAGACGACGGAGAAGGCCGGCGCACCCTCTGCGGCGTCCGGGACGTCTCGGTAGACGGTGCCGAACGGATAGCGCTTCGAGGGAGTCTCGACGTAATACCCCTTGCCTGTGTCGGTAGGGACGAGGCCGATCGCGTCGGTGATCCGGACGCCGTTCCCCGGTACCGAACCCCAGTAGCGGGCGTTGCCGAAGCTGAAGACGCCACCGTCCGCTGCCACCAGCCAGTAGCCCTCCCCGTCGGGGGTCGGGGCCATGCCGACAACCGGGTCGAGCAGGCGCTGTCCGGTCAACGACCCGTAGAAGTGCGCGGTCCCGAAGGTGTAGACACCGCCGTCGGCCGTGACCAGCCAGTACCCCCTCCCTGTCGGCGTTGCGGCGATCCCCACCAGCTGAGCGTGCACGGGCTTGCCGGCCAACGATCCGTAGAACTGCGCACCCCCGACGGCGAACACGCCGCCTGCCGCGGTCGCAACCCAGTAACCCAGGCCTTGAGGCCAGCCGGCGATCCCCGCGGCGGGGAGTCTCGCAGGTGTCAAGACCCGCTGGACCTCGGGCGTTCCTGTGGCGGCGGCCACCGGGGTACCGGGCGGAACCAGACCGAGCCCGACGGTGCCGACCACGACCGCCACCGGCAGGAGGGTGACGCGACGCAGCGCGACGAGGAGACGAACGAGTCCGCGCGCTCTTCCCTCGGTCCTTGCGCGCGCCGGTGCGCAGAGCGGTGATGAGGCCGGGCCGTCACGTTCCGAACGTGCTGGGAGCGGTTCCTCGCCGTCCGACACCGACGTCAACCTGCCCACCTCTCGCCGTCGCGACACCTCGCGTCGGCGCGACGCGGTCACACCGGGTGGTGGCTCGGGCGAGCTCGGGCGCACCCTGGCCGGCGTGTCATCCGTCCGGGTCTCGGTTCCCACGCGCGGGCGGTTCGAGGCTCATCTCGGAGATCACCGGGCCGAGCGCCGCACCGCGGGGCGACCAGGTTCGCCTGCTCTTGAGCAGATCGGCTCCCTCCTCGGCGGTCGGCACCGTCCTCGACCCGGCGAGCGACGACCTGTGCGTCTCGAAGACGACGAGCCCGAGCAGCAACGCGACGCACACGCAACCACCGATGGCCGCCCACGACAGGTCGAGCGGCGGTTGCCATTTCCCGTTGAGGAAATCGATCGGGCCGGTGACGCCGACCGCGTAGCGACGGAGCGCCCCGATGAATGCGGTGGCGGAGGCCACGCCGAGGAGGACCGCAAGGATGGGCACGGCACGCGTGACGAGACGCTCGGGTAACTTGGACCGCTCCACGAGCGCGACGGAGACGAGCGGCACGCCCACCGCGAGCGGAAGCCAGTAGCGGCCCTGCCCGTCCACGAACCCCGCCCGCAGGGCTTCTGCGTACGAGGCGACCAGCGGCACGAGGACGACTGCCGCGAGCAACAGGAAGAGGGTTCCGGCTCGCCACGCACCGGCACGCCAGATCGCGAGCCCGAAGAGGAGGCCGACGACGACGAGCCACACGACGTAGGTGAAGATGGGCGACTTCGTGTCGTTCCATCCGAAGACTCCCACCAATTGTTGGACGCGGACCCCGTCGTGCGCGAGAACCGCACCGAGCAGCTGGACGCTGGGCTCCGAACGTGTGACCGGAAAGCCGGGCACGAGGTCCAAGGCGTGCTCGGCTTTGATCCACCACAGGGCGAACACACCGCAGGCGCAAAGCGGGAGTACCGACCAGCGTGCCGCTCGGCTCGCCAACATGCCCCGGAGGGCGCGCCGCCCGCCGAGCATGCCCAGCACGACGAAGGCGATCGCGACCCAAACCGGCGAGATGGGGCGGGCGAGGCAAAGCAGGCACGCCGCAACCGCGACGACTGCCACGAGGCCCGGAGGCGGATGCTCGGGGTGCTCGAGCACCAGCACGAGCCCGGCGGTCCAAAGGCAGATCGCGGCACAGATCTCGAACCCGCTCGGGTTGACCATGCCGCCGAGGAACCACGCCATGGGCGTCGCCGCCACCATCACCCCGAGCAGCAGAAGCTTGCGACGTGACCACCTCGCGACGCTGAAGAGCGCGAGGGAGATCAAGAGCGCGTTCAACAGGGAGCTCATGAGCCGCATCAGGTAGATCCCGGTCTTCGAGACGAAGGCGAGCGACGGGAGCCCCACGATGAGGTAGTACAACGGGGGGTACCTGCTGACGGCGGTGCCGATGCGCACCGTCGCGGTCGACGTTGTGAGTTTCGGCGCGCAGGACGCCGACACCGTCGGGTGGAACTTGAAGCAGTCCGGGTACGTCGTGCCGGAGGCGAAGACGGCCGGCACCTTGACGGCGGTGAACGGGCTTGCCGGGCCGTCGATTGTGGCGCCGACCAGCTCCCCGCGCGCCGTAGCGGCAGCGGTCACCACCTGGGTGGGCTCGTCGGGCGAGGCGAAGAGCGGCGTGGCGAGGGACCACGCGGCGAAGTTCGAGAACGTGAGGACGAGGCAGATGACGAAGAGCGCGCCCATTCCTCCGAGCCGCCCGCTTCGAAGGCGCGCGAACCGAGGGAGCCGGATAGGTGCTCGTGGCGCTGCGGGGGGCGCTGTCAGCTGCAGCACAGGGTGCTCCGGCCCGGTGGTGTCATACAGGTGTCGTCAGGGAGAGCCGACGCTCTTCGAGTTGGCCGCGGTCTGTGGAGATGCTCATACCGGGACACCACCACCGTGCAACCGTAGTGAGGAGTCCTGAGCCGAGCCTAAAAGCAACATTGCAGGAGTCTGACGAATCCGCGTCGAACGTGTCGAGATACCGCTGAGGGCCCCCAAGACTGCACCGGGTGCAGTTTCGCATACGGGCGAGATGGTGGGGACACGCCGTCGACGTTCGGCAACGGGATGGACCGCCAACCCGAGCTGGCCGAAACGGCCGGCCGGCACCAGAGGCGGGAGTCGCCCCACCTCCCGCTCTCCCCGCAGCCTCACTGCACGCTCAGCGGTCTTCCGCCGCGCAGCGACGTGATGACCCCGTCCAAGGTGCCCTGCACGCCTTCCGCAGTCTCGTCACGGACGAGGGAGCCGAAGACCCCGGCTGCGGCTCGGTGGAAGCCGTCCGGAAGACCGGCGTCGCGAAAGGTCCGGGCGATCTCTTCCATCTCCGACCGCCAACGCCACCCCTTGGTGACCGCCTGCTGTGCCCCGGAGAGGGACCGCGCCTCCAGCTCGGGTATGGAGCCTGCCCACTCGGCGAGGAGCGCGTCCGTCTCCCCGAGGGCCTCGGCCAGCGCGCGGACGTCGAGGAGGAGGGCGATCGTTCCCTTGGTCCACGCCGAGAAGCACATCTTGAGGGCCGACGCCGCCGTCTGCTCGACTGAGACGACGCGGGCGTCCACCCGGGTACCTGCGAAGAGCTGGGAGATCTTCGCGCCATCCGGCCCCGACAGGTAGAGGCGGGTGCGCGGCGAGCCCGGGGTGGGCGGGGCACCGATGATCCCGCCGTCCAGGTACCGCCCGCCGGCAGCTTCGATCAGCGATGCCACTTCGCGAGCCGTCGCCGGTGCGATGGCGTTCGCGTCGAGGTACACGCCCTGGAACCCGGATACCTGGCGCGCGACGTCAAGTGCGAACTCGGGCGGGCAGATCGAGATGATCAGGGAGCATCCGTCGCGGATCGACTCGACCGATCCGGCGTCGATCAGTCCGGCAGCGGACGCCCTGCGGGCGGACGCCGGACTCCGTCCGGCGGAAGCCCACCACACCGGAT
>JASHUY010000166.1 GCA_030039755.1 Acidimicrobiales bacterium
CGGGGACGCCCGACCAGAGCGAACTTCCGCACCGGCGATCTCACGTTCTGCACGCTCGTGCCGATGCGGTCGGTTCCGCACCGCGTCATCGGCCTCCTCGGTCTCGACGAGGACGCCTTCCCGCGCCACGCCGCCCACGACGGCGACGACCTCCTCCTCGCGGAGCCGTACGTCGGTGATCGGGACGCACGCTCCGAGGACCGCCAACTGCTGCTCGACGCGCTGCTCGCCGCCACGGACCACCTCGTCGTCACCTACGAGGGACGTGATCCCCGCACGAACCAAGAGCGCCCGCCGTGCGTCCCGATCGCCGAGCTGCTCGACGTGATCGACCGCACGGTCACGGTTCCCGACGGCTCTCCGCACCGGCTGGCGAGGGCGCACGTCGTCGTGGACCACCCGCTCCAGTCTTTCGACTGGCGGAACTTCAGCGCCGGACAACTGACAGGCGACCATCCTTGGAGCTTCGATCCCGTTGACCTCGCGGGTGCCCGGGCGCACGTACAGCCGCGAAGAGATCGCCAGCCCTTCCTTTCGCGTCCGCTCGAGCGCGTCGACACCCAGGTCGTCCAACTGGACGCTCTGGTGAGGTTCCTCGAGCACCCCGTGAAGGCATTTCTTCGCGAGCGGCTCGGCTGGTACGGGACCAGCGGCACCGGTCAGGTGAAGGACGCGCTCCCGGTCGAGCTCAACCAGCTCGAGCAGTGGGGCGTCGGCGACCGGATGCTCGACGCGCTGCTCGGGGGTTCGACCATGGAGAAGGCCAGGGCCGCGGAAGTGGCCCGGGGTCTTCTTCCGCCCGGCGCGCTGGCGGGCCATCAGCTCTACGACATCGAACGGGCGGTCACCTCGCTGGCCGCAGCGGCACGGAGACGGTCCGGCGGCGGCGCTCCGGGTTCGGTCGAGGTCAACGTCCGCCTGCTCGACGGTCGGACGCTCGTCGGCACGGTGCCGGAGGTGCACGAGACGAGCGCTGCCGAGGGCTCGGGCACCGCCGTGGGCAGCACCATCGTCCGGTGTCTCTACTCCCGACTCGGTCCCAAGCACCGCCTCGCCGCGTGGGCCCGCTTTCTCGCGCTCAGCGCCGCGCACCCCGAACGGGAGGTAAGCGCCGTCACGATCGGGCGTGGCATGGGAGAGAGCAGACAGGGTCCCCGCATCGCGATCGCCGAACTTCCTGCTCTGGAGGGCGCGCCGGACGAGCGCCAGGCGGCCGCGCTCACCGAGCTCGCGGTGCTGGTCGACCTCTACGACCGCGGGATGTCCGAACCGCTTCCGCTCTATGTGAAGACCTCGGAGAAGTGCGTCGAGGCCCTGCGCAACGACAGGAACCTGAGATCCGAGTGCAAGGGTGTGTGGGACTCCACTACATACGTCTTCGGAGAAGCAGCCGACGCGGAGCACGTTCTCGTGCTGGGAGGGATCGCTACGATCGACGAGCTGTTGGCGGAGCCCGCGCACGAAGACGAAGGCGGCCCGGGGTGGACGAGGGAACGGTCGCGCTTCGTGCGACTCGCACGGCGCCTCTGGGAACCTCTGCTCGCGCACGAGCACCGGGAGTACCCGAAGTGACCGTCGCTCCCGATCCACCGGCTGACGCGCGGGCGGTGACCCCTGGGCACTTCGACGTCCGCGGCCCCCTGCCGGGACCCGGCGTCACGGTCCTCGAAGCGAGCGCCGGCACGGGGAAGACGTTCACGATCGCCGCGTTGGTGACCCGGTTCGTGGCCGAAGGGGTCCCGATCTCGGAGGTCCTCGCCGTCACCTTCACCCGCATGGCGACCGGCGAGCTGCGCGACAGGGTGCGTGCCCGTCTCGTCTCTGCCGAAGCTGGACTCGCCCGCTACCTCGAGGACACGACGGTGGCGGTCCCTCCAGACCCGCTGCTCCAGCTGCTGGCGACCGGTTCAGAAGCTGAGGTGGCCGAACGCCGGGAGCGGCTCGCGAGGGCGCTCACGTCCTTCGACGAGGCGACGATCACGACGACCCACGGGTTCTGCCAGCTCATGCTGGCCGGACTCGGCGTCTCAGGGGACGTGGCCACGGGGGCTGCCCTGCTCGAGGACCCCCGCGACATCGTCGAGCAGGTGGTCGACGACCTGTACTTGCGCCGGAGCCTGCTCCACGGAGTCCCCCCGTTCGACCGCAAGGACGCGATGGTCATCGCCCGGTGGGCGGTGACGAACCCCGAGACGCCGCTCGCGCCCGAGCCGGCCGACTCTCCCGCCTCCCTGCGACGTCGGTTCGCCGAGAGGGTCCGCCGCGAGGTCGGGCGGCGACTCCTCGACCTCAACCTCCTCACGTTCGACGACCTGCTCGTCCGGCTGAAGGAGACGTTGCACGACCCGCACCGTGGGGCGATCGCGTGCGTCCGGCTGCGCGCCCGCTACTCGGTCGTGCTCGTCGACGAGTTCCAGGACACCGACCCCACCCAGTGGGACGTGGTGCGGACCGCCTTCGGGACCGGGGAGACCGTGCTGGTTCTCATCGGCGACCCCAAACAGGCCATCTACGCGTTCCGCGGGGCCGACGTCTACGCCTATCTGGACGCGGCGCGTCTCGCCGACCGGCGCTTCACGCTCGGCGAGAACTGGCGGAGCGATGCCGATCTGCTGACGGCACTCGACGCGTTGCTCGACCCCGTGCGGCTCGGCCATCCGGAAATCCCGTTCCGCCCGGTTTCAGCCGCGCCGTCGCACCAGCGACCCGGGCTCCTTGACGCTCCCGTCGACGAACCTCTCCGGACTCGGCTCGTCCCGACGAAGGAGAGCGGTCTCCCGACGGCGAGATCCGGTGACCTCTACAAGGCTCCCGCCGTGGAGTTCGTGGGGAAGGACCTCGCAGCTGACGTCGTGCGCTTGCTCGAGTCCGGCGCGCGGATCGTCAGCTACACCGACGACGGCGGCGTACGCACCGAGCGACCGCTCGTGCCGGGGGACGTCGCTGTCCTCGTCGGCAAGAACTTCCATGCGCGCCTCATCCAGCAGACGCTGCGCGCCGTCGGCGTACCGGCGGTGGTCGCGGGGACCGAGAGCGTCCTCACCACCACGGCGGCGGAGGATTGGTTGGCGCTCCTCGAAGCGACGGAGCAGCCCGCAAACCGCGCGCGGGCGGTGGCGGTGGCGCTCACGCCGTTCCTCGGGATGTCCGCCGACGCGGTCGCCGCCGCCGGCGAGCCCGAATGGGAGGACGTCCACGCTCGGCTGCACCGGTGGAGCGCGGTGCTCCGCCAGCGCGGCGTGGCGTCGTTGTTCCGGACGGTGTTGGCGGGAGAAGGGGTCCCCGGCCGCGTTCTCCTGGAGCGCGACGGCGAGCGGCGACTAACCGACCTCGGCCACATCGCCCGGCTTCTCCACGTCGAAGCGTCCGAGGCTCAGCACGGGCCGCCGGCCCTCCGGGCGTGGCTCGCCCGCCGCATGGACGAGGCGACGACCGGCCGGGAAGGTGCCGCGGCCGACGAGCGCAGCCGGTGGATCGACTCGGACGCCGACGCGGTGCAGATCCTCACGGTCCACCGGTGCAAGGGACTCGAGTTCCCGGTCGTGTACTGCCCGTTCCTGTGGGACGCGTATTCGGGCAAGAAGGGTCCCCCCGTCGTCTTCCACGACCCGGACGACGGGATGGAGCGGAGGCTCGACGTCGCCGGCACCGACGGCGGCGCGGACTACGACCGCCACTTCCAGTGGCAGCGCGAAGAAGAGCGCGGGGAGACACTGAGAAAGCTCTACGTCGCGCTCACGCGGGCCAAGCACCAGGTCGTCGTGTGGTGGGTGCGGGCTTCGGAGAGCCACCACTCGCCGCTCGGGAGACTCCTCCTGGCGCGCGACGACGAGGGCAACGTGAAGTCGAGCTCTCCCCGCATGCCGAAGGACGACGAGGTGCGGGCACGCTTCGAGAAGATCGCCGAAAAGGTTACGGGCCTCGTCACCGTCGAGGCGGCGACCGGGCCGGACGGTCCCGGTGGCGGCTGGTCGGGGCGGATCGGGAAGGCAGCCGGGCCGCTCGACGTGGCCACGTTCACACGATCGCTCGACCTGCGGTGGAGGAGGACCTCGTACTCGGGGATGACGGCCTTCGTCCACGACGCTCCTGACGTCGGGAGTGACCCCGA
>JASHUY010000167.1 GCA_030039755.1 Acidimicrobiales bacterium
CTTCTCAAGTGGGGCGCAGCCGGGCTCTTCGTCGGGTGGTCGGCCTTCGCCACCGCCATCGCGGCGATCGTCGACTCGAAGACAGGCGGAGCCGCCGTCGCCCTCGTCATCCTGTCCGTCGGGCTCGGGGTCGCCCTGCTGATACTGAGCGTCGAGTGGCTCTGGAGGGTCGAGGAGCGCGCGATGGCGAAGGGCGCCGAGCGCGAGGAGCGCATCGCGGCGAAAGAGCGCGTCCTCGGCATCGGGGACAAGGACGCCGGACGTGTGCATTCGATGTCAAGAAGGAAACGGCCGCTGGCAAGACGTCCGACCGGGACGTCGAGACTGGTCGGTCGGACGACGATCGACGCCTCTCATCGTCGGATCGCCGCACGAGGCTCATCGGTGCCGCCATCGACGTGAGGCGGACCCCCGCCACGCGTGACGACACACGGTCGGGGATCCTCCCCGTGCGTCGCCGGCAGACCTAGCCTGGCCTTGCAATGCAGAGACCAACGGCAACGCGGAGGCCATCACCGAGGACTCCGGAGCAGCCGTCCAGGCCACGGGCGATCCACAGACGGCGGCGCACCCCTCGGGAGAGGGCGGTGCTCGTCGCGCCGGCGGCTGCGTCGCTGCTGCTCGTCGCCCTGGCCGCGTTCGCCCTCTCGGGCGGTTTTTCCCACAACCCGAAGGGGGCTCGTCCACCGAAGGCCCACGTCCCTTCCACGGTGTCCACCCCCTCGTCCCGATCGTCGACCGCGCCCTCCTCGTCCGTACCGGGGGCGGGGAGCAAGCGGGCGTCGACGACCTCCACGACCACATCGACGACCACGACCTCGACGACGACTACGACTTCCACGACTTCCACGACGGGTGCGCCCGGCGCGGCCGGAACGAGCACGTCGTCGCCCTCCTCCGCGTCAGCTTCACCCGGCTCCGGAGTGGCGACCGTCTCGCCCTCGGAGGTGCTCGTCGAAGTGCTGAACGGCTTCGGCGGGAACGGAGCGGCGGAGGCTGCCGCCACCTCGCTGCACAGCCTGGGGTTCGCCATCAACGGGACGGGGAACGCGAGCAGCTTCGACTATGCCGACAACGTCATCCAGTACGCACCCGGCGGGCTCTCGGGCGCGTACACCCTCGAGGCGTACGTCACGGGCACCACCCAGATCGTCGAGAGCGACCAGGTGCCTGCCGGAGAGGTCGATCTCGTGCTCGGCTCGAGCTACGACGGCATCGCCGACGACTAGCACAAGGGCCGGCCGTCGGGCCGGCCGGGGCTCGCCGAGACCGTGAGCCAGAAGGTTCTCGCAGGTTGGAGCTCGCTCAGAGAGCCTCCGCGCAGCGGCTCGCCCTCGAGCGACCCGCGGCCGAAGGACAGCTCGATGCCCGGCAAGCGGCCCGCACATCCGAGCGCCACGAGGTCGCAGCGGAGCTCTCCAGGCTGCTCGTTGCGTCCGGCCTGTCGAGGGAGGACTTCGCCGCGCGGCTCGGTGCGTCGGCTTCTCGGCGGTCAACCTACCTGAGCGCGAAGGTGGTGCCGTCGGCCACCCTTCTCGTGAGGGCGAAGGCGATCGCTCGTCGAGCGGGGACGACCGCGAGAGGCTCGTAGCCGGGTACCCGCACATTTGCAGGCTCCCCCACATGCTCCATCAATAGAAACTACCTAGCGGGACAACTTGCGAACAACCCCTATAGGGATGTACCCTCTTTGCGGGAGGGGATGCCCATGGACGCCGAGCAGGTATGTCCGCCGTCGGCGCGTAGCCGAACAGCCAGGGAGCGGCGCGCTCCTGGTCCAGGAAGAGTCGAGCGCGAGCAGGACGCGGATCTGGCTGCCCTGTGGAGCGCACTCAGGGCCGTCGGCGACGGGGACGCACGCAAGGACCTGATTGCCAGGTACTGGCCACTGGTCCGGTACACGACGAGGAAGTTGATGAAGTCGCTGTCGCCTCAGGCGTCCTTCGACGACCTGATGGGCTACGGGGCGGAGGGTCTCATCGAGGCCGTCGACCGGTTCGACGCGACCCGTGGAGTGCGCTTCGAGACGTATGCCTCGCACAAGATCCGCAGTGCTGTCCTGGACGGCATCCGGTCCGAAGACTGGGCGTACCGCAGTGTCCGCCACAGGGAGCGAGAAATGCGCGAAGTACGCTCCCGCCTGTGGGGCATGCACGGCCGGCCCCCCACGGAGAGCGAGGAGGCGGAAGCCCTCGGTATGCCGCTCGACTCCCTTCGTACCGTGAAGCAAGCGATCGCAAGGGCCGAAGTCGCTTCCCTCGATGTCGACCACTTCGAGGAAGTCCGGGCCGCCGGCGCCCAGTTCGACGACGAGCCGCTTCGGACCTGCCTCGAGGCGGAGCGCCGGGCGCAACTCCACAGGGCGGTGGCCAATCTCTCCCCCAGAGAGCGCGCGGTGGTCAACATGAGCTTCGACGACGGGCTGACGCTCGCCCAGATCGGCGATCGCTTGAACGTGACCGAGAGCCGGGCGTGCCAGATCCGGATGGCGGCCATCCGGCGGCTGAGAGACATGCTCCCTTCCCTCTCCGAGGAACAGGTGGGGGCAGGCGTCTGAGCCGCTCCTCCGGCGAACGGGTCGAAATTCGGGGCCGGAAGTCAAGTTTGCAGCGCTCGCCGCCGATACACCCCGTAGGCCGCGGGCACGGACGCCCACGCGGGGACCGAAGGGATCACGGATGATAGTCCTCACGAATTTGCGGGGCGAGAAGGAAGCGATCAACGACGAACTGATCGAACGGATCGAGGCCGGGCCGCAACAGGCGATGGTCCACCTCACCTCCGGCGTCAACTACATCTTCAGGGAGTCCGTCGCCGAGATCATCCGACTCTGCCAGCTCAACCAGGCAGAGGTCCACGTGATCGCCCGTCACCTCTACAACCAGACGCGTCACGTGAACACCGGCGCCGACCCCGGGTGGCCAAGTCCGAGGCCGGACGGAGACCTGCTGCCGTTCGGGAGGAGGCCGGGCGCCTCCGGGCACGCGACCCCGCCGGGGTAGTCCCGTGCCCGCGCGCCCTCACATCCACGGCGACGCCGTGCCGTCGGTCCGGTGTGCCCAAGGCGGCCGGTCATGAAGGACCGCCTGACCCCGATCTTCATCGTCGGGGCCTTCGTCTGCGTCGTGGTCGCGATGATGATGGACGGAGGCAACCCCGCGGTACTGATCAAGCCCTCCTCCATGGTGCTCGTCCTCGGCGGCACCCTCTGCGCGTCGATCGCCGGCCTCGTCCGCTCGGACATGAAGAACCTCCGCTCGATCGCCAAGAGCGCGTTGGGAAGCCATGTCCCCGAGCTCGACACATCGATCAAGGTGGTCGTCGAGCTGGCACGGATCTCCAAGAGCCAAGCCGAAGGGGGACTCCTCGCGGCTGACAGGTACGCCCAGACCATCGACGACCCCTTTCTCCGGCTCGGCGTCAGCCTGGTCGTCGACGGCGTCAATTCCGAAGAGATCAGGGAGACCCTCGAGTCGGAGATCTCGGCCATGGAGGAGCGTCACAAGCGGGGCATCAAGTTCTTCACCGACATGGGCGGCTTCTCTCCCACGCTCGGGATACTCGGCACGGTCATCGGTCTCATCGTCGTGCTGAAGGACCTGACCTCTCCCGGGGCGCTGGGACCGGGGATCGCCTCGGCGTTCACCGCGACGCTGTGGGGTGTGCTCATGGCGAACCTCGTGTGGCTACCGATCGCCAACAAGCTTCAGCGGGTGAGCGCGGCAGAGGTACAGGTGAAGGAGATGCAGACCGAAGGGTTGCTCGCCATCCAAGCCGGCGCGACCAGCCGGATGGTCGAGTTCAGGATGCAGACGTTTCTCCCCGCCGGCGCCCGCGACCAGGTGGCCGAGACGGCGATGGAAGCGGCATGAGCGCCCGGAGAGGGAGAAGGTCGGGTCGTGGCGCCCACGACTCCGGCGCGCACGACGCCTCGGGAATGGGGAGGTGGCTCCTCACCTATTCGGACATGATCACGCTGCTCCTCGCCCTTTTCATCATCCTCTTCGCCATCTCCGTCATAAACGGCAAGAAGTTCGAGGCCTTCAAGATGGGGCTCACCCAGTCGTTCTCGAACACGGTCGTGCACCGCAACTACTCGGACTCGATCATCGAGCAGCTGAACAGCCCCATCAAGACGATCGCGCCGCGTACAGCCCAGGAGGAACAGAGCTCCGCGGCCTCGCAGAGCCAGCCGACGAGCTCCGCCGCGGCGCAATCGACGTCAGGGGTCGCGGTGACATTGGTCAAGTTGGAGCAAATCGCCCAAGACCTCGAAAGGGCACTGGCGCAAGCCGGCCTCTCTCAGTACACGAGCGTCGCCGTCGCGACCCAGGGAGTAGTCGTGCGGATGTTCGCTGACAAGGCCTACTTCGCAACGGACAACGCGACACTCCAGCCGATCGGCGACAGGGTCATCGACGTCATCGCCGGCGTTCTCGCCCCCCTCCCGAACCATGTCGAGGTCCAGGGCTACACTGACGACGAACCCATCTACGGTGGTCCCTACGTGTCGAACTGGGAGCTGTCCGCGGCTCGAGCGGCATCCGCCGTGGTCCGCCTCATCGCACACGACCACCTGACACCCAACCGCATCTCAGCGGAGGGGTTCGGGACAACCCACCCGATCGCCTCCAACACGACGCCGGCCGGTCGCGCGGAGAACCGCCGCGTCGACATCGTCGTCCTCACAACAAACGTGCCGGCTCCCGGGACGACAAGCACAGGATCGAGCGAGCGATGAGCTCCCCGCGGGCACGGAAGGTCGAGGCCGGGGCCACCGCCGGCAAGCAGTCACCTCCCAAGTCCAAGAAGAAGAAGCTCGCGACGGTGACGGTCGCGCTCCTCGTGATCTTGGCGGCAGGGGGATTCGTCGCGAAGTCCAAGCTCGTCCGTCCCCACTATCCCGCCGGTGACCCCCCACCTCCGGGGAAGGTCTTCAACCTCGGCACCCTGACCGTGAACACCTCGGACGGTCACCTCGCCCAGGTTGGGATCGACCTCCAGCTCACGAAGCCCGCCGACGTGAAGCAGGTCGAATCCGACGTGCCCGAGATGGACAACGCCGCCATCGAGAGCATCACCTCGTGGAGCTACAGCCAGCTCCTCGGCCTTTCCGCAAAGACCCAGCTCCAGAGTCAACTTCTCTCGGGGTTCCAGAAGATCCTCGGCACGGTGGACGGCTCCGCCGAACAGGTAAGCGCCGTCTACTTCACCTCCTTCCTGCTCCAGTAGGGGTGGACGCCGCCGTTCGGCCGCCCTACAGGTGACTGGTCCCGGTGCCGATGGAGAGGGCGTGAAGGTGACAGGAGCCGCCGCCCTGCAGTTCCTCCAGGCGTGCCTGGAGGAGGAGATCGACGCCCTGCAGGAAGCCATGTTCCGGCTCGAGGTCCAGCAGGCGGTCCTCACCACGGGGCGCCACCGGTGGCTGGGCGGGACCACCTCCGACGTCGAAGGAGCCTTGAGGAAGGTCCGCAGCGCAGAGGCGGCCCTGCGCGAGGCGCTCAGCTCGGCGGCGGTCGCCATCGGGCTCTCGCCGGAGGCGACGCTTCGCGAGGTCGCCGAAGCGGCCCCGGAGCCCTGGGGATTCGTCTTTGCGAGCGACCGCGAGAACGTGCTGTCGGTCGTCGCCCACCTCTCCGAGATCCGCCGGACCAACCACAAGCTCCTGGCCCAGGGGCTCGCGTCGACCTCTGCCGCGATAGAGGCCCTCGGCGCCGAGCCGCAGCTCGGCTACGACGCGACGGGGACGCGCCGATCCTCCTCGGGCAGTCTGGGTCTCCTGAACGCAAGGGCGTGAGCGGTTGACACAGGCACTCAACATCGCCGCGAGCTCGCTCGACGCAGCGACCATCGCGATGGACACGGTCGCAGAGAACGTCGCGAACGCCGAGACGCCGGGGTATGTCGCCGAGTCCGCAGACATGGAGGCGCTCCCGGCCGGCACCAACGGGATCGGGTCGGGCGTCGAGACCTCGGTGTCCCAGAACGTCGACACGATGCTCGAGACGAGCAACTGGCAGGCCCAGGGCCAACTCTCGAGCCTCGCCGCGCTCCAGCAGGTCCTCTCGTCGGTCGTGGGCCTCTTCCCGCTCGGCTCGGCAGGAACATCCTCGTCCACAACGACATCGGAGACGGGGATCGCAGGCGAACTGGCGACGTTCTGGAACAGCTGGGACATGATCGCCCAGGACCCGTCGTCCAGCGCCGCACGAGTCCAGACGGTCGACGACGCGCAGGCGATCGCCGTGTCCCTCAACCAGGCCGCCACCCAACTCGCCCAGTTCGGCGTCAACACCAACGACGAGCTGAGCAACCAGCTCTCCGAGGTGAACAGCCTCCTCCAACAGGTTGCGGAGCTCAACGGGTCGATCACCCAGACGGCGAACCCGCAGAGCGCCAACCAGCTCGAGGACCAACTTCGCCAGGTGCTCGGCACACTGGCCCAGCTCGCGGGCGCGCAGGTGCGCATGCAGGAGGACGGCACGGCGACGGTCATCTTGGGCGGGGTCACGGTCGTCCAGGCCACGACGGCGAACACGCTCGAGCTCGAGAGCTCCGGGACACCGCCGCAGACCGGCATCGTTCTCGCGACAGCTCCGGGCGTCGACGTGCCCCTGGCAGGCGGGTCGGTGTCCGGGCTGCTCTCCGCGCTCAACGTCTACCTGCCGCAGTACCAGAGCGAGCTCGACGAGCTGGCCACATCCATCGAGACAGCGGTCGACTCGCAGCTCGCTGAGGGCTATACGGCGACAGGCGCCTCCGGCGCCACACACCCGCTCTTCACGGGCTCCGGGGCCGCGGGCATCTCGGTGTCCGAGACACTCGTCGCCCATCCGACACTGCTCGCCGCCTCGACAACCTCGACACCTGCCGCCGCCAAGAACAACGGGGCCAATGCGCAGGCGATGGCAGAGCTGGCGACACTCGCGACGGGCCCCGACTCCTTGTACCGCACCCTGGTGCAGAACATCGGCACCGACACCCAGAGCACCGACAGCCAGCTCTCGGCGGCAACAGCCGTCGCCACGCAGTCGCAGGCCGCGTTGCAGTCAGTGACCGGCGTCGACGTCACAACGGAGCTGACCAAGCTCCTCTCCTACGAGCAGATGTACCAGGCGTCGGCGAAGCTGCTGGCCATCGCGGACACAGCGATCTCGTCTCTGCTCGAGGCGGTCTCGTGACAGTCTCCACCCCCATCGTCATGACCTCTGCGGACCTCGTCGGGACGCTCGAGCGCGACATCACCACCGACCAGAGCTCCATCTCCACCCTCGAGAGCCAGGTGGCTTCCGGCCGCTCGGTCAGCCTTGCGTCCACAGACCCCATCGAGGCGTCCAACATCCTGCGTCTCAGCTCGGGAGTCGAGCGGGCGAAGCAATACTCTGCGAACGCCCAAGCGGGGGTCAGCCGGCTGTCGCTCGCGAACACGACCGCCAGTTCGGTGCTCGACGTGCTCGAGCAGGCGCAAAGCGCCGTCGAGGGGTTGACGGGCTACGAGGCGTCCGGGTCGACGTCGGCAATCGCCGGTGTCTCTTCCGTCGTGACGAGCGCCCGTCAGGAGCTCATCGACCTTGCCAACACCCAGTACGCCGGACAGGCGATCTTCTCGGGCACGGGCACACCCCAGCGCGCGTACGACGCGACAGGTGCGTACGTCGGCGCCGGGACAGCCCCGACCGTGACCGTGTCTTCGGGCACCAAGGTGGCGGTGTCCGTCACGGGTCCGGCGATCTTCGGTCCGACAGGGCCCACAAGTCTGCTGGGCCCGACAGGAGTGCTCGCCACCATCTCCGCCGACCTCGCCGGCGGGAACGTCGACAAGGCCGCCACGACAGGGCTCTCCGCGCTCCAGGCGGCGATCACAAGAGTCGAGGAGCAGTCGGCCAACCTCGGGGCGGACTACCAATCCGTCGAGGGCTTCTCGTCTCAGGCGACCGGAGCACTCCAGGCGCTCCAGGACGAGCTCTCCGGCACGGAAGACGTGACAATGGCCGTGGCGGCCACGAACCTGCAGAACCAGCAGACGGCCTACGAGGCGGCGCTCTCCGTGATCTCGGACCTCAAGACCGACTCCCTCGTCAACTACCTCTAGGGAGGTCACCGTGGCTATCGAATCCCTCGTGCAAGAGGAGCCCGTCGTCGAAGGAGAAGAGGAGGTGGCGCTGTGCTTCGTGCGCCCCATTCCCGGAGCGCCGTTCCGCCACTCGCGCAATTACGTGCTGCGGTCCCTTGGTCCCCAGTACGGACCGTACGCATCTCTCGTCTCGATGGACCAACCAGACCTGAGCTTCGTCGTCGCAGCTCCCGGCCTGCTCTTCCCCGACTACGTCTACCGGCTCCCAGAGGACGAGCAGGGTGCGCTGCGGATCGAAGACGCCGCGGAGATCACGACGCTCGCGATGGTTCGCCGCGCTGACGTCCCCGGTCCCGTGGTGAACCTCCGGGCACCGATCGTCGTGAACAAGCGGCTCAAGCTCGCCGCGCAGGTCCTCCTCGACGAAGACTGCGGCTACGGCTTCATGGTCCCGGTCGACGCTCCGAGCGCCCACTTCAAGGACGAGCCTCCGTGCTAGTGCTCAACCGACGCCCAGGCGAGTCGATCCTCTTGGAGGGCGACATCGAGATCACGGTTCTCCAGGCGAAGGAACGGGCCGTCTGGCTGAAGGTCTCCGGCGAAGGGGTCACCCCCACGGTCGTCTTCGGCGTCTCGATGGTCGCCGCCGCAGAGGTGCGCCTCGAGATAGGAGCACCACGCCGGGCGACGATCGGCGACGACGAGGTGGTCGTCGAGGTCGCCGGCCCGGGTCATCCGTCCGTCGTCGCCCAGGCGACCCTGTCACTCCTGGTGCGGCCGGGGCAGCTCGTAAAGGTTGGAGGGTCGCTCTGGATGACGGTGGCTCCCGCGGAGTCCAGGACAACGGACCACAGCCGCCCGTACCTCGTGCTCGGGGGGCCTGCGATCGACACCGAGCTCAAGATCGCCTTCATCAGACCGGTCGGCAATTCGGTCCGCCTCGGGGTGGACGCTCCGGGGCGGAGGATCTATCGAAAAGAGCTCTGGGAAGCGCTCGTCGCGGCCAACCGGGCCGCGCTCGGTGCAGACGGCGACCTCTCGTACCTGCGCCAAAGAGAGAAGGTGCAAGCCTGAAGGCCGGCTGAAGCCGTCGGGCTCCCGGCCCGGCCGGCCCGAAGTTCCCCTCGCGAATTTCGGGTCAGCGGTTGCCGGTGGGGGGTGTCGACCCGTTGCGCTGTTCGGTCGTTCCCCCGTGCGTTCTCGATCCCGACGTCGGCGGCCCTTCCTGGCCGTGGCGCTCTTGCGCGAAACGCCCGTACCCGTCGAGGAGGGCCTTCTCGATCTCTGCTTCACGCGCCTTGCGGGCGTAGCCGTCGTAGACGCGTTCGATGACGGCTCCGCCTGCCCAACAGAGCGCGACGGCGATCCCGAAACGGAGCGTCACGGCTGCAACGCTGATCCCGCCGTCGAGGAACGACGGGATCATCGGCAGCGACACCAGGATCGCTGCGGCTACGACCAGTCCTGGACGCCGGACCCCCACGATCACTCCGTCGACAGGCGGCGGGCCACGAGCCGAGCCCAAACCGAAGGGGTCGCAGCCTCGTCGTCGATACACCTCACGGGAATACCGGTCGAGAGGATCGCTCCGGGAGTCGCGGTCGTCTCCATGTCGACGAGCGCCAACGCGTCGACTCCGCCGAGCGCTTTGGTCCAATGGAGCACGTCTTCCACCTTGGTGGTACCAGACGCGACGCCGAGCACCTGCGACGGGTGCATCGCCGCCAGCACCTCGCGGGTCCAGCGCTGGTCATGGCCGAGCGCGGCGCCGTGGACGACGACGACACCGACCCTGTCCCTGCGCCAACCGGGTGACAGCGAAGCCGCCTCGACCGGGGACTGGGCGAACCATCCGTCGGGAACCGGCCTGTCGGGAACCCCCTCGCAGACCAGCGCGATCTCGTTCGAGGGACAGCCCACGGCGGTCGCCACATGACGAGCGCATCTGCGCGACGCTCCCGCAACACCGAGGAAGCTCGCGAGTTTTCCCTCCCCGGCCGCCGAGGCGCCCACCACCGCCACGAGCCCGCCGCTGCACTCGGGGAACGGCGGCGCGAGAGGCAAGCGTGCGAAGACGGCCTCGAGCGTCGATCGTCCGGGAACGTCCGGAGGTCGTGTCCGCACCATGGGTTCTGGAACGCCGCACCGGCGAAGGAACCCGCGTACGCCTGCCCAGTCTTCCTCCTCGGCAGGTGCCGGCACCTGCGACGCGTCCGGCGCCCGCGCACCCGTCACTCGTGCACCCGGCGCCCGCGCACCCGTCACTCGTGCACCCGGCGGAGGAAGATGCCTGGGCCGGTACTCGCCCGGCGCCTCACCCATGGAGCTCGCGACGTCGGCGAGCACCATGGCGAACGGCTTCGCCGCATCTTCGGGCCGAGCGTCCTCGGACCCGGGTGCATCTGCCAGCGTCACCTCGTCTTCGGTCGCGTCGAGGTACGCGCCCAGGGGATCGCCTCGCCGAGCGGAGGTCGCGGGAGCGGAGGTCGCCGGAAGGGGGGCGTCGGCACCGTCGAGGTCGACGGTCAACACGTAGACCTCCTTGGCGAAGAACCCGAAGATCCCCCCGACCCGGCGTTTCTCGGGCCGCTGGATCCGGACCGGCCCGTGCTCCTCGATGACCTGTTCGACCAGCGCCCTCGGATCAGGCCCCTGGTACACCAACTTCTGCGCTTGCACTGCTCACCACCCCCACTCGCTCGAGTTGTACGTGCGCCGAGACCTCACTGAGCGACAGCACCGAAAGACGGGGCAACGCGGCGACGAAGACGCGGTGGACGGCCGGCCGCAGAGCGGCGCCGACGACCAGCACCGGCTCTCTCCCCTCGCGAGCGGACTGCTCGAAGAGCGCGCGCACCCTGAGAACCAGATGCTCGAGCAGCGAGGGGTCGGCGGTGAGCATCGACGCCCCGCCCACCTCCCGTAGCGCAGACGAAAGCGACTGCTCCAAGGAGGTCTCCAGGGTGATCACGGCGATCACGCCATTGCGGGCGTGCTGTGCCGTGATGACCGGGCCGAGACCCCGGCGCGCCGCCTCGACCAACGCTTCGTGCTCTTTGCCCGCACGGGCGCGTTCGGTGACCGACTCGACGATGCGCACCATGTCGGAGATCGGCACCCCTTCGTCGAGGAGGCTCACGAGCACTTGGTGAAGGTCGGCCACGGAGACCTGGGCGGCCGCCATCTCGTCGATCGCCACGGGGTCCGAGCCCTTCACCACGTCCATGAGTACCCTGACCTGCTGCATCGAGAGCAGCTCGCCGGCGTGCTTCGAGACCACCTCGCCGAGATGGGTGACGATGGCAGAGGACCGGTCGATCATCGTGACCCCGGCGATCCCCGCCGCCTCGTTGCGCATCCCGGTCGGGACCCACTTGGCCGGAAGGCCGAACGCCGGCTCGGTGGTCAACTCACCAGGGAGCGCGTCGAGACCCGTGCCGATGGCGAGCATCTTCCCCGGCGGCGCCTCACCCCTGGCGACCTCGACGCCGTGGACCCGGATCACATAGGTGGCCGGAGGCAGCTCGACGTTGTCGCGGGTGTGCACCTTGGGGACGAGGATGCCCTTTTCGTACGCGAGCTTCCGACGGAGGCCCTTTATCCTGTCGAGGAGGTCGCCGCCTTTGGCCTGGTCCGCGAGCGGGGCGAGGTTCGGCGAGATCTCGAGCTGGAGCGGCTCCACCTTCATCTCGGCGGCGAGGGCGTGCGGACTGTCGGAGACCTCGGGTTCCCTGGCGTCCTCCTCACCCCTCAGCCGCTCGGCGGCGAGCGCCTTGAAGAGCCGCCCCGAGAAGAGAAGCAGGAGCGCCCCGACGATGAGGAAAGGAATGTGCGGCAGACCCGGGACGAGACCGAGAAGGAGCATGGCAGCTCCGGCGACCTGCAACGCGCGCGGCTGGTTCCCGATCTGCGTCGCGACGTTGAAGCCGAAGTCTTCCTCGTCGGTCGCGGTTCTCGTGACGATGATGCCGGTAGAGATCGACAGGAGAAGTGCCGGGATCTGGGAGACGAGTCCGTCGCCCACCGACAGGATCGAGTAGGTGTGGATCGCCTGGGAGATCGAGTCGTGGTTCTGCACCACCCCGACCGCGAATCCCCCGATCAGGTTGACGAGCGTGATGACGAGGGCAGCGATGGCATCGCCACGGACGAACTTCGAAGCGCCGTCCATCGACCCGTAGAACTCGGAGGTGTCGTCGATCTCCTTCCTGCGTCGACGGGCTTCCTTCTCGTCGATGAGGCCGGAGTTCAGCTCACCGTCGATCGCGACGAGCTTCGGTGCCATGGCGTCGAGCGAGAAGCGGGCGGCGACCTCCGAGACGCGCCCCGCACCGCTCGTGACCACGACGAACTGGATCACGATGAGGATCAGGAAGATGACGAGGCCCACGACGATCTGCCCGCCGACGACGAAGCTTCCGAACGACTGCACCACCGTCCCGGCGTAACCGTGCAGCAGCACCAGCCGCGTCACGCTCACGTTGAGCGCGAGGCGAAACATGGTCGCCACCAGCAGGAGCGACGGGAAGGTCGAAAAGTCCTTGGGCTTCCGCACGTGCATGGTGGTGAGCAGCACCACCAAAGCCGCGGACATGTTGAGGGTGATGAGGATGTCGAGAAGGAAGGTCGGGATCGGCACGATGAGCATCACCACGATCGCGATGACCATGGCGGGGACACCGAAGAGCCCCATGCGCTGTTTGACGTTCACGAGATCCCGCTCCAAGACGGTTGCGTACAGTGCGCCCCGCCTTCCTGAGGGGCATACCTGGCTGCCGTCCTGGCCGCACAAGGTTCATCGGTTCAAGAGCCCCTGCCCTTGAGGATGTGCCCCTACCGAACTGCGACGACGGCGTAGTCGGGGACGGTGAGCAGGTCGGAGAGGAGGTCTCCCGACCCTCCGGGGAAGACGACGGTGGCCTCGCTGAAGCCCGCCTGGCGGCACAAGAGGACCGCGACCTCGGGGAAGATCGGGTGCTTGTGCGTCAGGTCCAGCCAGAAATTCTTGCGGGCGACCGCGCAGTGCGGATTCACGGTCTCAGCGACGAGCAGGCCGCCGGGACGGAGCGCCCGGCGACTCTCGGCGAGGAAGTCCTGGAGGGTGACGCCGTCGAGGTGCTCGATGACCTGAGCGCTGAAGACCGCCCCGAGCGCCCCTTCCTCGAGGCGACCGAGGTACCCGATGCAGTCGCCCGCTTCGACGGAGAGCCCTTTGTGCTCGGCGCGGTCGACCATCGAGGCGTCCAGGTCGATGCCGTGCGCCTCGATGCCCGAGGCCACCAGCAGCTCGAGCATCTCCCCTCGTCCGCAGCCGACGTCCAGCACCGGTGTCCGTCCGACGAGCAGAGGGACGTAGAAGCGCAGCCGCCGGCGGATCTCCTCTTCGCTTCCACGGAAGACGTCTTCGAATCCCACGTACCCGGCGTCTCGCCCGTCCGGGCTGCGAAAGCCGATGGACAATCCTCCGTTCGTGCCCTTGACGAGGAGTGACGCAGGTACGGGGTTCGTTCCCCTCGGTACCGCCGACGCCTCGCGCTTCAAGTAGGCGAGCTCCTGGGCGAAATCCTGGAGGAGGCCCTGCATCTTGCCGAGCGCGGTGGAGGTGAGCTTGGCGAGCATCTCGATCCGCTCGTCGGTCCCCTTCGTCGGTTCGACCGGGGCGGAGGGACCCGGCTCGGCGGAGGTGGGGACCGGCGGTGGGGCCTCGTCGCCCGAGACGAGTGCGCGGAGCCGTCCGCGCACGATCTCTGCGGACCGGCCGACGCCCAGCTGCTCGACGACGCGGGCTCTTCCCGCCGCACCCTTGCGGCGTCGTGCATCTTCGTCCGTGACGGCCTGGCGTAGGAGCTTGCGCAAGGACTCCCTGTCGGGCTCCGCTCTCCAGAACCCCGCGGGGCTCGCCGCCACCCCTTCGAGCTCGACCGGCACGGTCCGCGCCGGGACCAGCCAGCTCGTCGACGCATCGCAGTAGTCGCTGCAGGCCCCGTAGTCCGTGACGACGGTGGACAGCCCGCATGCCATCGCCTCGGCCACAGGGAGCGCGAAACCCTCCCCGCGATAGGGATGCACGAGCACGTCGCACGCCCGGTACAGCGAGGCGAGCTCCCCTTTGGTCAGGCGGCCTTCGACGATCTCGATCGCGGGAGCCCTCGGGTCCTCGCTCGCTTCATGCGCCCGCCCGTCCATCGCGACCTGCCGGTAGACGCCGTCAGAACCGAAGAGCTTGAGCACGAGACACACGTCGTCTTGAGGCCCGAAGCTCTCGAGGTAGGTGTCGAGGAGCAGGTCGAACCCCTTTCTCGGGATCGCACCGCCGACGAAGAGAAGACGGACCGCCTTTGCGTTCTTCAGCGAGAAGCGTCGACCGTCAGGGCGGAACGTCTGGGTGTCGATGCCGTACGGGACGAGAACCACCTTGTGTCGAGGGACACCGCTCCGGACGTAGCAGTCGCGGACCCATGACGTCGGTACCCACACTTCCTGTGCCGACTTCACGCCTTCCACCCAGTCGGCCGGCACGCCCCCGAACTCCCACGGCTGCATCACGACGAGCTTGCCCTTCTCCGGAGCCGTGAAGTTCGGGGGCCAGGAGTGGCGCACCTCGACCCTCGGCTCCCCGCCCGGACGTTCGACGTGCGCACGTACGATGCGCCGGACCGCCGCGACATGGTCCTCGGCGTAGGGCGGCTTCTCCGCCGTGACGGGCTCGATGTCCAGCTCCTCGTCACCGACGAGCGCCGCGCACAGCTCGCGGTTCACGTTGGCGAAGCCGGTGTCGGCGTAGAAATCGCCTCGCCAGCGGACCCGCGCCCGGGTGGGCCTGCGCACGGACGGCGGCGATGCAGCCAGCTCGCGCAGGCGCGCGTCGGCCGCAGACGCGGCCTCGTGCCAGCCGAAGCCGGCGACCACGTCGGCACGTGCCCGAGAGCCGAGCCGTTCGCGAAGTCCGGTGTCCGCGGCGACCCGGCGGAGGCACTCGGTCAGGTGCGCGGCCGAGGGCTCGGCCCAACGCTGGCCACGGTAGAAGGCCAAGTCCATGCGCTCGTCGATCTCCACGAGCCCGTCGGGCTCGATGAGCAGGCTGTTGTCGTCCGTCATGAACTCGAGATTGCCGCTCCACCGGGTGCCGATCGCGGGAAGCCCGCATGCCATCGCCTCGATGAGCGGCCGTCCCCAGCCTTCGCCACGCGACACGCCGACGAAGACGTCCGCCGAGGCGATGAGCCTCGGCATCTCCGACGGAGCGAGCGGTGCTCCGACGACCACGATCGGAGCGAGGGAAGGCCGCTCGAGGCCCAACGTCGCGAGCTGCCGGCCGACGAGCTCTTCGACCATGGCGGTGGTGTCGCCGTCGAACCTCCCGCGAGGGAAGCAACGCAGCACGAGCGAGACGTCCTCGTCGGGGCCGAACGCGTCCGCCCACGCGCGCAGCAACACGTCCGGCGCTTTGCGGTTGCTCCATTCGAAGACGCTCAGGAACGTCGTTCCCCTCGCCCCTGGGATCGCAAGCCGTTCGAGCCCCGGGCGATAGGTGTCGGCGTCGACACCTCCGTGGACGACAATGACGGGCACCGTGACGCCGGCACCCACGAACGTCTCGGCATTGAAGTGCGAGGGCACCCAGACCTCGTCGACGCGGTTCAGTCGCTCGACCCATGTGACGGGGAGACCGTCGGTCTCGAACATGGTCCGTACGATCGTGCGACAAGCCCCGCCGACCGGCTCGGCTGCGTAGCCAGGAAGGTGCAGGACGGCCGTGACCGGGTCGAGGCATCTGGTCGTCATGGCCGTCTCGATCCGCTCGAGCATCGGGGTTCCCCGCATCGACTCGACGAAGGAGGGGGAGTCGTCTCCGGGCGAAAGCGCAGAGAAACGCCACCCGAAGGACCACAAGGCGCTCAGGAACCCTCGCGCCTCCTCCCCGTAGCCCGAGTGGTTGAAGTAGGGCGCCACCCACAGCAGGGTGCCGGGAACAGGGGGCCGCTCCGCTTCTTCGGGTTGACGCAGCGGGGGGGCAGCCGTCAGGGAAGGCACGGCCCTCCTATCGGCTCGGAACCGCCTGCGCTGAAGAACGGGAAATGGCCGCCGCGAGTTGCTCCCGCCCGTCGATGCCCGCGCACAGGGCGGTCAGGCAGCCGGCGGCGGCGTTCACGGCAGAGGAGAGCGACCACCCGGATGCGACATGCCGCGCCGCTTCCCCCTTCCGGCGCCTGGCCTCCGGCTCATGGACCGCGCGCCGCAAGCACTCGGCGAGCGAGGTCCGGCTCGGCTCCACGCGCCACAGCTGACCGGTCGCCGACAGGACACCGGCATCCTTCGGCGCAACCTCTGCCCGACGCGCTGCGGCGAGGTACGCGGCCTCTCCGCCGCACACCTGAGCGAACAGGCCCTCGCCTGCGACGAGAACCGGTCGTCCGCACGCCATGGCCTCGAGCACGAGTGCCAGGTCCCCGGGCGCCCGATCGCAGAAAGCCGCGAGATCGCATGCCCGGTACAGGGCGGCGCGTCCCTCCGGTGCAAGCTTCTCTTCGACCACCACGACCTCCGGGTGCCCGCGAGCCCGGGCGGCCCTCCTGGCCTCGTCGAGAAGGGCGCCGGCGGGTGCCGTGGGACACACGACCAGGCACACGTCGTCGTCCTTCGAGAACCCCGTGAGGTAGGCCTCGAGCAGGGCGTCCAGCCCGCTCCGCTCGCTGCAATCGCCTGCGAACAGCACCTTGTTGGTCCTCCTGGTCGCGAGGGCCAAGGCCGGTCCTGCGGGGGAGAAGGTGGCGGTGTCGACGCCGGCCGGCACCACCTGGACCTTCGTCGCGGGCACTCCGCTCGTAAGGGCCTCCTCTCTGGCCCAGGTGGTCGGCACCCACACCTCGTCCACCACGTCGCGTATCGGCCCGATCCACTCGCAGGGGAGCGGCCCGTAGCCCCAGCGCACCTCCACGACGAGGCGTGTGGACGAAGAGGGGGTGAAGTCGACGGAGCCGAGGCGCACCTCGACCCGGGCTTCGTCCGGATCACGCACCACCTCGACCCTGGGGTCCCCCCGCAAGCCGTCCGCCAGCTCCGGCCTTCCCGTGACGGCGACCGTCGGACGGTCACCCCCCGTCCGACGGCACGGACCGTGGGCCGGAGAGACGGCGACATGGAGGAGCGGGTCGGCGAGCGCGGGCACGGGTGACGACATTGCCCGGGGCGCGAACCGCCTCCAGAGCTCACCGGCTTCCGGGTCGGTCAGCGCGGCGAGTGCGGCAACGAGCTGCGCTGCTCCGTGGTGACCCGCAGGAGCGCTCGGGAGAGCCAGGGCGGGCGTGCCGCACATCGCCGCCGCGGCGAGCCAGTGGGCCGCGCCCGCCCGGGTGACGACCAACACGGCGCGGGCGGCGGACAGCCACGGCGTGGGGTCCGCGAGCGGACCGGTGACGAGCGGCGAGCCCAGCGCGTCCGCGACCCGGCGCGCGCCCTGGCCGACGACCGCGAACGGGACGCCGGTGAGGCGCCGGGAGAGATCGGGCGCGACCAGCTGCTCGAAGGCTGCCAGCTCGTCTCCGCTCGCGTCGGAGAAGTCGCCGACGACGCACAGGCCGACGCGCAACTGCTCTGGGACCGGTTGCGGCGCGGCGAAGAGGTGCGGAGCCGAAGAGGGGAGGACCAGCGAGGAGACGCCGTCGATCCGTCCCATCGACAAGAGGGCACAGCGCGCGTGCTCGGCGGTCGGCAAGGTGTCGTCGACGTCGACCAGCATCTGGGAACCAGGGAACAGGCGCCGGAGCTCGTCGATCATGCCCGCCGCATGACGGTCCGACACCACCACGTCGAACCGGCGCGTGGCGCACAGCGCGCCGGCCGCAGTGAGGGGGTCCCCGGCGCCGGCGCAGTCGACCCCGACGGCGTCGAGCACCGCTCTCGTGTCGGCCTCGGGCCCCGGCAGGACGCAACAGACCTGGTGCCCCGCCCGACGAAGCGAAGCGGCGACCGCCATGGAGCGGATGGAGCTCGTTCGCAAACCGAAGACGAGGACGGAACGCCCGGTCGCCGGAGGAAGAGGGTCGCCGACCGCGCTCGGGCGGGCTGCCAGCTCGTCGAAGAGCGGGAGAAGGGACGGGGCGAGCTCGCAGACGCGCCGTCGGGCTTCCCGGGCTGTCGGGACCGCCCGCGCCTGCGCGCCGAAGGCCATGCGCCCGCGCGTGTCGCCGAAACGGTCGGCTGCGACCGCCGCGCCGGAGATCGCCCCCAGCGCTGTGCGGGGGTTCGCCGCCGCCGAGACGAGCGGGCACGCGCCCTGCAGACCTTGTTCGCGCAACCGTTCGGACCAGACCGAGCGGCGCTCGGTCGAGAGGCCGGGCGCGACCTTGCTCGCCGCGGCGAGCACCGCCTTGCCCGGGGCGCGCTCGTGCCAGACCTCGAGCACCCGGTCGGCCTCTTCGGGCTCCAAGTTCAAGAGCTGGCCCAAGAAGACGACCTCTCGCCCCTTCGGAACGGCGTCGACGATCTCCGAGATCGGACGGCGCGCGTCGTCCAGACACCCGACGAGGGTTCCGAGGTGGACGTCGAGTCCGCCGTCTCGCCTGAGCGTCGAGAGCAGCACGTCGGCGGCGTCACCCTGCCGGCCCAAGAGGGAGAGCGCCATCGACTTGTAGACGGCGACGTCCCTCGGGCCGTACTCGAAGCCGTCGTCGTCGGTGCATTCCTCGACCCGCTCGAGCGCGCGGAGCGCCTCGTCGGCCCTTCCGAGCATGAGGAGCGCCCTGCCAGCGTCGATGTGCGCCAGGGTTGGCACCCTGGTGCACTCCCGAAGCTCCTCTGCCGCTGAGAGCGCCTCGTCGGCTCGCCCTACGGAGAGCAGCGCGGTGACGATCGTCCGCAGCGCGAGGCGCCTCGTCCCGGAGTCCGGCTTGGCTGCGAGCGCCGCCCTGCAGATCTCGATCGCCTGCTCGTGCCGGTCGCAGATGCCGTAGGAACGGCCGAGGTTGACGAGGCGCGCCGGCCACGAGAGGTCGGACCCCGAGACGAGGTCGCGGAAGGCGCTCGTCAAGTTCCGGCGGCCCTTGTCGCGCGCCTCGAAGTCCGACGCCAGGTACCCCCAGTGCGTGAGGCGGGTGAAGGACGCCGCCGAGATGCCGGGCTGCCTCGTTCCCACCCTCGCCACGACCTGCTCGTGGAGGTGGCCCGTCCAGCGGCACGAGGCGCGACGGAAGAGTCGACAGGCGGGGTGGGCCATGGTGGTCGACGCCCTCGTGCCTTTCACGTTGTCGATCATGACGACGAGCCCCTCGGCACCCGCACCCAGCTCGTCGAGCTCCTGGCGTTGGGCGTCGGAATCGCAAACGAGCTCTTCGTCCGCGTCGATCCAAAGGATCCACTGCCCCTGGCAGTGGTCGAGGCACGCATTCCTCGCTCGCGAGAAGTCCCCGTCCCAGTACCCCTCGACGACCCGGGCTCCCGCTTCCCGTGCGATCTCCTTGGTGTCGTCAGTCGAGCCCGTGTCGTAGACGACGATCTCGTCACAGAGCCCTCCGAGTGACGACAGGCAGCGCCCGAGGTTGTCGTGCTCGTCTTTGACGATCAGGCACGCGCTGACGAACGGGCGCGTGTGCGAGGGACCTCGTGGACGCGGCGGCGGGCCACCGCCGCTGTGGAGGTAAGACCCGTCGGAGACCAACAGGCGCCCCGAGCGCGCCACGCGTCGGGCCAGCACCGCCACCGCATCAGCCCCGCTCAGGATCGTGGCACCGCCAGCGTCCAGAAAGTCTTTTCGCCTGAGTGCGAGGCACGGGCCCGCCAGAACCTCCGCGTCGCTGAACTGACCTCCGCACTGCTGCGCCAGGATCCCGACGAAGGCTCGGTGCACGCCGGCCTCGTGGGCGCGGTAGGGGACACCGACGAGGAGCTCGTCGCCGTCGGCGATGTTGGTCCGGGGCGCCACCGCCGCGACCGACGGGTCCGCGAGCGCCTGGACCAGAGGCTCGAGCCAGGCTCCGGACGGCACCGCGCGCTCGTCCAGCACGACCACCAGATCGTGCATTCGGGGGCGCTCCGCCCGGCGCAAGAGCTTTGAACCTTCGGCCACGCGCCAGGTGCGTGCCGAGGAGAGGTCGGCTCCGGGCTGGAGGACGGCGACGTTGTCTCCCGTCGCGAGCAGCGGCCCGAGGAGAGCGAGACAGTTGCGGGTGAGGCGCCTGTCACGCCCTGCAAGAAGCGCGAGCGAGACGGGAGGCCGATGCACGACCCGATCATCGGCATGGAACCGTCCCGGGTGGAATTCTTCTCACGGAGCTAAAGGTGACCGGCCGCCACGCCGATACGTCTCAACGACCGCTCATGCGGTCGACAACGACGGTGCAACCCGCACAGGGACGTGTGAGTCACCGACACGTACACACAAGGAGGAATACGGATGTCTTCACTTGTAGTCGACACCAACCTGACCGCGCTCGACACGCTCAACCAGCTGGACAAGACGAGCACAGCGGAGTCCAAGGCGATCGGGGAGCTCTCGACCGGCTTGGCGGTCCAGTCAGCTGCGACAGGACCGGCGCAGTACGTCATCTCCCAGTCGCTCGAGTCGCAGTCCGACGGTGACACCACCGCCATCGCCAACGCCCAGGACGGGGTCTCGCTGATCCAGACGGCCTCCGGGGCTCTGTCGGAGATCAGCTCGATCCTCCAGACGATGGACCAGCTGGCGACCTCGTCGGCGAACGGCGCCACCCAGACAACGACGGCGCTCGCCGCCAACACAGCCGAGTTCAAGGACCTCGCCGAGACGATCACACAGATCGCGACGACGACCAGCTTCGGCAAGACGAAGCTCCTGACAGGGTCGTTCTCCGGGACGCTCCAAGTCGGCGCGTACAACACAGCGAGCGAACAGGTCCACCTCGCGATCAGCGGAATGAAGCTGAGCGACCTCGGCCTCACAGCGTCGAACGTCGGATCCTCAGCGACAGCCGCGTCCGCCATCGCGCTCGTCCAGTCGGCGATCTCCTACGTCGACGAGAACGCCTCGAAGGTCGGGGCCGCTCAGGACGAGCTCGACTCGGTCGTGGCAACCCTCACGGTCGCCCAGCAGAACATCGCGGCGGCGAACAGCCAGCTGGTCGACGTCACAATGGCGGCCGAGATGACCACATACACGACGGACCAGATCCTGGAGCAGACCGGTGTCGCCATGCTGGCGCAAGCTCAGCAGGCGCCCTCGCTCGTCCTCAAGCTGCTCAGCTGAGGTCGGCGTTGTCGGCGGGAGGTCCCCACGCCCCGCCGGCAGACGAGGTGCGCGCGGCACGGCAGGCCAGCACGGAAGCGGACTGATCGGGTAGCACGAAAGCCTCCCGGCCGTGCCGCGCGCCACCGACAAGCCCACGTTCCGCACTTCGGTGCGGAACGTGGTACGTGGAACGTGGAACAAAAGGCGATGTAGCAGAACATGTCCACCACACCAGCGCTCGTAATCAACGGCCTCGTTTCGGGCATCACAACCCCGGAGGTCATCGACGCGCTCCTGGAGCGCTACCAGGAGCCGATCACAGATCTCGAAAAAGAGCAGTCGTCACTCAATCAGCAGGCCGACGACTATCGGCAGATCTCGACGGACCTCCAAGGGTTGCTCACCGCCGCCCAGGCGCTCTCGGGCGAGTCGGCGTGGAACCTCGCCACCTCGTCGACCTCCGACTCGGCGGTGGCTGTCTCCGTCGCCTCACCGGGTGCCGAGACCGGGTCGCTCACGTTCAGGGTGAACCAGCTCGCGCAGGCGAGCATCCTCGCGTCGGAGGACGGGGTCGCCTCGGAAGACGACCCGGTCACGAGCGCCTCCTCGGTGCTCCTCGCCACCGGCGTCCAAGCGCTCGGCTTCTCGTCTCTCACACCGGGGAGCGGCCTCGGGCTCGGGTCATTGACGATGGTCGTCACGCAGGCGTCGGAAGGCGCAAGCGTCAGAGGCTCCGGCGCGCTCGCCTCGACGACCGGGATCTCCTCGTCGGACGACACGCTCACACTCACAGTCGGTGGCGTCGCGCACACCCTTACGATCGCCTCCGGCACATACACCCAGAACCAGCTCGCGGCAGCCGTCACTCAGGCGGCCAAGACAGCCGGCGTCGCACTCACCGTGTCGCTCACCACGACAGACGCCCTCGAGCTCCAGACGACAGAGCAGGGATCCGCCGCCTCCCTCGGGGTCACCGGGGGTACCTCCCTCGCGTCCCTCCGCCTCTCGGCCGGCGAGTCGGGGGTGGGCACGGACGCGGTCGTCACAATCGGCGGCGCCAGGACCACCCTCACAGCGATCAACCCGGGAGCGCGCCTCACGCTGAACGCTCCGGACGGAGCGACCCTGTCCGCCACGATCGGCTCCGCCTCCAGCCCGACAGGCGCCCTCGTCGCCGAGGGGACGGCGAAGCTCGCGAACGTCTCCACCGGGAACGGAAGCCTCGCGGCAGTGGTGGCCGCGATCAACGGCTCGGGCCTCACAGCCACGGCCGGCGCGGTGAAGACGGCGTCAGGTGATTACATCCTCGAGGTCTCGGCCCAGAAGACCGGAGTGGCGAACGCCGTCTCGGTGGGCTCGGCAGCGTTCAGCGGATCGTCGCTCGGTGCACTCGAGACCGTGGTGTCCGCCCAGACAGCAGAGGTGACCGTCGGCGGGACACACGGCTACACGCTGTCCTCTTCGACCGACTCGTTCACGAACCTCTTGCAAGGCACGACGGTCACCGTCGTCTCGACCGGCCAGGCAACCGTGACCGTGACCCCCGACGCGACAGGTGAGGCCACAAAGGTGACAGCGCTGGTCACGGCCGCCAACAAGGTGCTCTCCGACATCCAGAGGTACGCGGGGTACACAACAACGACAAAGACGGGTGGCCCCCTCATGGGCGACGTGACCGTCGACGACATCAAACAGCAGGTCCTCTCGGTCTTCTCGACGGCTTCCGGAAGCTCCTCGCTCGGAGACCTCTCCGCGGCCGGTGTGACGCTCACGAAGACAGGGACCGTGAGCTTCACAAGGACATCGTTCGTCAAGGCCTTCGGAGCGGACTCGTCCGGGGTGCGAGCCCTCTTCACCCAGGACGGCTCCTTCTCGCCGTCGAGCAGCTCGTTCACGGGTGGAGTGTCCTTCGCCTTCGCGGGGACAACAACCCCGACCGGCACCTACGCGGTGTCGGTCAGCCACTCGGCGGCCCAAGCGACCGACGTCGGCACCGCACGGCCCACAGGAACGGTCACCGCGGCCGAGACGCTCACCATGCAGTCGGGGTCACTGAGCGCGCAGTACACGACGACGGCCGGTGAGACGCTCGCAGAGGTGGCCGCAGGACTGAACGCCTCCTTGGCAAGCGCAGGCATCGCCGTGAGCGCCGCGGTGGTGGGCACAACGCTCGAGCTGAAGAGCACCTCTTACGGTTCGGCTGCGAGCTTCAGCGTGAGCTCGACGGCGAGCGGCACAGGGACCACCGGTCTCGGCGGTCCGGCCGCGACATCCCCCGTCACCTTCCACGGAGAGGACGTCGCAGGCTCGATCGGAGGCGTGGCCGCCACGGGGAACGGCCAGGAGCTCACTGCGCCGAACGGATTGTCCGTTCAGGTCAGCGCGACGGGCATCAGCGCCACAACCGACCTCGGAACACTGGACTACGTCGCGGGCGCAGCCCAGCAGCTCGAGACCGTTGCGGACGCCGCGAGCAATCCGGAGACGGGTTCCATCACCGGCGTCATCTCCTCCCTCGTCCAGGAGGCGACAGGCCTAGATCCCCAGATCTCCACCTACGAGCAGATGAGGACAGCGGAGAAGACGGTGCTCGAGAACGAGTTCGCCCGGATGGAGCAGGCTCTCGGCAAGCTCGAGGACGAGGGCAGCACGCTCTCGTCGGCGATCGACAAGCTCGCGACAACATGACGACCGACCCCGAAGAGCTCCGGCGCCGCTATGTCGCCGACCAGGTGATGACCGCGGGGCCCGCCCAGCGTCTCGTCATGTTGCTCGACCGGTTTGTCAACGATCTCAGGTGCGCAGACGCCGCCTTCGACGAGGGCTCGACGGAGCAGGTCCACACCCTGCTCGTCCACTCCCAGCAGATCGTCCTCGCACTGCGGGACCCCCTCCGCGACGCCCCCTGGGAGGGCGCCGGCCAACTTCGCGGCCTCTACTTGTTCGTGTACCACCGGCTCGTACAGTGCAACCTGAACAAGGACCGCTCGCTCCTCCCCATGTGCCTCGAGATCGTCTCCAAGCTCCGGGATGCGAACGTCACCGCGCTCGAACGGGAGACGACGGCCAGCGCGGGGGTCGCGTGAGCGCCTCGTGGGAGGAGACGCTCGACGCGTTGGGCACCCGCATGAAGTGCTGGCGAAAGGTCGTCGAAGGTGGGCCGCCACCCGCCGACGTCGAATGGCCGGCGACGGACCTCCCACCTCACCTCGCGGAGCGGGCGAAGGAGCTCCTCTCCGAGTACGAGCAGTTGGAAGGGGCGTTCGCGACCCGAAGTGACGAGCTCCGTTCGGCGATCCGGCTGCGGCGGGCGTCACGGCCGGCGCGCAGCCCGCTCTACCTGGACCGGCGCGTATGACGGCGCGGCAGAACTGAGGGCTAAAGGCCCGGGGGACCGGTGCCGATGATGTACCCGGCGGCAGTTGCAGGAAGCGCCACGTGACGGCCCAGGACGGGCACCGACATGCCAACGTCCGAGGAGGGTCGTCGTTGACCGACATCGTCGCGATCCTGGGGTTCGCCCTCAACGGGGTCAGCACCGAGCAGGACGCGATCGCGAACAACCTCGCCAATGTCCAGACGCCGGGCTACACGGCGGAGACGGTGAGCTTCCAGCAGAGCCTCGCGTCGGCGCTCGAGAACGGAGGGACCGCGAAGGTCACGGTCGCACCTTCGAGCTCGCCACCGTCGAGCGACGGCAACAACGTGGACCTCACGACACAGCTCGTCGCCGCGGACGAGTCCACGCTCCAGTACCAGTCGCTCACCGACTACTTGAACGATCAGCTACGCCTCGAGAGCGGTGCAGCAGGAGGCAGCTTCTCGTGACCCTCTTCCCCGCGCTGCCGGTCGCCGAATCGGGTGCAGAAGCCATGCAGACGTGGATCGACACGTCGGCCGGCAACATCGCCAACATGAACGACGTCGCCGCAGTCGGCACCCCCACCTACGCTGCCGAGACCCCGGTATTCGCCCCGGTGCCCGGAGCGTCGACGCCGACAGGCCCCACTCCAGGCGACGGCGTCGAGGTGCAACGCGTCGCGCTGGGGACAGACGAAGGGGAGGTCACCTACCAACCGACAAGTCCGCTCGCCGACGCGAGGGGGGACGTCGCGCTTCCGAACCTGTCCCTCTCCGACCAGATGATCGGGATGATCGAGGCTCAGGAGAGCTACAGCGCGGACGCAGCGGTCATCGCCAAGGCGCAGACCGCCTACCAGGCCGGTCTCGGCATCGGGAGCTGAGATGATCCCGCCGATCTCCTCTCTCCCTGCGATCACAGCGCTCCCGTCGACCACCTCTGCGTCCGGATCGGATCCGACGGGCTTCACCTCGGACCTCGGCAATGCGATCGACTCCTTGCAGGACGTCCAGAACACCGCCTCTTCGCAGGAAGCGTCGGCAGCGGCCGGGCAGGGGACACTCACCGACACGATGATCGCCGCCTCCGAGTCGTCGCTCGACACCCAGATGGCGACGTCCCTGATCGACAAGGCGCTTGCGGCGTACTCCGCCGTCGAGGACATGACGTTCTGACATGGCTCTCGTCCCGCGTACCGACATGGAAAGAATGCGGGCGGGGCTGCGACGCTTCGCGTCCGGATTCACCGCCGGTCAGAAGGCGGTGACGATCGCGGCCCTCGGTTTCGTGATCCTCATCGTGGTGGTGTTCGTGCTCCTCTCGGGCAAGCCCACCTACTCGGTCCTCTTCTCGAACCTCCAGGCGCAGGACGCGGCGTCCATCACCTCGCAGCTGCAGAGCGACCGGGTGCCCTACGAGCTTCAAGACGGCGGCGCGACGATTCTCGTGCCGTCGAACGACGTCGACCAGGCGCGCCTCACGGCGGCCGCCGCCGGGCTGCCCTCCCAGGGGACGGTCGGGCTCTCCCTCCTCACAAAGTCGAGCCTCACCACCTCCCAGCTCACCCAGCAGGCGGACTACCTCCAAGCGATCCAAGGCGAGCTGGAGCAGACCATCGACGGCGTCCAGGGCGTCGAGTCCTCGCAGGTGAACGTGGCGGAACCGGCCAACCAGACGTTCGCCCTCGCCAACACAGCTCCGACCGGAGCATCCGTCCTGGTGACGATGTCCCAGGGTCATTCCCTCACCCAGAGCCAGGTACAGGCGATCGTCCACCTCGTCGCCTCGTCGGTCCCCGGTCTCTCCGCGGGCTCGGTGACCGTCGCGGACAACGACGGCGACCTGCTGGCGGGTCCCGGAGTGAACGCGAGCGACTCCTCTTCGAACGCCACGGCGAGCTACGACACAGCGGTCCAAGCCAAGGTCGAGGCGTACCTCACCTCGATCCTCGGGCCGAACAACGCCGACGTGCAGGTCGGCGCGACGCTCAACTTCAACAAGGTGAAGACCACCACCCACCAGCTCGCGACGTCGGTCAAGGGCGCCCCGTCGAGCTTCTGCACCCAGACAACGACGACAACGACGACCTACGACGGCAAGGGAGCCGCCGCGGGTGGGGCCGCGGGGTCGATCACCGCGGCGACCACGACAGGGACAGGGAAGTACTCCCAGGTCAAGAAGAGCCGGACGTGCGAGACCGGCACGCAGACAACCACCGTCACACAGGCCACGGGCACAGTCGTTCGTCAGTCGGTCGCCGTTCTCGTCAACAAGAACGCCGTTCCCAAGGGCACGACACTCGCGGCGATCAAGAAGGGGGTCTCGGCCGCAGCCGAGATCGACAAGGCGCGCGGCGACGTGCTCGCGTTCACCGTCGCGCCGTTCTCGACCCAGGCGTCGAAGCAGGCGGCAGCCGCCGCGCAGGCGACCCAGGCGTCGAGCAAACAGGCGAAGCTCGAGGACCTGGGCAAAGACGGCGTGGCGGTGCTCGCGGTTCTCGCGCTCCTGGTGCTCCTCGGGCTGAGCGCCCGGCGGCGGCGCGTCCACGCGGCGCACGAGCCGGCCGTGCTCATCCCGGCCTCGCCCGCGGCTCTCGGACCTCCCGAGAGCCCGACGCTCGAGATCCCGCGCATCGAGGGCGCCGGACGGCCCATCGCCGAGATCGAACACTTCATCGATCGCCAACCCGAAGAGACGGCCCAGTTGCTGCGCAGCCTCCTCCGTCGAGAAGCTCTCCCTGAAGGCGCGCCGCGATGAACCTCAACGGTGCCCAGCGCGCGGCGATCATCTTCGCCCAGCTCGACGACGCCCGGGCGAAGAACCTCCTGCGCCTCTTGTCGGAGAACGAGGTGATCCGGCTCATGGGCGAGGTCGCCCGTCTCCCCGCCGTGACGCCCGAAGACGTCCAGGGGGTCATCGTCGACTTCGCCAACGAGGCTGGGGCCTACGCGCAGGTTCACCAAGGTGGCGTTGCTCTCGCAGAGCGCTGGCTGAAGGAACGGCTCGGACCCTCCAGGGCAGGAGAGATCCTCAGCGAGCTCAAGGTCATGCTCACGCAGGACCCCCTCGCCTTCCTCAACGTGATCGAGGCGAGCCAGATCGCGGCCTTCCTGAAAGACGAGCACCCCCAGACCACCGCGGTGGTGCTCGCCAACATCGGACGTGAGCACGCCGCCAAGGTCCTCGATCGCCTCGACCAGGAGCTGGCGGCAGACGTCGTCCGGAGGACGGCCGAGCTCCAGCCCGTGCCGCTCGAGACCGTGCAGGAAGTCGCCACCATGCTGCAGAACCGCCTGTCGGACCTTTCGCGCGACGCGATGAGCATGACCGGCGGCGGGGTGTCCGCCGCCGCGAGCATCTTGAACCACGTCGAACGCGGCGCCGAGCGCGAGATCCTGAAGCACATCGAAGGGAAGGACTCCGAGCTCGCCGAGAGCATCCGCGACGAGATGTTCGTGTTCGACGACATCATCCAACTCGAGGACGTCGCCGTCCAGACCGTGCTGCGGGCGGTCGTCACGAGGGAGCTCGCGCTCTCCCTCAAGACCGCTTCCAGCGATCTCGTCGAGAAGCTGAAGCGCAACATGACCGAGCGACAGCTCGCCGACCTCGAAGAAGAGGGCAACTCGCTCGGAGCGCAGCTGCTCTCCAAGATCGAAGAGGCGCAGAGCGGCGTGGTCAAGGTCGTGCGCGAGCTGATCGACCAGGGAGCCATCCCGATCAGGAGGGCAGGTGATGAGCTCATCGCCTGAGTCGCGCCTGCGCAAGGTGATCAAGCGGCCCGGGTCGGTCACCCCGACTTCGCCCAAGCTCGCCGAGCACCCGTGCGCCGCTGCGCCCCTGCCGTCGGGCGAGGGGGACCGCACTCCCCAGTGGCACCTCGAACAAGCTCACCGTGCCGGCTACGAGGACGGCAAACGGGCCGGCTTCGCCGAGGCGATGGCCGAGATCGAGGCACGGCGCGTCGACCGGGTGGAACGGCTCTGCCTCGAGCTCGCCATGGCCGCCACCGAGGCGGCGTCGGCACGCTCCTCGATCCTCGACGAGGTGGTCGGCGACGTCGCGAGCCTGACGCCTGAGATCGTCGAGGCTCTCGTAGGGGAGATCGAGTGGCCCGAGACGCCGGTGCATGCCGCGCTGCGGAGAGCGCTCGCGCTGGTACCCGAGGGTCCGCACCTCGTCGTGCGCCTGCACCCGGGCGCGGCGCTCGGCGCAGACGAGATCGCCACGCTCGCGTCGCGGGTCGGCGACGTGCAGGTGCTCCTCGACCCGAGCGTCGAGCAGGGTGGCTGCGTGGTCGAGGCGGGCAGCTGCATGGTCGATGGCCAGCTTTCCTCCGCGCTCGAGCGCGTGCGACGCCAGTTCCGCGGCTTGGCGCCTGTCTCCAAGGGGGACTCGTGAGCCTGCTCGCGGACCCGATCGTCCACCGGCGGCTCGTCGAGGCCGCCCGCCCCCGCCGCACCGGCCGCGTGACGCGACTGGTCGGGTTGCGCCTGGAGGTCGAAGGCCTCGAGGCCGCCGTCGGCGACGCGGTGGTGGTGCACCGGGCAGGCGGAGGGACGCTGCCCGCAGAGGTGGTCGCCGTCGAAGGGGGCCGTCTCGCCTGCATGCCGCTCGGCACCCTCTCGGGGGTGCGTTACGGAGACGAGATCGTGGCCGTCGGTCGCCCGCTCCCGCTGATGGTGGGAGCGGGGCTCTTGGGGCGGGTCGTCGACGGGCTCGGCCGACCGATCGACACAGGCCCACCCCTCATCGACTGCGAAGAGGTCGGGCTCGACGTACGCCCGCCGCACCCCTTGCGTCGCGAGTTGGTCGACAGGCAGATCTCCCTCGGCATCAAGGCGATCGACACCCTCGTGCCGTGCGGACGCGGGCAACGCCTGGGGATCTTCGCCGGCTCCGGTGTCGGAAAGTCGAGCCTCCTTTCGATGATCGCCCGCGGCACCGATGCGGAGGTCGCCGTGCTGGCCCTCGTGGGTGAGCGCGGCCGGGAGGTACGCGAGTTCATCGAGCGGGACCTCAAGGGGGCACTCGGGCGCTCGGTCGTCGTCGTCGCCACGTCGGACCAGCCGGCCCTGGTCCGGATCCGGGCCGCGTTCACCGGCACGCGGATCGCGGAGTGGTTCAGGGACCAGGGGAAAGACGTCGTCTTGATGACCGACAGCCTCACGCGCTTTGCCATGGCGCAGCGCGAGGTGGGGCTTTCTGTCGGCGAGCCGCCGGCGACCCGGGGCTATCCGCCGTCGGTCTTCTCGCTCCTGCCGCAGCTCTTGGAGCGCGCGGGCGCGGCCGAGCGCGGAAGCATCACCGGGCTGTACACGGTCCTCGTCGAAGGCGACGACATGAACGAACCGATCGCAGACGCCGCCCGTTCGGTCCTCGACGGCCATATCGTCCTCTCGCGTCGCCTGGCCACCGCGGGGCACTTCCCGAGCATCGAGGTCCTCGAGTCGATCTCCCGAGTCGACACGGCGATCCTCTCGAGGGAGCAGCGGACCCTCGCCGGAACGCTGCGAGAGCTCCTCGCTGCGTACAGGGACACCAAGGACCTCGTGGAGATCGGTGCGTACGTCCCCGGAACCAACCCGCTCGTCGACCGGGCGAGGGCGCTCATGCCGATGATCGACGCCTTCCTGCGGCAGCACGTGACAGACGTCTGCCCTGCCCTCACAGGATGGGCCCAGCTCCGGGCGCTCTTCAGCGACGTCACGGAGGACGCAGGGGCGTCGAAGTCCCTCGAGACGGCGGTCGCACGATGAGGTACCGCTTCCGGCTCGCGACGGTGCGAAGGGTGCGCCGCGCCCAGGAGTCGGCTGCACGCGAGGCGCTGCATCACGCAAACGCCGCGCTCGTCGTGGCGATCGCCGCCAGAGACGCGGCCGCCGTGCACTACCGGGAGGTCGAGACCGCTGACGCGGACGACGCGGAGACGTTGCGACGCGATCGCCTCTTCGCCGAGCTCGCCGCGACGGCTCTTGCCCGAGCGAGGAAGGAAGCCAATCGGAAGGCGAGTGAAGCGGCGCTCGCCCACGTGGAGTGGCAACTCACGGCCCGGCGGGTCGCCGCGCTGGACCGACTCGACGAGCGACGCCGCCTAGAGCATGCCGTCGAGGAGAACAGGCGTGAGATCGCCGTCGTCGACGACGTGGTGACGGCCAGGTTCGTCTCCGCGTCCCGAGCCGAAGGAGCGGCCTGATGCTCCCGATCGCGACGGTCCAGTCCTTTGCAGACGAGCTCTTCTCGACCATGAGCGACCTTCCGACAGAGCTCGAGCATGCTGCGCCGACCGGCACGTTCGCCAGCGTCCTTGCGCAAGTCACCGCCGTCTTGGACTCGGGGTCTCACGGCGCGGAGACGCCCACCACCACAGCCGTCTCACCGGGGGCTTCGACGACGACCACCACACTTGCGCCCGCGCTCCCATCGGCCACGTCGCCGGTCGACGGAACAGCCGTCGTCGTCGAGGCGGCGAAGTTCGTCGGGACGCCATATGTGTGGGGAGGGGAGTCGCCGTCGGGCTTCGACTGCTCGGGGCTGGTCCAGTACGTCTACGGGGAGCTCGGCGTCGACCTGCCGCGCACCACCTACACACAGGTGAAGGCGGGCACCGCGGTCGCGTCGATCACACAGGCGCAGCCCGGCGACCTCGTCTTCTTCGCCGGCTCGGACGGCACGCCGGCGTCGCCCGGGCACGTCGGCATCTACGTCGGTGGGGGGAAGATGATCGACGCGCCCCATACGGGAACCGACGTGCAGGTGCAGACAGTGTCGACAGCCGGTCCGGTGGTCGCCATCCGCCGAGTCCTGCCGCAGACAGGAGCCGGGACGTTCACCACGGCGAGCGTCGCGGCGTCGTCGACACCGGCCTCGACCGCTCCCGTGGCTGTGCCCTCGTCCATGGCGTCCCTCTTCTCGGAGGCTGGAACCAAGTACGGCGTGTCGCCGACCCTCCTCGCCGCCGTCGCACGTCAGGAGTCCGGGTTCACACCGGATGCCGTCAGCCCGGCCGGGGCCGAAGGGATGATGCAGCTCATGCCCGAGACCGCGTCGGAACTTCGCGTCACACCCTTCACACCCGCTCAGGCAGTTGACGGGGCGGCGCGCCTCCTCTCGGGCTACATCCACCAGTACGGATCGATCCCGATGGCGCTCGCCGCCTACAGCGCGGGCCCGAGCGCGGTCGCCGAGCACGACGGCATCCCTCCGTACCCGCAGACGCAGCAGTACGTGGCCGCCATCATGAAGACGATCGGAGCTGCCACGTGAGCGGGCTGGAGGCGGACGTCGTGCGGGCAGCTGAAGGAAGTGGGGTCGTCGCGCAGCAGCGAGCCCGGCACACCCACAGCACAGCGCGAGCCACGACCGCGTTCGAAGAGGCGCTCACCGCAGCTGCAGGACGCACGGTCGACGTGCCGGCCTCTGTTGCGGTCTCCCGCGAC
>JASHUY010000168.1 GCA_030039755.1 Acidimicrobiales bacterium
CGTCTCGCTGTAGACGTCCAAGGTCACCTTGGCACCCTTCACGCCGCCGGACGTCCCGCTGGCCTTCACGGTGAGGGGTACCTCGTAGGTGCGCCCCCTTTCGGTCACGCTCCCGGCGCTGACCGAGACGGTGAGCGTCGGCGTCGACGTGACGGTCACCGTGGCGTGCCCGCTGATGCCGTCCTCTGTCGCCGTCACGGTGTCGGTTCCGGCGGTGGTGCCGGCGGTGAAGACGGTCGTGGGCGATGCCGTCGACACAACCGACCCGAATGTCCCCGTCTGTGCCCACGTCGGGTCGATCGACACCGCGTTGCCGTAGGTGTCGGCGCCCGTGGCCGTGAACGTCTGGGTGGCCTTCTCGCCGAGGGAGACCGTCGCGGGCGAGACGGTGATCGTCGCAAGTGTGCCGGCCGTCACGGTGACCGACCGGGAGCCCGAGGACCAGCCGGAGGCAGAGGCGGTGAGCGTCGGCGATCCGGCGACGGTGTCGTAGTAGTAGAAGGTCGCGCTCTTCGTTCCGGCGGGCACTGTCAATGTCAGGGTCTTCGTGAAGTTCGAGCTCGAGCTCGAGCTCGTGGCCGAGAACCCGCCTCCGCTCGACGTGGTGCTGAGCGTGACGCGAACCGCTGTTGTCTGGCTCTTCGAGAGGTTGACCGAGAGCTGCACGTCGGTCCCCGCCACGAGCGAGGTCGACGCGGGTGTGATCGACAGCGAGCCGGCCGTCACGCCGTTCTTCGTTCCCTTGACTGTGTTCCAGCTGCCCAGCCCGTCGCAGAGGTTGTAGCCCGTCACGCACTTGTGGCCGTTGCTCCCCGTCGTGATGTCGTAGAAGTTGATGTTGGAGCCGTACACGAATGTGGCGTTCACGCGGTCGCCCGCTGCCGCGGAGTGGGCCGCCCAGATCGGGGTGGCCACGCTCGTCCCGCCGACCTTCTCCCACCCGCTGCCGAACTCCGGTGTCCTGACCGAGTCGTAGATGGAGACGCCCGTGTCCGGGTTGGCGTCGAGGGCGACGTCGGGGGTCGCACGCTTCCCGTTGCAGGACGCATCGCCATAGGTGGCGAAGTCCGCCTGTGCCGCAGCGGCGGTCTCGTACTTGCTGCAACCGCCCCCGCCTGTGGACCACGCGGACTCCGCCTCCCAGGTGCCTGTCGAGGAGACTGTGAGGGTGGTCCCGCCGACCGAGATGACGTCCGGCGACGCCGACGGGTAGATCACCTCGGACGCGCTGTCGCCGGCTGCGGCGAAGAAGCTGACTTTCGATGTCCTCGATGTGAAGGCGGAGTTGAACGACGTCTCTGTGGAGGACTCCCCGCCCCCCCAGCTCATCGACACGTATGTCGCGTGCTCCGCGGCGTACCTCACCGCGGTGAACAGGCTTGTGTAACTGTTCGAGGATGCCTCCACGAGGAGGATGTGCGCCTCCGGCGCGATGGCGTGCGCCCACTCGACGTCAAGGCTGATCTCCACGTCCCAGCCCGATGTGTCAGCAGGGTACTTTGTCGTTCCACCGGTCTGGTTCACTTGCGTGAAACATCCGTTCGCCGTGGTGCACGCGGGGAGTCCGTACTTTGTCGAGAAGGTCGAGAGGTTGCTCGCGATTGTCGGGTCGTTGTAGGCGTCGACGAGCGCGACCGTCTTGCCTGTCCCTGTGTCGTCGCTGGTCTTGGCGAAGCCGTAGGCGGTCTTGATGGTTGTCGGCGAGTAGCCGGTCGGCGACGTGGACTGCTGGGAACCGGCCCGGTGACGGACGCGCACGAGGCAGGCTGCGTAACCGGCGGGAACTGTCCCGCACGCCGGCGTCGTCTCTGTCGCCGCGGTCCCTGTGGCCGCGGCGGTGCGCGCGGCATGCGAGGTGCTCACGCCGCCCGCTGCGCCTACCGCCGGCACGATTCCCAACGCCGCTGCGGCGGTCGTCAACGATGCGGCCACCAACAAAGTGCGAACCCGTCCCATGTCCCCTCCGCTTCCTCCGCTGCTGCTTCCTCCGCCGCGCTTCCCAATGCCCATTGCAGGTCCGCGCGCGGAAGGGCCTCGTGTGCAACGCCGATGATAGCCCCGCGGTGCAGCCGGGACTCGTGCGGACGAGAATCGGGGGCGTGCCATCGAGAAGAGGCCGACCTTGGCGCCTGCGCTGGGTGCCGGTCCTCCTGGTCTGCGGCGTCGCCGCCTCGGGCCTCGTCGGTGACGCCGGCTGGGGGCTCGCCGGCGCCGGCGCGGCGGCGGCGCCTCCGGTGCACGCGGTGGGCGAGAGCGACGGGCTCCGGGTCGTCGTGACGGCCGTGGGCTCGGGGACTTCCGCCACCCTGCACTTCACGGTCACCGCCACCGTCGCCCACGCCCGCGGCGCTCTCGGCTACGACGTCGCCTTCGGCGACGGCACGACGACCAGCACCCCGGTGCCGCAGTTCTGCGTGGCCGGCAGCGGCGTTCCGGCACACGCGCTCTGGCACCTCGCCCACCACTACGCGGCCGGGACCTACCACGTGTCGGTCACCGCGAGGGTCAACTGCACAAAGGCGACCGCCACGGCACGGCTGACCGTCCGCGCGGAGTGAGCCACCCTGCCGCGAGCGACGACCGCGCGGTCGACCTTGACAGTCCAAAACTTGTCTGCGACGATCGTCCACGATCCGAGGAATCCATGTTCATCTAGAGAACATGGTCGTGGATCCGATCAGGGGGGCGTGTTCTCGTGGAGACGTTGACGGCAAGGATCTTTCGCCCGAAAGCACCTTACGAGCAGCGGATCTCCTGGTCGGACAACCGGCGGGCTTCCACGGACGCGCTCGCCGGCAGGGAGGTCGCACTCGAGCGGGACGACGCTCGGACGGTCACCTTCACCTTCGGCGCGCACTCCGTCAGTTGGAAGGATCCCGGTGAGAGCTCGACGGTCGAAGCCCCCTACGACGCCGTCGAACTGCGCGAGGGAGTGTTCTCCGTCGAGATCCTGCACCCCGAGGTCCCCGGCGACGGCCCGTGGAGGCGGGAAGCGACGTCGCTCGCGTTGAACACGCAGACGGGAGGAGCGCTCTTCGTCAGGAACACGATCACGCTCGGTGAGGAGAACGAGTTCCGCCAGGACATCTATCCCTGCACGATCGCCGGTTCGGGTGGGCGCTTTCCCGAGCTCTCCGCGGAGCTCGTCGGCAGACGGGCGTACGCCGAGTACACCGACGGTCGCGCGGCGGAGCACGTGTACCTCAACCCGTACCGGTTCGCATGGCAGGGCCTGGGGGATTTCGACTACTCCGGGGCGGGGTGCGAAGACTCGACGACCTGGAAGCTCGGCGACGAGCTCTTCCTTCTGACGTGGGTCGAGGAGTGGGAGCCCACCGGCGTGGTGCTCCTCATGGACTTTGCGGGGCTACGGAACGCGGGGGTGATCCTGGGACGGGACGACCAGGGGTTCTTCCACTTCCCCTGTGGGGCCCGCCTCGTCTTGCTCAGCCGGACGACCTACCCACCCGGCTACGAGCCCGCGGGTGTCGGTGGTCCGTCGCAGAGGTCGTAGGTCGATCGTGAGCTCGTCGGCCGCCGCTCTCGTCGAGAATGCGACACCGGTCGACCAGTCGCCTCCGGCGCGGGCAACCGACATCACGTCCGTCTCCACGGCGGAGCGGGACGATCGGCGGCGAGCTTCCATCGTGATCCCATGAGCCGGAATATCGTCGAAGGCTAGGGTTGAGGTCCTGGTGAGGGCGCGCGCCGCCGGGACGGGCTAGTCCGAAGTGGCCTCCTACGTGGTCCGTCGGGTGTTTCACGGGGTGATCGTCCTCGTGGTCGTGACCGCCGTGATATTCGCCATCCTCCACCTGCTGCCCGGAGGGGAGGCGAGGGCGATCCTCGGGTCGAAGGCGAACCCCGCCTCGGTGGCCGCGTTCAACCGGGCGAACAACCTCAACCGTCCGATACCGGTCCAATACCTGCTGTGGATCGGCCAGTTGCTCCACGGCGATCTCGGCCGTTCGTACAACCAGAACGCCCCGGTCGTGAGCCTGATCGAACAGCGGCTGCCGAAGACCCTGATCTTGACCGGTCTCGCGCTGCTGCTTGCGATCCTCGTGGGCGTCCCCCTCGGCATGCTGCAGGCGGCGAGGCGCAATCGCGCGTTCGACCAGGCGATGTCCGTGGCGAGCCTCGCGATGTACGCGGCGCCGATCTTCCTGACCGGCATCGTGGCGATCTCCCTCTTCGCAGTGCACTGGCGCATCTTCCCGGCGGAGGCCCCGCAGGGGACCTCTGCGCTGGGCATCCTCGAGGACCCGCGAGCCCTCGTCCTCCCGGTGGTCTTGCTGTCCCTCGGGACGATCGCCATGTTCAGCCGGTACATGCGGTCGTCCACCATCGAGAACCTGGTGGAGGACTACGCCCGCACCGCCCGGGCGAAGGGGGCGAGCCAGCGGCGGGTCCTCTTGCGCCACGTCATGCGAAACTCGCTCGGCCCCATCGCGACCCAGTTCGGGCTCTTCCTCCCGCTGCTGTTCGCAGGCACGGTGATCACCGAGAGCGTCTTCAACTACCCGGGCATGGGTCTTTTGTTCTGGAACGCGGCGTTGGCGCGCGACTACCCGACCGAGATGGGGGTGGCGCTCGTCGTGAGCGTGACGACCGTCCTGGGCTCGCTCATCGCCGACATCGGCTACAGCCTGCTCGACCCGCGCATCCGCTACACATGAGCGTGGGGTGGCGATGAACGTCAGCGCGGACCTCATCGATCTCGGCGCCGGCTTCCGGGACCCGGGGCCCGAAGGTGGCGTACCCCTCGAGCGTGCCCGCCGCCTCGGCGCCCAGCGGCGAATGGCGGCCGCGTTCGCACAGAACAAGCTCGCCGTCGCGGGCGTCGTCCTGCTCCTGGCGATCGTCCTGTTCTCCTTCGTCGGGCCGCTCGTCTACCACACGGACCAGGTGCGCACGAACTTCGCCCAGGCCGACCTGGCCCCCGGGGTCGACGGCCACCCCCTCGGGAC
>JASHUY010000025.1 GCA_030039755.1 Acidimicrobiales bacterium
CGTCTCGGGGTCGGCGACGATGGCGACCAGGTCACGGGCCCAGGAATCGGGACCCTGGTGCGGTCCCGGGTCCTCGCCGGCCTCCGTCGTCACGGGGCCAGCTTCGCGCAGGTTTCCAGCAGACGGTAGGTGGGGCGGGACGACGTCCAACCCGAATTCGCGATCCACACGTGCGACACTCCGCCGGACTTCCTGCAATTCCCACCACGCCGCACTCGACTGCCGGACCGTAGGATCGACCGCTGGAGACACCGCAGGGGGCCGTAGCTCAGTGGTCAGAGCAGGGGACTCATAATCCCTCGGTCGCTGGTTCGATCCCAGCCGGCCCCACCAGACCCCAGCTCCTCTCCACGGACTTCGCCCGTCTCCTTTACGAGAACCACTATGTGAACGGCGTTGCTGGGCTAGGAGGTCGCACCCGACAGTGTGAGGCTACCGAGTACAGGAGGTAGCGGGTGACCCTTCGGAGTCGGAAATCCAGAGGCCACGATCAAGACCGCGCTGTAGTCCGTGTGACTTCGTGTGGGAGCGAACTCGACGGTTACTGTGCACCTCGTCCGAGGCGACGAATGCGGTGGGGAGGGTCCCGTGGGGCAATCATCGGCCGTGATGGTGAACGCTGACGAACCGACCTCGCTGAGCGTGACGACGACCGGAAGCGGATTGAGCTTGCCGCCCGGGCCCGGATTCGTGATCGTGAACGTCTTGGTCGCTGCTGTTCCGGCGTTCAACGTCGCGAAGCTGTACAGGTCGTTCGTGCTCGGTGACCAGTTGAGGCGCTGAGTTGGCCCGACAAGTTCAAGCTCGACCAGCGACGTCAGCATCGCCCCACGAGTGCCAGCTGCCAGCGCCCGGTTCGCTCTCGAGACGAGAGTCTGGAGCGACTGCTGGTTGAATCCGATCGGTTCGGTCCAGTTCCAGCTGCCGTTGGCGAAGTTGAGGAGCGTCGTGAGAAGCTCCTGACGGAGCTGATCCATCAGCCGTGCCGTTGGGTTGGTCGGTGCTGGAGAACCCTTCAGGATGGACTCGGCTGCCGCCGGCGTGAGAGTGCCGAGCTCGGGGCTCAGGTGCTGGGCGATCGCGAGGTAGCAGGCGAGCGTCCCGGACGCGATGCCACCCTTGGGTGGCGGGACGGCGAACTGACGTTGCCAATAGCCCGACGGGGCCGGACTGAACCCGAGCGGTGCGGTCACCACGACGGGAGTCGTCAGCGTGGTCGACAGGGTGTCGTCGTCGGTGGCCGTGATCGTCACTGTGTACAGGCACGCCTTGGCGAACGTGTGGCTGACCGAACCCAGGGCGACCGGATAGCTGTACGTGTCCTGCGAGCTCGGCGTGGACGGTGTCGGCGCTGTGACGGTCGCCCGCGCGTTCGTGGTCCCGTCGCTCCAGGTGAACGCGAATGTGAAGCCCTGCTCAGGCGATACGTCTGTGACCTCCGGTGTCCATCCGATCGCGGTGCCGGTGTGGGTGAACACCGTGCCCCCGTTCGTCACGACGGCCCCGCTCGTGGGCGAGACCAGGCCCGTAGGGGCCACGTCGTTGACCGACACCGACGACGTCGCCTGCGCGCTCGCTGTGGCGCGAGACAGCACGACAGTGATTGGCTCTGTCCGCTGCGGCGCATCGGTCGGGTCGAGCCGCTCGTACACGTGGGAGGCGGAGAACGCGCCTGTCGACGCGATGGTCAACGTTGTTGGTTGGGTGCCGTCGCCCCATGTGATGGTGCCGGTCGCCGGCTGCGGCTCCGGGTTCAGCAGCTTGCCCGATACCGTCACGGTCTGCATCACGTCGATCGTCGACGGTGTCACCGTGAGTGGGCTGATTTGCGGTGCGGGGACGAGCACGTAGACCTGGGCGCTGACCGGGAGGGGCGTTGTCTCTCCTGTGGTCACTGTCGCCGAGGCCATAACCGTGAAGGGGCTCTTCTTCCCGTTGGCACCTGTGGCGTCGGTGTACGTGTGCGACGCCGTGTAAGTGTGGCTCGTGGTTGTCAGTGTCGCAACGCTGGTCGATCCGTCGCCCCATGTGATCGTCACCTTGGTGATCCCTGTACCGGCAACGCCTGTCGCTGTCACCGAGCCGCCCTCGTCGATCGACGACTTGTTCAGGTTCATCGTCAGTGTCGGCGTCTTCGTGGTGGTCGTGCTCGTCGTGGACGCACACGGCGCTTGATTGATCCCGGTGTACAGGCTGTTCAGGGTGTTCTGCCCGACAGTCTGGTCGGTCAACGTCTGGTTGTTGCCGTTCAAGTTGCCGAACGTCGTCGGGTTTGGCCCGTCTATGGTCACGAGGTTGCCGAGGGTATCGAGCTGGATCGTGGTGTCACTCTCGTTGCCGTTCTTGTATGTCTCGGTAGCCGTCGCGCACGTGAGGGTGGTAGTGCCTGTCGGATCGACGTCGTGGAGCTTGGTCACCAGGTTCTTGTCCGTGGCGCCGGTGGGTAGTGCCAGTGTCGCGCCCTGCAGGTGAGAGTTGACTGTGGGGTTCGCGTATGTGTCCTGGGCCGCAGTCACGAGTGTCGAAGAAGTGCACAGCGGGGTTGTCGTCAGTGTCGACACGTAAGAGCACACGCCCGGGATCGTGAACCCGGGGATGATCGTGACGCATTTCCCGAAGAGGCAAACTGTCCAGCCGTTGATGTGGATCCCGTGCAGCACGTCGTTGAAGATCGCCGAGGCTGTGATGTCGAGGAAGTGCAGGTCAGCTTTGTTGACCGCATCGTTCCACGACGAGATCGCCGATGTGATTGTGTGGAAGACGGCTTCGATCTTCACCCAGGTTGGCGGCCCTGTGCTGCCGAAGAACCTGAAGGCGTTCTGGATGTCGCTAGCCACTTGATTGCCGGTGGTCGCGCCGTAGGTTGTCCACCAACCTTTCACGGTCGTGCCTACCGTTGTCATCGCCGCTTTGATGTGGTTCCCGGCTGTCTCGAGGGCGCCCTTCACTGTTGTCGTGAAGAAGCTCGCAAGTTTGCTGAATGGCTCCTCGAGTGTCTTGAGGGAGCCTGTCGCCCTGACGGAGCCGTGAAGATTGCCGATTGTACCTGTGGCGTAGAGGTGCAACGCCTTGGTCCCCACTGTGAGTGTGATGTGCCCAGCAAGCCAGACTGCTGCTGTGTCGCCCTCGGTTGGCCACGTGAAGGGTGTGCGGAGCGTCCCTCCCGCACTGAGATGGATCTGGACCGCGGACGTCGTGATTGTGACGTCCAATGTGGTTGGTGTCACCTGGAGAGGCCCGAGAGACCAGCCCGCAAGGTGCCCCCTCCCTTTGAAACCGTCAGGGCCGATTGTGAGGAGGACGGAAGCGAGGCACGAGCTCCTGTTCGCTGTGCAAGCTGTGCTTCGTGTCGGGTGCGTTGTGCCGCATGTCACCGATGTGGGTGCCGTATAGCTGCCCTTCGTCCAGTGACCGTTTGTGATCACGAGGTCCGCCGAGATGTGCAGCCCCTGGCAGAGCCCCAGCGTCGGGTCTGTTGTCGCCGAGTACTCCAAGAGGATGTCCTTCAGCGCCAACGGCGGGAGGACTGTCGGGTCGAGGTGATCGCCGGTGACGTCGTCGTAGAGGTCTGCGATTTGGTCTCTCCCGATGCCTGTGACGCTCTGCACCTTGAACCCGAGGAGGTCCACCCAAGGCGCCTCGGGCGTGAGCTCCACGTGGAGGGCCAGGCGCAGTGTGGTTGTCCCGAGCGCGAGTGTTCCCGCGACGCCGATCGTCAGTCCCGCGCCCGTCTCGCCTGCTTTGATTCCGATCTGAGCGGCCAGCCGGTCGATCGTCAGTCCTGTGACCGGACTGGGCAGTCGCCAGCCGCCGGTACCAGCTGTGACGACGGCTGAGAATGTGAGTGTCAAACCCGAGTCGCCGGCCTTCAGGCTGCCCTTCAGCTGCAGTGTGAGGCAGATGTCTGTCGGCTTTGTCGACGGAGGGGTCACCCCGGTCGGGCAGTTCGTGTTTCCTGTGACGTGGGAGCTCGGCGCTAGGAGCACCATCTTGCCCGACGCCGACACGGTGAACGTGCTCGATGACTTCTCGAGCGACAGGCCGAGCTTGAGCCGCCTTACCGGGCCTGTGGGGAATTTGATGGTCGGCAGTGTGATTGTGAGGCCGATTGTCGTCGACTTGAACAGCGGGATATGACCGTCGATGGTGATGGGGCCTGTAATGCATGTCGATGTACTGGAAACGACGAGTTTGCAGACCGCTATCTTCACTGTTGCGGGAAGCGCGACGGCCGCCTGGATCGTGACCCCTGCCTTCACGCTCACAGTGAATGTGCATGTCGTGCTGGAAGATGAGCAGTAGAGGGGTTTGAAGAACGTCTTCGTCGGTGTGTCGAGCGTCGTTGACTTGAGTGTGTCGTCCGCCGTCGCGAACACGATCGCGAGGTGTGTCAGGCCGACGTTGATGAATGTCGGTATTGTCGAGTCAATTGTCTTGAGGTGGAAGGGTGTTGTGGTCTTCGCTGCCACGATCAGCGACGTCCCGTCATACCGGAAGAGGAAACTCACCGGGATGGCGGTCGCCCCAACTGTCGAAAGGCTGGCGTTGGCCTCGACGGAGACCGTGGCGGATCCGCTCTTCGGGATCTTCAGGAATGCGTCGAGATCCTTGAGCTCCACTGTCGGCGTGTGCGTCGGCAGCGAGAGCCCGAGGTCGCCCGCCAAGTTGGTCGTCGAAAGAGTCCCGCCCGCCGTACTCAACGACAGGGTGGCGGTCGCACCTGTGGCGCTGGAAAGGGAAATTGCCGCTGTGAGGACGACTGTTGTGGGTGCCGTCCCGAGGGTGATCTTGGCGGTGACCGTCGCAGTCAGTGTGTCCTGCGAGACCGTCCAGGTGAGCTTCGTTGTTGTAAGCGTGAGCCAGTTCAGCCCGAAGGCGTCCGTGAGCTTGTGCATCTCGACACTCAAGGTGGCAGTGACCGACGTGGACTTGCTAATGGAGAATATGGCCGTGACCGACGTCGTCTTTGTGTCTGGTGGGAGCTTCACGGTTGCGTTGCCGGTCACCGTGACCGACCAATTCCCCGAGCTTGTTCCGGATATCGACAGGTTGAATGCTGTGCTGGAGGGGAACGTGATCCAGCTGGGAAGGTTCGGGATGTCGAGTCCGAACGATGCGGTGAGTGTGAAGCCGGCGCTCGCCGACGGCGCTTTCGAGGTCGAGAAGCTGCCGACCGAACCGGTGAGCTTGCCGGTCAGCTGGACGTTCGAGACTCCCAGCTTGCTCAAGCCTGTGGCGAGGTCACCGCTGGATTCGAGCTCACCTGCGAAGCTCACGCCGGAGCCCGTCACACTCACGGTCGTCCCCTGAAATCCTGTGAAGAACTGTCTGATGACGGTAAGCGCAGATGTCGTCGCGGTCGCTGTGATAGGGATGGAAGACCCGCTGCTCGCCGTGGTCACCCCGAGCCACACCTGTGAGAATGTCGCCCCGACGTTGGAGCCGCTCGTTGTGAGGAGTGTACCGAGGCCGACCGAGGCGAAGTCGATGTCGACGGTGAAAGTCGGCTTGGTCGAGGTACTTGTTGGCCAGCTTCCCACGACGAGGACCGTCACCGACTTGCCGAGTACCGTCGACGAGCCGTGGAGCTCCAGGGTGGTGCATGTCGCGTTCGTGGAGAACGTGAGATCTGTGACTGTCAGGCTCGGGAAGTGGGCCGGCGCGACGCCGAGTGTGTACCTCGTGCTGGGTGATTCGCTGTCGAGCGTCGAGACCGCTGTGGCGCAGGTCTTCCCACTCAACGAGACCGCGCCGGAGACCCCTGTGGGCCGCAGCGTCACCTTGTAAGTTGTCGTGGCTTGGGCGCTGTTCGCGAGCGCGAGCACCGTGGCCATCGCCACTCCCACGAGCACCGCGAGGATAGGCCACGCGGGGCGCCGTACCCTGACGGCAGCGAACGACAACAGACGACCCGCGCTTCGCCGCATGAATCCCCTCCCCTGTTCCCCAACAGTTGCTGGTCTCCAGCATGCACTAAAGGTGGAGAGCTTGCAAGTGTCCGGTGGGTCGTACCGAGAGACTCACCGCGGCGGCCGTACCTCTGTGTCTCCTCCGGCCCTACTTGCGCGCCTTGCGGTGCGCCTGCCGACGAGGCCCGTGCTCGTCCGGGACGGCGCGGCAGACCAGTGAAGGCGCTGCGCCGGGCGGGCTACGGTACCCCCGGGATGGCCGCAGAGATGGCAGGTACCGGCTCGTCGTCAGGGGCGGGTGACCGACGGCGCAGGGCCCGTGCCCTTGCGATTGCCGCGGCAAGCGTTGCAACGGCGTTCCTCGCCGCGTCGTCAGCCGGAGCCGCCTCGTCTTCTAGCCCCCTCGAGGTGCTTGCCCACGAGTTGCTGCGGCCCGCCGACTTCCCCGCGGGATGGAAGGTCACAGGCACACCGGCGAAGAGTTCCACGCCGGCATCGACGGGCGGTGCCGACACAAAGAACCTGTCGAAAGTTGCCGAGTGCGAGGGCGTCTCGGCGAAAGGTGTGGAGCGCAACCCGCCCAGCGCGCAGACCGAATTCTCCAAGTCCTCGGCCTTCCAGTTCGTATTCGAGACGGTGGCGATGTTCCCGTCGGCATCGGTCGCCCGGCGGGTTGTTGCCCTCTTCTCGAGTTCGAAAGCGCCGTCATGCGTCGGACCGGTCGTGGGAAGGAGCATCGCTTCAGGAACATCGCAGACCGGGGTCACAACGTCGAAGATCTCGATTGCTCGGCTCGGATTCCGCGGGATCGGTTCGACATTCACCGCGCTCCGCCTCGGGATCCCACTCAAGGCGAACGGTGAGCAGGCTGAGGTGACGGGCGATGTCGTCGTCATCCGTTCGCGGAGTTCCGTCGCGATCATGATCTTGCTTGGCCTGCCCGAGCTATCTCAGACCTTCGTGCACACCATTGCGGTCAAGGCCGCGAAGCGGTTGCGCTGATCTCAGGAACTACACGATCGCCCGCGTCGACAACGCTGGTCGTCACCACCACAGCGGAAGATCCCGGCGCCCCCAAGATCACCTCGACATCGACCGCTTACTTCACCTTCGGTAAACCGACCGCCAGCCAGAAGCTCACCATCGTGGTGGGCTTCGCTCCGGTGTTCGTGAACCCGGGCTTTGCCAGATTCGTAGTCGGCCGGCATGGGCGGAAACGGCACCGCGACTATTTCAGGGACCCCTCGTGCCGGAACGGAGGGCACGTACGACATCCGCGTCGCGCTCACGGTGACATGACGGCCAGGGCAGTCGCTACAGCGAGTCGAGCAACGTGGAGAACCTGCCCATCACCTCGGCCAGGGCCTGGCCCGTCACGAAGCGCCTGAACCCGAAATCGTGGAGGAGGATCTCGCCCCGCGCGACGATCGTCAAGAACCCCTCCGATCTGACGAGCGCCTCCATTTGCTCGACGGTTCCGTAGTAGCGAACCGCCCCTCCTGGTCCATTCCCCGAGGGCTCGAACAGAATGGCGTCCCACCGTTCGACAGTACCGTTCGCCACGAGATCGTCGTTCAAAGTCACCGCGTGGAGAAAAAGCTCGGTCGCCTGTTTCTCTCTCCCGAGCTTGGGCTCCCCCCAAGTGACCGAGACACCGTAGTCGCCCACGACGGCCCCCTTTCGTCTGCCTTCGCAACGCGTCGATCATAGACGGGGGGAGGTCCTCGAGAAAGGGGAAGCCGTGTCCGCGCGTCCAGAACGGAATCCGGCGTCGCTGACCCGCTCTCGCAGTCCGGGTCGTGTGGGTGATGCCGCAGCGCCTTGTCCGGGCTTCCGTGCAGAACCTCCTGTAGTGACGCTGTTCACACGTCACGTTGATGTCTTGGTGGTCACGCGGCCGTGAAGTGATCCCCGCCGTGGCCACCTTAGAAGGTGGTCCCGGCGAAGAACCCACTCAACGGAGCACGCAGCTCCGGCCCGCACATACCCGTTGCGGGCTTACGTAGGCGAAAGCACTCTGCGACAGCGTCCGTTCGCTTGTTTGCGCTGGCGCCTGCGGGGATATCACGTTGTCGTGATGGAGCTCGCGGGACCGCCCCAGCCGCGACGACGCGTGCCTTCGTCATCGGGCTGCTGCAGAAGTTAACCCCGCGACAACCTGGCCGCCGCGAGGTTGTCACGCCAGGTTTACCGAGCGGCGCGACGGTGGGCTTCGACGGGTTGGACCGGTGCCTCGGGACCGGGGCTCCGTACGACGGAGTGGAGGGTAACCATGGCGCAGATCAGCCGTCGTCAGTTCCTCACCTCGGCTGGCGGACTGGTCTTGGCATCCGCCGTGATGCCTCGCTACCTCAGGAACGCCCTGGCATCGGGCTCGTTCCCATCCCCGGGGCGCCCGAGCGGCACAGTGATCAGTCAGATCAAGCACGTCGTCGTGTTGATGCAGGAAAACCGGTCGTTCGATCACTACTTCGGCGCCATGCCGGGCGTGGTCGGCTTCGCCGACAAGTCCGTGACACCGAAGGTCTTCAAACAGCCCGATCCAAAAAACCTTGACGGATACCTTCTGCCGTTCCACGCCACAACGCACACCACGAGCGCTCAAGCCTTGCCCTCGAACACACACGACTGGGGCCCGCAGCATGAATCGTGGAACACAGGCGCGATGACACAGTTCATCACTTCCCGCCTGACGACCTACGCAAAGAATGACGCCCAGTACTCCATGGCGTACTTCACCCAGGACGACATCCCGTTCCACTGGGCCCTCGCCAACGCTTTCACCATCTGCGACGGCTATCACTGCTCGGTGCTCGGCCCGACGTGGCCGAACCGGCTCTACCTCATGACCGGGACCATCGATCCGACAGGTAAGGACGGTGGACCGGCGTACTACAACGGCGTGCCCGAGTCCGGGTGGAGTTGGCAGACCTACCCTGAGATGCTCACGGCGAAGACAGTGAGTTGGCGCGTCTACCAGGAGAACGACAACTACGGGCTGAACATGCTCGAGTACTTCAACCAGTACCAGGCCGCATCTCCCAGCTCTCCGCTCTACCAGAACGCCCTGCGCTTCTATCCCGCCGGCCAGTTCGAGCACGACGCGGCGCACGACAAGCTTCCGACGGTGTCGTGGATCCTTCCGACCTCGTACCAATCCGAGCACCCCGACTACATGCCCGCAGCCGGGGCGGACTTCATTGCCAGCAAGATCAATGCCATCGCATCGAACCCCGACGTCTGGTCGTCGACCGTCTTCATCCTCGTCTACGACGAGAACGACGGGTTGTTCGATCACGTCACGCCACCGACGGCGCCGAAAACAACCCCCACAGAATACATCACGGTGGACACAAAGGATTGGCCCACCGGCCCGATCGGCCTCGGTTTCCGGGTCCCGGGCATCGTGGTGTCGCCGTGGACCGTCGGTGGCTACGTGTCCCACGGCACGTTCGACCATACGTCGGTCATCCAGTTGATCGAACGGGTCACTGGAGTCATGAACCCGAACATCAGCACATGGCGGCGCAAAACCGTGGGTGATTTCACGACATTGCTCGGTTGTCAGGTCGGACGGTTCCCACTGCTCCCGCCGACCGCTGCCAATCTCGAGATCGCAGAGCAAGAAGTGCGTCGATTCCAGCTCCCGCCGATCCCGGGAGCCGACCAGTCGTTCCCATTGCAGGGGGCTGGACAGAAGCACTTGGTGGAGACGTGCTGATGTCCTGTGATTTCGTTGGCAGCGTCAGGTCGAGGAGGGTATCTCGATGATCAGGAAACGGACGCGACACGCCGATCTGAGGGTGGGAGCGACGAGTCGACCACGAGGTCGACGTCGGTTTGCTCCCTCATGGCTCGCTGTCAGCGCACTCGTCGTCGCGACCGCCACTGCCGGGGTCGTCGGTGGCGTCGAAGCGAGCGGCACTGGAAGTGGAAGCAAGAGCGCAGCACCACGAGCAGGAGCGAGCGCCGTCCACAGCCGCCTTCTTTCCTCTGAGTGCAGCGGTCCTACAGGGACACTATTCGTCGCCCAAGCGGGCTACGACTCAGTCGGGTGGATCAAGACTGAGGACTGCACATACGTGACAACATACAACGTCGGCGATACAGCCGTATCGAACCTACCGGCGGCCACAGGTAGAGACGTCAACTACAACTCGGCTGTCGAGGCACTGGCGGTCGTCGGGGATCACGTGTACACCGCTGACCCCGGGAACAGCACGGTGGCTGTCGTACCCATCGCGACACTGCGCCGCGGGTATCCGTACTACACACCAGCGACACAGGTCCTGATCACAGTCGGGCTGTTCCCTGAGGACCTCGCCGCCACGCCCGACGGCTCTCAGGTATGGGTCGCCGACACGGGTCCCGAAACTGGGACAAACGGTGAGACATCCGGCTTTCCCGGAGCTCCTGGCGGGCAGGCCGGATCTCCGGGGCCGGGAGGCGGCGGGACAATCCCGTTCACGGCGCTGTCGGTGATCACAACGACCAGCAACAAGGTCGTGGGGACGATCCAGCTCGACTCAGCGCCGCAGCAGATCGCGTTCACACCGACAGGCAACACCGCCTACGTCACGACGCAGACCGGCCTCGTGGCCATCGACGTCGCGAGTAGGAGGATCGTCGGGAACCTGAACGGGCTGGATGACCCTCACGGTGTGGTGGTCTCCCCGGACGGGACGGAGATCTACGTGACCGACGCAGGCAGCGGGACGGTGTCGGTGATCGACGCCAGCACTCTGCGGGTGACGACGACAATCTCCGTCGGCCAGCTGCCCTGGACGGTCATCCTCACCAAGGCTGGAACAACCGCCTACGTCGCCAATCCGGACTCTGACACCGTATCGGTGATCGACACGACGACTGAAGAGGTCGTGGGGACCATCCCGGTTTCCGGGGACCCCGAGCCACTCGCCCTGTCCACAACAGGGACAACTCCTCGCCTATGGGTCGGCAAAGCGGCCTTCGCGGAAGTGGAAGTCATCGACACCAAGACAGGCGCGGACACCGACGTCGGCACAATCATCCTCTATTACGAACAAAAAGCGCAGAAGGGGGACGGTCGCGAACCTACCGGTCTGGCGTTCGTCCCAGCGACATCCTCCAGTGGAGGAAGCGAGACGACCTCCTCCTGAACGGCAGCGCCCACCTGGCCCCGGCATGTGCCCGCGCCGTAACTTGAGCAAACCACGGTGAGGATGAGGCGGCTCATCCCCTCTCCCAAGTTCCCGCTTGCGCGACGATGAAGACGATGCGCGCACGTAGGAGCCTCTGAGCACTCCGAGCTCTTCGCCCGCCGCTGTGCTGGCCTCGAGCCCTCGCGGCCGTGCTCTCCCGGCTCGATGCTGCCGGTGTGCCGACCTCAGATGAAGCTTCCAGAGGCAGCCAGCAGCCATGCTCCGGGGGGTCGACCGCTGCGGTTTTCGCTGGAATCGAGGTTCCCCGACGCGGCAGGGACCGGTGGTGGCATAGTGCGGACGGCGGCAGCAGTGATCTCGCGGGGAGGATCGGTGGAGTGAAGAGGCGACTGCACCTTTTGGTTGGAGTGATCGGTGCCCTGGTGATCCTCATGGAAGTGAACGGCGCCTTCGGCGGCTCTCCTGTCACGGGCAACGTTATCGCTACTGTTGGCTTGTTGACTCCTCTGACGGAGTCTGCACCACTCTCGATTTCGACGTGGCTGCCAGACGCACCCTGGGGTGCGACGTACAGTGCCTCGATTCAGGTGACCGGGGGGACGCCGCCGTACAAGTTCACCAAGATCGGCGCTTACTCCACAAAGTTTCGGCTCACAGCCAAAAGGGGGCAGCTCACGGGAATCACGAAAAACGTGACCGAGGGTCACAGCACGATCTTTAGAGTCCTGGTGCAGGACTCCTCGGCCTCGCCGCCAGCGTCCAAGAACGTCACGCTCCATCTCAAAGTCGCCCCTCCTACGAATGTGCAGACCGCCTACGCCTACTTGGTAAGGACAAGGCACCTCACCCAGGCTCAGGCCGCTGGGCTGATCGGTAACTTGCAGGTGGAGTCGGGTAACTACATGACACCGAAGAAGAGGCAAACACGTTGCAAGGGCGTAAATTGCGGACGCGGCATCGGGCAGTGGGATCAGAGCAGATGGGCAAAGCTGGTACGACTGGCCACGAGTGAGGGTAAGACACCTTGGACGCTTGGCGTGCAACTGGACTTCGTCTGGCAGGAGTTAAGTAGCACTACAACATTATTCTATGGCAAATTATCCAATACGACACCAACGACTGGGAAGTCTTTCGGCAAGTCCCGCACGGGCAAATTAGTTCTCAGGTGGGTACCCATATACAAGAAGGTCGTCAACAAGGAGACTGGAGAAAGTACGAACGAAAAGCAGTCCGTTCTCTCCGTCCTGAAGACAACTTGCAAAGACAAGATGGACACGGTCTCTTGTTCGACGACGTTTCTCTTGCAACAGTACGAAAAGGCGGGAGTTCCGCATCTCGCCAACCGCATCGCGTATGCGACGCAGATCTTGAACTACAAAGCAACGACGCCATGTTCGGCTGGCATGGGCACGACCACCACGACCACCACCCTTCCAACCACAACCCCGACGACACCCACTCCTAATCCTGGCCCTCCCAAGTGTGTGGGAGTGACGTGCCCGGAAGGAAACGTCAGACTGGACATCTACTTCTTTGGTGATGGAGACGGCACGGTGACCGTGACGCCGCCAGGACGCACGTACAACAGCTCAGTCGTTGGGACATTCCACGTGGCCGTCGGCGCGACGTTTGTGGTGGTGCTTCGGCCGCAGCCGGCAGCGGGCGCGTACTTCGACGGCTTCCAAAGCGGCGGCTACTGCGGGTCGGTCCCCGTCACAGGGTATTACGTGTCCTACCGATGCAAGGTCGTCGCGACGTCGACTCCGCAGGCTGATGAAGTCGCGTACCCCACAATCACAGTCGGCCTGGACTTCGACACCTGCCCGCCCGCTGGCTCCTACGAGGACGGACAGGGCGGGATCAGCCAGGGCGCCGACGTGTGCTCCGGCGTAAGTGTCCTGGGTGTGCCCACAACGCCGTCGCAGGGAGGGGCCACGACAGGTGGCGTGGTGGGCTAGTCGGAGTTTCCGGGATAGCCCCTGACCAGACGCGCTCGACCCCGCCTGAGGAACTTCCTTCCAGAAATTCGCGTGACCAGTGCATTTGTCCACCTCGAGTGCTCGCGACGGTCCCTCAATTCCATGGGTGTAGCCGATTTGTCGGCTCGACTGAGCAGTTGGAACGACATGGCGGCTACTTCGGACCACTTTGAGCAGCTATAGCTCGCGACCTCAGCACCGCCAGCACCGCTAGTGAGGCGACGAGCACCGCCACGGTACGTCGGTGCGGGGCTGGGGCGGCGGCGGTGAGGGGCGCACGAATTGCTCGTTCCGGTGATGTCGAGGCCACAGCGGTAGGGGGCGCAGCCCCGCTCCACGACAATCACGAGGTTGGCAAAGAGTTGAGCCTCGATAGGGGACGACGTGGCGTCGCCATCGGAAGATGCGTCCGGGAAGGATGGCACTTCGTCACCAAGGCGGAGACCAAGAATCGCTCCACGAGGGGGAAGGAGGACGTGGGATGCCTCTCTACGACGAGAACCTTCGGACAAGGTACGCAGAGGACCGAGAGTATCTCGAACGTCTTATGGACCTTGAAGACCTACTTGAAGCGACACTCAGCGGGTTTGCCGTCACATCTGCTCTTCGCTCAGACGACCCAGACGGGAAGCTCGGCACAGTGGTGAACGCGCATCGAGTTGGACGCACCCGGCAGATCGGTCACAAGCGGCGAACGAACCCCACGAGCCGGCGCGCGCTGTCCGCATACTGAGAGCGGTCGGCGCGTCGGAGCTGCATCGCGTCCGGCCTGGGAAGGATTCCGTCTTGAGGGCGGTTTCCGTTGCAACACCTCGGAAGCAGATGTCCACTACATCTGCATCTACATCTTGTTCGTGCGGAATTGTTCCTGTGTGTCAGTTTCTTGAATCGCGACCAGCGCCGCGCGAGTCCTGCGGCTCGGACATCGTCTCTTCACGGACCCACGGGGACCGGAGCGGCGCCAGCTGTTAGCTTTGTCGCGTGAGGGGGGCGGCGGTCCTTCGCAAATCACGCTGGCGCCGGGCATTGGTGCTCGGAGCGTTGCTCGGGCTCGTACCGGGGTGGTGGACCCCGGTGGCCGGGCAGACGGAGCGGTTGTCCGCGCCGTCGAATCCGGCGTCGTCGCCTCCCGCGTGGCGCGTCGTCTCCTCCCCGAACGCCGGTGCCACCGACGTCCTCGCCGGCGTCTCCTGCGTTTCCTCCAGCTTCTGCATGGCAGTCGGCACGTACAGCCGGTCCGTGGGCTCTGCGGACCTCGCGCTCTTCGAGATGTGGGACGGCGAGAAGTGGTCGATCGTCCCCGGATCGCCCGACGCCCCCGGCCCCCTTCAGATGAGCGCCATCTCCTGCGCCTCCGACGACTTCTGCCTCGCCGTGGGTACGGTGTACCAGACCGACATCGTGACCGAGCGCTGGAACGGCACGGCATGGTCCGTCGTGCCCAGCGTCGACCCGCCCGACTCGTACATCGCCGTGGGCTTGAAGGGCCTCTCCTGCGCGACGAGCCGTACCTGCGTCGCGGTGGGCGACGTCCTGGGCGGTGGCAGCTACAAGACGTTCGTGGAGTCCTGGGACGGATCTTGGGTCATCGAGCCGAGTCCCGACCCTGGCCCGTACGCGGTGTTGACCGACGTGTCGTGCACGACGACTGGCGGCACCCTGTGCATCGCCGGCGGAGAGTACGGCGAGTCCGAAGCCAATACCACTCACGCCTTCCTCGCAAAGTCCGACGGCTCCGGTTGGTCGGTCGCGGTCACCGTGCACGCGATCGCCGCCAACGCCAGCTTCTTCAGCGGGGTGTCGTGCAGCTCCGACAGGCAGTGCGCCGCCGTCGGGACCTACGACGTGGCGGGGGAGGGCTCCTTGCTCGACGACAACTGGAACGGCTCGACCTGGACCCTGCTCCACGCCGCGAGGCCGACCGCCGTCGCCGTGTCCTGCCTGTCCGCCACCAACTGCGACGACCTCGGGAGCTCTGGCTACGTCTGGACCTGGAACGGGTCGGCCTGGACCCAGCTCGCCAAGTCGCAGTCGGGCGGCGGCACCTACTTCTCGCTGTCGTGCGCACCCCGGCTCTGCGCCGCCGTCGGCAGCGGCTCCGGGAGCGGCGGCGCGAGCAAGACCGCGGTGGAGCAGGCCTGCTCGGCCGCTCGGTCCTCGACGGCCGACGTGCTCGCCGCCGACGCTGCGAGCACGTCGGGCTGCGGTCGACGGCACCGCGAAAGGCCATCGGTCGCTTCGTCGACGCGGTCGCCTCGCCTCCGGCGACCCCGACGTTCAGTCATCGAGCGTCTTGTGGCGCCTCCAGCTCGTCCCTACAGGGCCGCTAGGCCGCCCGCTCCTCTGCCGCCGGCTCCACTTCTGGTTCCTCCTCACCCTTCGGGTAGAAGAAGTGGTACGCCAGGGCTGACAGGACCCCGCCGACGAGCGGCGCGATGAGGAACACCCACAACTGGCTGAGGGCGGAGCCTCCCACGAAGAGTGCGGGGCCGAGGCTCCGGGCCGGATTCACCGACGTCCCGTCGATCGGGATGCCGACGAGGTGGACGAGCGTCAAGCTGAGCCCGATCGCGATGCCCGCCACCGTCGCATTGCTGGCTCGACGCGTGACCGCGAGGATCACGAAGACGAAGACGAAGGTGAGGATGATCTCGGCGACGAAGGCTCCGGCGGCATTGGCGCCGATGATGGACGACTTCCCGTAGCCGTCCGCGCCGAGCCCGACAGCGGAGCGGTACAGCGGCGACGAGTGGACGACTCCGTAGAGCCCGGCGGCACCCACGATCCCACCGACGATCTGCGCCGCCCAGTAGCCGACCGCGTCGGCGAGCGAAATGCGCCTGGCCGCCAGGAAGCCCATCGTGACGGCCGGGTTCACGTGGCATCCCGAGATGGGTCCGATCCCATAGACGAGTGCGAGCAGCACCAGCCCGAACACCAAGGCGGTCAGGACGTCTCCGGCCGCGATGCTGGTGCCGGTGACCTTGAACCCGAAGCACAGCGTTGCTGCCCCCGCACCGAAGAAGACCAGCAGGGCCGTGCCGAGCGCCTCTGCGATGAGCGACCGTGGCTTCATCTCCGAACCCCCTTTCGTGTGGACGACCGTGAGGCCTCCGGTGCACATGATCCCAAACTCCGGTAGGGAACTGTGGGTTCCCGAACGCCGGCCGCCACCTGCCGGGTGACGTTCTGCCACGAGCTCTCGCCAGGCAGGGAGCAGACCCGAACCGCGCCTTCGGGTCGCGGCGCTCAGGCCCAGACATGTCTCGACGAGGTGCTCGACATGACGCGGGACGCATGCCGGTACCCTGAGTGACCGGGAGGGGTCGTCCCCGGGCGGGCCGGCGAGCCGTCTGAGCTCCAGTGCCGGGAGACAGAGGCGACGGCCACGAGGACGGGTGGAGATGGGCGAGACGGGATGGGGAGGCGAGATGGGCGAGGCTCGACGAGGTCCGTGGCCCGGCGGCGCGCGGGATGATGTGGACGATGGTTGATCTCACGGACGGCAACGCTGCCGACGCGTCGGCGAGCTCGCTGAGGGCGCCCGTCGCCCCCCACGTGATCGTCGTCTTCGGTGCCACCGGGGACCTGGCCCACCGCAAGCTGCTCCCCGGAATTCTGCACCTGTCGGAAGCGGGGCTGCTCCCCGATTTCCGCCTGGTGGGAGTCGCGATGGAGGAGATGGGCGACGAGGAGTTCCGTTCGATGGCACGCCGGGCGTGCGAACAGTTCGCCAGGACCAACCTCACCGACGACACCTGGAACGAGTTTGCGGAACGGCTCTCGTACGTGCCCACCTCGGCGGGTCCGGCGGCGCTGCACGAGCACGTTCTTCGAAACGAAAAGGAGCTCGGTGGAGGAGCGAGGTACCTCCATTACCTGTCGATCCCACCGACGGCGGCCGGCTCCGTCGTCCGGATGCTGGCCGAGGCGGACCTCGTCGATCAGGCGCGGATCATCATGGAGAAGCCCTTCGGCAGCGATCTGGAGAGCGCACGGGCGCTGAACGCGGTCGTGCACGAGGTCTTCCGCGAGGACCAGGTATTCCGGATCGACCACTTCCTCGGCAAGGAGGCCGCGCAGAACATCCTCGCTTTCCGCTTCGCGAATGGGCTGTTCGAGCCCATCTGGAACCGCGATCACATCGACCACGTCCAGATCGACGTGCCCGAGACGCTCTCGGTCGACGGAAGAGCCAGCTTCTACGAGGAGACCGGTGCCTACCGGGACATGGTGGTCACGCACCTCTTCCAGATCCTGGCCTTCATCGCCATGGAGCCCCCGACCGCCCTGGAGCCGAAGGCGATCAGCGAGGAGAAGAACAAGGTCTTCCGTTCGATGCGCCCCGTCGACCCGGCGCACGTCGTGCGCGGTCAGTACGAGGGTTACCGCCACACGCCAGGGGTGGACCCCCACTCGGAGACCGAGACCTTCGTGGCGTTGCGGGTGGAAATCGACAACTGGCGCTGGGCAGGAGTGCCGTTCTTCCTGCGCACCGGAAAGCAGATGGCCGAAGGCGCGCGGATCGTGTCGATCGCGTTCCGGGAGCCTCCGAAGAGCATGTTCCCGTCGGACTCGGGCGTGGGGGCCCAAGGACCCGACCACCTCACGTTCGACCTGGCGGACTCGTCGAAGCTGTCGCTTTCGTTCTACGGGAAGCGGCCCGGTCCCGGCATGAAGCTCGACAAGCTGAGCCTGCAATTCGCGCTCCACGAGACCGGGCGCGAGGCCGATGTGCTCGAGGCCTACGAGCGGCTCACGCACGACGCCATGGTGGGGGACAGGACGCTCTTCAACACCGCCGAGGGCATCGAGCGGCTCTGGGAGATCTCGAAGCCGCTCTTGGACGACCCACCTCAGGTCCTCCCGTACTGGTCGGGCAGTTGGGGACCGGCGACGATCGACGAGCTGATCGCCCCGAGATCGTGGCGCCTCCCGTTCCAGCGGGGCTGGCGGACGACGGCATCCTGAGCGGGCCCGGCGGCCCCGGTTCACGTCTGCGGGGACGGGTCGTCGGGGGCGAACGGGGTCCCCTCCCCCTCGGCTCTGGCCAGGAGCGCACCACGACGTCGGTTTGAACGCCGTGCAGCTTTTGAAGGTAGACGGCGAGCAGGGCGATCCCCACCGGGAGGTCGGATAACCGGCGGCCGAAGCACCCGAATGCGGACGACGTCGAGGGAGCCTGGGCCTCAGGGCTCGTCGCGCCGGATCACGACGTGGCCGCCTCCCACGCTTCTTCCCGGAGGGGAATCGAGAGGCCCCGTGCCGACCACGGGAACGGCGCCGGGAACCCCGCCGAGCCGCGTCGGGCGCGTGCCGGCGTCACGTGCGGCGATCGTGGTGCCGCCGACGTGCCGGACGCGACCGAGCCGGGATTCGAACCGTGTCGCGTCGGCGTGCCCGCCGATCTGCGCGCCGGACGGTCGGTCGTCCGGGCGGAAGATGATCAGATAGGCGACGAGGACCGCGTACACGGCCAGCGCGCCGAGCGCCGTGTGCCCGTCACCGAGGTCGATCCCGCTGATGGAGCGAGGCTTGCTCAGGTAGTCGGCGATCGACGCGCCGAGCGGCCGGGTGATCACGTAGGCGCACCAGAAGGCGACGACGTCGTTCAAACCGAACCTCGACCATGCGAGCGCAGGTACGAGGATCACCACGAAGAAGAGGACGGTCGACCCGAGGTAGCCGAGCCCCACCACGGACGCGGTGAAGTCGCCGAGGGCGGTGCCGAGGGCGAACGTGCAGAAGACGGTCGCCCAGTAGAAGGCCTCGCGCCGCGTGGTCGTGATGCTGTGGATCGAGAGGGTCCGCTCACTCCGGTACCAGGTGACGAAGACCGCCGCGAGGATGACCGCCCACAGGACGGTCGTCCCCGCGTACGGGATGCCGATGTAGAGGTGCATGAAGTCTGCGATGCCGGTGCCCGACACGGCGATCGCGTACGCGAGGAACCAGTATGCGGCCGCGCGGTAGCGGCGCGTCCGGAACTGCCACGCGAGCGCGATGACGAGCAGCAGCACTTCGATCGCGCCACCGACGACCTTCCCGAGGCTGTCGAGCGCGAGAAAGTCCGAGGTCGCCTCCCCGCCGGCCGTGGTGACGATCTTCACCACCCAGAAGACGAGGGTGATCTGGGCAGGAACCTTTACGGCGAGCGGTTCTGGGAAGATTCGGCGTACGGCCTGCACGGGAAGGCTGGTTCCTCAGTGTCGTGCTACGGGTCGGTTGCGAGAAGTGAGCCTACCCGGGTGCCGCATCGAGCACTGTGCAGCCGCCGACCGATCGGCACCGCCGTTTGGCGCGCGGATGGCGGGACCCGACGCCCGCGCGCGCACGACGGGTCCTACAGTGCCCTTGTGGCCGCGCCACGAGGCTCGAGCCCCCCCGGCCGGCGGGTGACTCCTGAGAAGACCGTCCACGTCGGCAGGAGGGTCTTCCTCGGCATGGTCGCGCTCGGCGCGGCGGGAATCTCGGTGGGTTCGGCGGTGCAGAGCCGCGTCGGACGCGCCCTCGGTTCGGGGCTCGGAAGCTTCTTCCCAGGAGGAGACGTCTTCGAGATCTACAGCGTGAGCGGCACGTTTCCTGCGATCGCGACGACCGCCTACCGCCTCTCCGTCTCGGGTCTGGTCGAGCGTCCTGCCACCTTCACGTTCGCCGACCTCGAGGCGATGCCCCGGGTCCGGTTCGCGAGGACATTCCATTGCGTGACGGGCTGGATCGTCCCGGACGTGCACTGGGAGGGCGTGCGACTGTCGCACCTCCTCGACACCGTCGGAGTGCGACCCGGTGCCGTCGCGCTCGCCTTCGACTCTTACGACGGGGTCGACACGGAGAGCCTCACCCTCGACCAGGCGCGCCTCCCGGACGTGATCGTCGCCACTCGTATGCTTGGTGCGCCGATCACCAGGGACCACGGCGGACCGGTCCGCCTGTACGTCGCTCCCATGTTCGGTTACAAGTCGCTGAAGTGGCTTTCGGCCATCAGGGTGGTCGACGCCGTCGAGCCGGGCTATTGGGAGGAGAACGGCTACCCGGTGAACGGCTGGCTCGACGGGTCCACGTCGACAGTCCCGCCGCGCGGAGCGTGACGGGGTGGACCCGCCTTCGGGCACGAGGCCGGGCGTGCCGACGCGTCTCCTGCGGTTCGATCGCGTGCAACGCGCCGCGCACTGGGCGAACGCGGTCCTCTTCGGGGTGCTGCTGCTCACCGCGATCCCGCTCCATTTTCCTTCGGTCGAACGTGTCGTCGGCCGCCACCTCCTGATCGAGACGATCCACGTGTGGGCCGGCATCGCATGGCCGGTTCCGCTCCTCGTCTCCCTCGTAGGCCCCTGGGGAGCTCGCATGCGGCGTGACGTGCACCGCTTCAACCGGTGGACCCGGGACGAGCTCGACTGGCTTTGGCACTTCGGGGACGTGGAGCTCGACAAGGACAAGTTCAATCCCGCCCAGAAGCTGAACGCGGTGTTCATCGGCGGCGCCATCGCCGTCTTCCTCGCCACGGGCATCGTGATGAAGTGGTTCGGGCTCTTCCCGGTGAGCTGGCGCACCGGAGCGACCTTCGTGCACGAGACCCTCGCGTATGTGGTCGTCGCGGTGGTGCTCGGCCACATCGTCATTGCCCTCACCCACCGTGACGCGCTCCGCTCGATGGTGAGGGGCTGGGTCACGGTCGCATGGGCACAGCGACACGCGCCGCGTTGGGCCCGCGAGGAGCTCGCTCGGGAGGGCGCCGGGGAGCAGACGGCGCCCTCAGCTCACGGGGCGGCCGGCCCGTAGCATGCCGGAAGTGGCGTCAGTGGCGGGCCAGGCGGTGAGGGACGGGGCGAGGGACACCGGAGGTGGGCGAACCGTGCGCGCCGCGCGGCTCCTCGAGCACGGGAAACCGCTCGAGGTGCGACGCGTACCGCTCGGCGAGCCCGGGCCCGGCGACGTCCTCGTCGAGATGGGCTTCGCCGGGGTGAACCCCGTCGACCGCTACGGAGCCTCGGGTCGCGTCGCCCCGGATGCGCCCTTGCCACGTACGCTCGGGGTCGAAGGGGCGGGCCGCGTGGAGGGGCGTTGGGTCGTGATGCACGGCCACGGGCTCGGCACTTCGCGCGACGGGCTCTGGGCAGATGCGGCGATCGTGCCGCGCACGGCGTGCGTCGACGTGCCTGACGGTGTCGACCCGGCGACTGCGGCCTCGCTCGGCGTGGCGGGTGCCACCGCGTACCGGACGGTCACCGACCTCGCCCGGGTGAGCCCCGACGACCGCGTCGTCGTACTGGGTGCGAGCGGCGGCGTCGGCACCATGATCGTCTCGCTGGTGCACGCGATCGGCGCGCAGGTGTGGGGCCAGACGGGCAACGCGATGAAGGCTCGCGCCATCGAGGAGAGCGGCGCGGACCGGAGCGTCGTCGCCGGCGCGGACACGCTCGCGGCCGCCGTCGCGCAGCTCCGCCCGACGGTCGTCTTCGACCCGCTCGGGGGCGGCTTCACGGGTGCCGCCATCGAGGCTCTCGAGCCGTACGGGCGGTTGGTCCTCTTCGGCGCCAGCGTGGACGTCGAAGGGCGCGTGCCGCTTCTCGTGCTGTACCGGAAGCACCTGACGATCCTCGGCTACGGAGGGTTGATCGAGCCGGACGACGTCATCCACCGCAGCGTCGAGGGGGCGCTGGAGGCCGTCCGAGAGGGGCGGATGTCGGTCAGGATTGACTCGATCCTGCCGCTCGAAGACGTGAACGACGCGCTCCGGCGCATCGAGCGCAGGGAGGCGTCGGGGAAGCTCGTCCTTTCGCTGGGGGGGAGCTGAGGGGGAGGGGTCGTCCCGCGCCGCGCGTAACCTGGTCCTGGCGGAAAGGAGGTGACGTGCCGGCCCACGACGTGACGAACCAACCTCCCGTCCTCGCCGACTACGACGTCGCGCAGGATGCGACGCTCCTCGCCGGTTTGCACGCGTTCGGCGCCGGGTGGGCGGAGCCCGAGCTCCACGAGGTGGGGCGCCTCGCCGGGACGGCGCACGTCGCGGAGATGGCCAGGGTGGTGAACGAGTACCCGCCCGTGTTGCGGACGTACGACCGCTCCGGCGACCGGATCGACGAGGTCGAGTTCCACCCCTACTGGCACGATCTCCTCCGACTCGCACTTTCCCAGGGCCTGCACGCCACCGCCTGGCGGACACCGCGGCGAAGTGCGCACACGGCGCGCACCGCGAAGTTCCTGGTCTGGGGGCAGACCGAGGCCGGTCACCTGTGCCCGGTGTCGATGACGTACGCCGTGGTTCCCGCACTGCGCCATGCGCCGTCGCTCGCCTCGCGCTTCGAGCCGCTGCTCGAGTCCCCGGACTACGACCCCGGGCTGCGGGACCCCGAGACCAAGCTCGGCCTCCTCGCGGGCATGTCCGTGACGGAGAAGCAGGGTGGCTCCGACCTGCGATCCAACACGACGACCGCGACCCCGACCGGCGACGGAACCTTTCGCATCCTGGGGCACAAGTGGTTCACCTCGGCCCCGATGTCGGACCTGTTCCTCGTCCTCGCACAGGCGCCGGAAGGGCTCTCGTGCTTCCACGTTCCCCGGGTCCTCCCGGGGGGCGAGCGCAACGCCATCCGGCTGCAACGGTTGAAGGACAAGCTCGGAAACCGTTCCAACGCCTCTGCCGAGGTCGGGTACGAGGGAGCAGTCGGCTGGCTCGTCGGAGAGGAGGGCCACGGCATCCGGACGATCATGGAGATGGTGTCCGCGACCAGGCTCGACGCGATGACCGCGAGCGCGGCCGGCATGCGGTGGGCCGCGGTCCAGGCGGTCCACCACGCTCGCCACCGCCGGGCGTTCGGCGCCCTCCTCGTCGACCAGCCACTGATGGCCAACGTCCTCGCCGACCTGGTCGTCGAGTCGGAGGCCGCGACGCTGCTGTCGCTGCGGCTCGCGGCCGCGACGGACCACGCGGCGGCGGGCGACGACGCGGAGGCCGCCTTCCGCCGGATCGCTCTCCCCGTCGGCAAGTACTGGGTCTGCAAGCGCGCGCCCGCCCACGCGGCCGAGGCGCTCGAATGCCTCGGGGGCAACGGGTACGTCGAGGAGTCCCAGATGCCCCGCCTTTACCGCGAAGCGCCTCTCAACTCGATCTGGGAGGGCTCCGGGAACGTCACCGCGCTCGACGTGCTCCGGGCGATGGCGACCCGGGCCGGGACCGTCGACGCCTTCATCGACGAAGTGGTGAGGGTGGAGGGCGAGGACGCGCGGCTCGATCGCGCCGTCGAGGAGCTCCGCAAGGAGCTCGTGGACGGCGAAGCCCTCGAGGCGCGCGCCCGGCGGATCACCGAGCGGTTGGCGCTGGTCCTCCAGGCGTCGCTCCTGCTGCGGCACGGCGCGCCGGCGGTCGCCGACGCCTTCATGTCGTCCCGGCTCGAGCGCGACCACGGCGGAGCCTTCGGCGACCTCTCGCCACGCGCCGACCTTCGCGCGATCCTGGAGCGGGCGGCAGTGGAGGTGCTCGGCCCGGCTCAGGGCTCGCCGGCTCCGGGCCCCGGTGGCACCCGGTCGGCCGTCCCGAGCCGCGGTGCCGTGCCGGCGGCGAAAGGCTAGGAGCGAGGCGAGGGAGGCCGGCGGCGATGGGGACAGCGCGCGCCCTCGGACGGCGCGAGGAGCAGGTCGACGCGGGCTCCGAGCCGCACTCGCCGGCACGGCGCTTCGCGGTTCCTCCCGCGATGTCGCGGGTCGGGACAGGAGAGGCGGAGCCGGCCGCGCGCAAACCGCCTGGCGTCCCGCGCCGCGCGGTGATCGAGGAGATCAAGCCGACGGTCGACGGCGGTCGGTTTCCGGCCAAGGCCGCGGTCGGCGACACGGTCGGAGTCGAGGTGACCGCCTTCGGGGACGGCCACGACCTCCTGGCGTGCGACCTGCGTGTCCAGCGCGAGGGCGACTCGTCGTGGACGACGATCGAGATGGGGCCCGTCGGCAACGACCGCTGGAGGGCGACGTTCCCGGCCGAAGCCGTCGGCCGCTACCGCTTCTGCGTCCGCGCCGGCGTCGACCGGTACGCGACGTGGTTGCGCGACCTGTACGCGCGTGCGGACGCCGGCCAGGACGTGCAGACCGAGCTCCTGGTCGGAGCCGACCTGCTGGGGAAGGCGGCCTCGCGGGCGAGCGGGGCGGACAAGAAGCAGCTCGCGGCCGCGGCGGACCGCGTCGCCACCGCCGCCGACGGCCTGCACGACGGGACCCTCGGCGGGACCCTCGGCGGGATGCTGCGCAGCGACGTCCTCACCGAGCTCGTCCGCCGCTACCGCCCGACGTCGGACGCGACGACCTCGGCGACCTACACGGTGGTCGTGGACCCCGCCCTCGCGCGCTTTTCGACGTGGTACGAGCTGTTCCCCCGGGGCGCGTCGCACGACGCGGGCCGCCCGGGCACCCTTGCCGACGTGCAGGCGCGCCTCGACTACGTCTCGTGGCTGGGCGCCGACGTGCTGTACCTCCCGCCGATCCATCCGATCGGCACGACGGCCCGCAAGGGCCCGGACGGCAGCGCCGAGGCCGGCCCGGCCGACCCGGGGAGCCCGTGGGCGATCGGGTCGGAGGACGGGGGTCATTGCGCGATCGACCCCGGGCTCGGCACGTTCGCGGACTTCGAGAGGCTGGTCACCGCGGCCGCGGAACGGGGGATCGCCGTCGCGTTGGACCTCGCGTTCCAGTGCTCACCCGACCACCCCTGGGTGCGCGAGCACCCGGAGTGGTTCCGGCACCGGCCGGACGGGTCGATCCGGTACGCGGAGAACCCGCCGAAGCGCTACGAGGACATCTACCCCCTCGATTTCGAGACCGACGACTGGTGGGGTCTGTGGCTCGCGCTGCTCGACGTCGTGCGTTTCTGGATCGACCACGGCGTGCGTGTCTTTCGCGTCGACAACCCCCACACGAAGCCCTTCGCCTTCTGGGAGTGGCTCATCGCCACGGTGAAGGAGGACCATCCCAAGACGATCTTCCTCTCCGAGGCGTTCACCCGGCCCGCCGTGATGTACCGGCTGGGGAAACTCGGGTTCAGCCAGTCGTACACCTACTTCGCGTGGCGCAACAAGAAGTGGGAGATCGAGTCCTACATGCGGGACCTCGCGCTCGTCGCGGACTTCTTCCGCCCGAACTTCTGGCCCAACACGCCCGACATCCTCACCGAAGAGCTCCAGACCGGGGGGGCCGCGGCGTTCGTGGCCCGTCTGGTGCTCGCGGCGACGCTGTCATCGAGTTACGGGGTGTACGGCCCCCCGTTCGAGCTGCAGGAGCACGTCCCGCGTGCTCCCGGGTCCGAGGAGTACGCCGGCTCGGAGAAGTACGCCGTCCGTCATTGGGATCTCGACAGGGCCGGAAGCCTCGCACCGCTCATGGCGCGCGTGAACGCGGTGCGACGTGCGCACCCCGCGCTCCAGCGCGACGACACGTTGCGGTTCCACACGACCGACAACGACCAGCTCATCGCGTACTCGAAGACCTCGGACGACGACGCGGTGCTCGTGGTGGTGAACCTCGACCCCACCTACCGCCAGTCCGGCTGGGTGCATCTGGGCGAGTTTGCCGGCGGTCCCGGCAAGTCGATCGAGGTGCACGACCTCCTCACCGACTCGCACTACCGGTGGCAGGGGTCTCAGGGCTTCGTCATCCTCGACCCCGCGACCCAGCCCGCGCACGTGCTCGCGCTCACCTGGCGGGGTAACCGCCCCGCGCCCGGTTCGCCATGACGGTCACCGAAGAACGCTCGATGCAGATGGCGCGAAGTGTGCCGGTGGGCGGCGTCGCGCACTGGTACCAGGACGCGGTCCTCTACGAGCTGCACGTCCGCGCCTTCAACGACAGCAACGGGGACGGCATCGGCGACTTCCGGGGGCTCGTCGAGAAGCTGGACTACCTGCAGGAGCTCGGCGTCACCACGCTGTGGCTGTTGCCCTTCTACCCGTCCCCGCTTCGCGACGACGGGTACGACATCGCCGACTATCGCGACGTGCATCCTTCGTACGGCAGCCTGCGGGACTTCCGGTTGTTCCTCCGGGAAGCCCATCGCCGGGGTCTGCGCGTGGTCACGGAGCTCGTTCTCGCGCACACCTCCGACACCCATCCGTGGTTCCAGCGTGCGCGCCGGTCACGGCCTGGGAGCTCGTACCGTGACTTCTACCTGTGGAGCGACACGCCCGACCGCTTCAAGGACGCGCGCATCATCTTCCAGGACTTCGAGAGCTCGAACTGGGCCTTCGACCCGGTCGCCGGTGCGTACTTCTGGCACCGCTTCTACTCGCACCAGCCGAGCCTGAATTACGACAACCCTGCGGTCCAGCAGGCGATGTTCGACATCGTCGACTACTGGCTCGAGATGGGAGTGGACGGCCTCAGGCTCGACGCCGTCCCATACCTGTACGCGCGTGAAGGCACGTCCTGCGAGAACCTCCCGGAGACCTTCGAGTACCTTCGCCAGCTCCGGGCGCACGTCGACGCGCGCTACGCGGACCGGATGCTGCTCGCCGAGGCCAACCAATGGCCCGAGGACGCAGTCGCCTACATGGGCAACGGCGACATGTGCCACATGGCGTTCCACTTCCCCCTCATGCCGCGCATGTTCATGGCCGCGCGCCAGGAGGACCGGTTCCCGATCGTCGACATCCTGGCGGAGACGCCCCCGGCGCCGGAGGGTTGCCAGTGGGCGCTGTTCCTGCGCAACCACGACGAGCTGACGCTCGAGATGGTCACCGACGAGGAGCGCGACTACATGTACCGCTCGTACGCCCAGGACCCGAGGGCCCGGGTGAACGTGGGCATCCGCCGGCGGCTCGCGCCGCTGCTCGGGAACGACCGGGCGCTCATCGAGATGATGAACGGCCTCCTCTTCTCGCTCCCGGGCACGCCGATCGTCTACTACGGCGACGAGATCGGAATGGGGGACAACATCTATCTGGGCGACCGCGACGCCGTGCGGACGCCGATGCAGTGGAACGCCGATCGGAACGCGGGCTTCTCGAGGGCGAACCCCCAGCAGCTCTACCTCCCCGTGGTGATCGATCCCGTGTACCACGCTGCCGGCGTGAACGTGGAGGCCGCCGAGGCGAACCCGAACTCGCTCCTGTGGTGGATGCGCCGGATGGTCCATCTCCGGCAGCGCTACAAGGCTTTCAGCCGCGGCACCCTCGAGCACCTGCGCCCGGAGAACCGCAAGGTGCTGGCGTTCCTCCGGCGCTACGAGGACGAGCTCCTGCTCATCGTCGTGAACCTCTCGCGCTTCGCCCAGGCCGCCGAGCTCGATCTCTCGGAGCTGTGGGGCGCGGTCCCGGTCGAGCTGTTCGGCAACACCCGCTTCCCGGCGGTCGGTGAGCTGCCCTACTTCCTCACGCTCGGCCCGCACGGCTTCTACTGGTTCTCGCTCGAGTTCGACCCGGGGTCCCGCCGGGGCCCCGACGCCCGCCTGAGCGTGCGGAACCGGTGGGACGAGATCTTCTCGGACCCGCGCGCGCTCGAGTCGGTGCTCGCGCCGTACATCGCGGGAAGGCGATGGTTCGTGTCGAAGACCCGCACCATCACCTCGGTGAGCGTGCTCGACTCGCTGGCGGTCGGGGACCGCGCCGACCCGGTGGCACACCTGGCCGTCGCTCGCGTCGAGCTGGACCAAGGTGCGTCCGAGCAGTACCTGCTCGCGCTCGCCTACGCGGGGGGTGAGAAGTCGGACTCCATGCGCCGCTGGCATCCCGAGGCGATCGTCGCCGAGCTGCGGGTGGGCGGCCAGCAGGGCGTGCTCTACGACGCGTTGCGGGAACCCGAGGTCTCGAGGGTGGTGTTCGACATGATCGGGCGGCGGCGTTCCGTCCCCTCTCGCGAGGGCCGGGCCTGGGGCGCGCCGTCGCCTTCGTACCGGGCCATCCGGCGCTCCGTGCCCGACGACGTCCAGCCCGTGCCGGTGACGGCCGAGCAGTCGAACAGCTCGGTCGCGCTCGCGGACCGGGCGATCCTGAAGTACGTCCGTCGCCTCGAGGAAGGCACGAACCCCGGGGTGGAGCTCCCACGCTTCCTCGCCGAGCGGGCGCACTTCGAGCACGCACCCCGTTCGGGCGGCAGCCTCGAGTACCGCTCGAACCAGCGGGCGAGCCGACCGATCACGCTCGTCTCGCTCGAGGAGATGGTGCCGAACGAAGGAGACGGCTGGAGCTACGTCGTGGACGCGCTCAGCCGGCGGCTGGAAGAGGCGATCGCCCACGGCGCGGAGGCGCCTGACGCCTTCGCCGCGCCGACCGCGCCCGGGCTCCTGGGACTCTCCGCCGACGACGAGCCGCCCGGAGAGCTCTTCGACCACGTCGAATGGGCCTCGCTCCTCGGGCGCCGGACGGGGGAGCTCCACGTCGCGCTCGCGTCCGACAGGTCGGATCCGGCGATGGCCCCCGAGCCGATGACCCCGGTGGACCGGCTGTCCCTGTACCACGGGGCCGGCAGCTTCGCGAGACGCGCCTTCCGCCAGCTGCGGGAGGCGGGGCTCGGCACATCGCCCGCGGTCGCGGCGGTGCTCAGGCGGGAACGGGAGGTCGGCGAGCGCTTCCGCGCCATCGCCACGGTGCCGGCTGCCGCGCAGAAGATCCGGGTACACGGTGACTACCACCTCGGCCAGGTCCTGTGGACGGGAAAGGACATCGTGATCATCGACTTCGAAGGAGAGCCGGCGCGCTCTCTCGGGCAACGGCGCCTCAAGCGCCCGGCCGCGATGGACCTCGCGAGCATGATCCGCTCGTTCCACTACGCGTCGCGCGCCGTCGCGATACGCGCGGACCGGGACCTGGTCGGCCCTCAGGGCCACCGCGAGCTCGGCCCGTGGCTCTTCCGCTGGTACCGGTGGGTGTCCGCAGGTTTCGTCCGGTCCTACCTCGCCGTTCCCGGCGTCGGCCGGCTTCTCCCCTCGGACCGCAAGGAGCTCGCCGTCCTGATCGACTTCTTCCTGCTCGAAAAGGCCGTGGCCGAGCTGGCGTACGAGGCGAACGCCCGTCCCGACTGGGTCGACATCCCGGCGCGCGGGATCCTCGACGTGCTGGACGACGTCCCGTGAGCGCCGAGCTGCGGACCCTCGCGCAGCTCTACGGCGTCCAGACCTCCTTCGTCGACGCCTCGGGCGTGCGGCGGGAAGCGGGCACCGACACCCTCCGTGCGGTGCTCGGCGCGCTGGGCGCGCCGGCGACAGACCCGCCCTCGGCCGTGCGCCAGGAGCGGCTCCGGCGCCACGTGCAGATCCTCGAGCCGGTGGTCGCCGTTCCCGCCGCCGGCACCCAGGCCGTCGAGGTGGGCCTTCCGCGCTCGGTCCACCCGCGCGACTGCTGGCTCCACCTCCAGGGGGAGGAGGGCGCGACGCGGCGCATGCGGCTCATGCCGGCCATCCACCGCCCGCTCGGCTCGGCGAGCCTGGAGGGGCGGACGATGGACCGGTACGAGGCGCAGCTGGGCTCCCCGCTCGAGATGCTGCCCGCGGGCTACTACCGGCTCCGGCTCGAAGGGCCCGGTGTCGAGTCGACCGCCCTCGTCGTGGTGGCGCCCCGGTGCCCGCTGCCCGGGCGGGGCTGGGGCGCCTTCCTCCCCGTGCACGCCATGCGCACGGCGAGGGACTGGGGCGTCGGAAGCTACACGGCGCTCGCGGAGACCGCACGGTGGGTGGGCGGCCTCGGCGGTGAGCTCGTCGGAACGCTGCCGCTCTATCCCGGGTACTACGAGGAGCCGCCCGAGATCAGTCCCTATCTTCCCGTGACGAGGCTCGGCTGGAACGAGCTGTACGTCGACCCGACGGTGCTCCCCGAGCTCGAGGCATCGCCCGAAGCGCGCGACCTCCTCGCATCGGAGGCCTTCACCAGCGAGCTCGCCGACGCGCGGCGGCGCGCGCTCGTCGACTACCCGTCGTCGATGGCGCTCGTCCGACGGGTGCTGGAGCCGCTCGCGCGGGCGGTGTTCGCCGGACCTACCGCGCGACGCGACGCCCTCGAGGGCTTCGCGCGCGAGCGTCCCGACCTCGTCGCGTACGCGCGCTTCCGGGCGGGCCACCCCGTCGAGCCCTGCGGCGCACCGGGCGACCTCACCCGGGTGCCGGCCGACGAGGCGTCGAGGTGCAACCTCTACGCGCAGTGGGTCGCGGACCAGCAGCTCGGCGCGGCGGCGGGGAGCCTCTTCCTCGACCTGCCGGTCGGCGTGCACCCGGCGGGGTTCGACCCCCGCTACGACCCCGCGTCCTTCGCCGACGGCGTCGAGGGCGGGGCGCCGCCCGACCTCTTCTTCGCCAAGGGCCAGCGCTGGTCCTTCCGGCCGCTGCACCCCCGGGGGCTTCGTGAACAGCGGTACCGTCACGTGATCGCCGTGCTGCGCCACGCCATGCGGCACGCGTCGGTGCTCCGGCTCGACCACGTGATGGGCCTCTACCGCCTCTACTGGGTGCCCGACGGCCTCGACGCGACGGACGGCGCCTACGTCCGTTACCGCGACGACGAGCTGCGGGCGATCGTGGCCCTCGAAGCCCAGCGCTCCGGTACGGCGGTCGTGGGGGAGGACCTGGGCACGGTGCCAGAGGAGGTCCGCCGAGGGATGGCGCACGACCGCATGCTGCGCTCATGGGTGCTGCAGTTCGAGGTCTCCGCGGGTGCGCCGCTGCCCGACCCTCCCGAGCTCTCGATGGCGAGCATCGGGACGCACGACCTTCCGCGCTTCGTGTCCTTCTGGGAGGCGCCCGAGCACGCGCGGTGGCGCCGGGCGCTCGGTGGCGACGCCCGCCGGGGGCTGCGCGTGTGCCTCGACCATCTCGCTGCGGGCCCTGCCCGCCTCGTCCTCGCCGACGTGGAGGACCTGTGGCTGGAGCGGTGGCCGCACAACCGCCCCGGGACCGGCCCGGAGGCGGGGAACTGGCAGCACCGGTCTGCGCGGACGCTCGAGGAGATCTTCGCCGACGACGACGTCACCGCGGCGTTGGAGAGGATCGACGGGCTGCGACGCCAGGAGGAGCCCGGGTGATCACCGCGGACGACCTGTTCCTCTTCAACGAGGGATCGCACCGCCGTCTCGCGCAGAAGCTTGGCGCGCACGTCCTCGACGGCGTCGTCCGCTTCGCGGTGTGGGCGCCGAGCGCACGAGGCGTGTCCGTCGTGGGCGACTGGAACTGGTGGCAGCGCGACGCGGACCCGCTCTCGCCGAACGCGAGCTCGGGCATCTGGGAAGGCGTCGCAGGAGACGCCCGCAGAGGCCAGGTCTACAAGTTCGCGATCACCACGCAGCAGGGCACGGTCCTCGAGAAGGCGGACCCGTTCGCCTTCTTCTGCGAGGCGCCACCGAGGACCGGCTCGGTCATCTGGGACCTCGCCTACGAATGGGGCGACGAGGCCTGGATGGCGACGCGCGGCGAGCGTCAGTCCCTGCGCTCGCCGATCTCGATCTACGAGGTCCACATCGGGAGCTGGCTTCGCACACCGGATCGGCCGCACGAGCTCCTCGGCTACGCCGCGCTCGCTCCACGCATCGTCGACCACGTGCGGCGCAACGGGTTCACCCACGTCGAGCTGCTCCCCGTCATGGAGCACCCTTTCTACGGGAGCTGGGGCTACCAGACCACCGGCTACTTCGCGCCGAGCGCGCGCTACGGCGAGCCGCAGGACTTCATGGCGATGGTCGACGCACTGCACCAGGCCGGCATCGGCGTGATCCTCGACTGGGTTCCCTCCCACTTCCCGAACGACGCGTTCGCGCTCGCGACGTTCGACGGCACGCACCTCTACGAGCACGCCGACCCGCACCGCGGCGTGCACCCCGACTGGAACAGCCTCGTCTTCAACTACGGGCGGCACGAGGTGCGGAGCTTCCTCGCCTCGTCGGCCGACCACTGGCTGCGCACCTATCACGCCGACGGGCTGCGGGTCGACGCGGTGGCCTCCATGCTGTACCTCGACTACTCGCGCAAGGCCGGCGAGTGGGAGCCGAACGTCTACGGCGGGCACGAGGACCTGGACGCGACCGCGTTCCTGCGCCAGCTGAACACCGGTGTCTATGCCGACCACCCGGACGTGCAGACCGTCGCCGAGGAGTCGACCGCGTGGGCCGGCGTCTCCCGGCCAGTCGAGTGGGGCGGGCTCGGGTTCGGGTTCAAGTGGGACATGGGCTGGATGCACGACACGCTGCGCTACATGGGCGACGACCCGGTGCACCGCAGATGGCATCACGGAGAGCTGACGTTCCGGGCGGTCTACGCGTTCACCGAGAACTTCGTCCTGCCCCTTTCCCACGACGAGGTCGTGCACGGCAAGGGCTCGCTTCTGTCGAAGATGCCCGGCGACGACTGGCAGCGACGAGCCAACCTGCGGCTGCTGTACGGCTACCAGTACGGGCTCCCCGGCAAGAAGCTCCTCTTCATGGGCTCCGAGCTCGCCGACTGGCGTGAGTGGACACACGACGCAGGGCTGCACTGGGAGCTGCTGGACGACGAGCGGCACGCAGGCGTCTGCCGGTGGCTGCGGGACCTGAACGGGCTCTATCGCAGCGAGCGCGCGCTGCACGAGCTGGACGCCGACCCAGCGGGCTTCGAGTGGGTGCAGCACGACGACGCCGACATCAGCGTGCTCAGCTTCCTGCGCAAGTCCTCCGACGGGCGGGTCGTGCTCGTCGTCTGTAATTTCACGCCGGTGCCCCGCGACGATCTCCAGACCGGCGTGCCCGTGGACGGCTTCTGGCGGGAGGTCTTGAACTCCGACGCGCTCGAGTACGGCGGGAGCGGCGTCGGCAACATGGGCGGCGTCCTCGCACGACCGGTGCCCACGCACGGGCGCCCGCGCACCTTGACGCTCGTCGCCCCGCCGCTCGGCTGCGTCTTCCTCTCGCCCGAGCCCCGGTCGCCCGGGCCCGACGGGGACGACGGCGTCGGCTGATGCGCGTCTGGCCGGGGAACCCGCACCCGCTCGGGGCGACGTGGGACGGCGAAGGGGTGAACTTCGCCCTGTATTCCGAGCACGCGACCGCGGTGGAGCTGTGCATCTTCTCCGACCCCACCTCCGCGGAGCCCGACCAGCGTGTGGCGATGCCGGCGACCACCGACCGGGTGTGGCACGCGTACCTTCCCGACGTCCGTCCCGGCGCGCTCTACGGCTACCGCGTCGACGGGCCGTACGCGCCCGAGGAGGGCCATCGCTTCAACCGCCACAAGCTGCTGATCGACCCGTACGCCCGTGCGCTCAGCGGCATGGTTCGCTGGAGCGACGACCTCTACGGCTACCACGTCGGCGACCCCTCCGAGGACCTCTCCTTCGACCGGCGCGACTCCGCGGGGTCGATGCCCAAGTGCGTCGTGGTGGACCCCGCGTTCACCTGGGGAGACGACCGCTCACCGTCGACGCCCTGGAACCGCACCGTGATCTACGAGTGCCACGTGCGCGGCATGACCGTGCGCCACCCCGGCGTGCCCGAGCACCTCCGCGGGACCTACCTCGGCCTGTCGTCGGACCCGATCGTCGACCACCTCGTCGATCTCGGGGTGACCGCCGTCGAGCTCATGCCCGTCCACCATCACGTGAACGACCGTCGACTGGTCGAGATGGGGCTGACGAACTACTGGGGTTACAACACGATCGCCTACTTCGCGCCGCACGTCGAGTACGCCACCGGCGGTCTGGGCCAGCAGGTGACCGAGTTCAAGTCGATGGTGCGCACGCTGCACCGCGCCGGGCTCGAGGTCATCCTCGACGTCGTCTACAACCACACGGGTGAGGGCAACCGCAATGGCCCGACCCTCTCGTTGCGCGGGATCGACAACGCGGTGTACTACCGCCTCCGCCCCGACGCGCCGCGCTACCTCGTCGACTACACGGGCACCGGCAACAGCCTGAACATCCTCCATCCCCGCACGATGGCGCTGGTGATGGACAGCCTGCGTTATTGGGTGACCGACATGCACGTCGACGGGTTCCGCTTCGACCTCGCGCCGGTGCTCGTGCGGGGGTACGAAGCCGGCCAGCCGAGCGCCTTCTTCGAGATCATCCACCAGGACCCGGTCCTCTCGACCGTGAAGCTCATCGCCGAGCCCTGGGACGTGGGCCCGGACGGCTACCGCCTCGGCCGCTTCCCGCAGGGATGGTCCGAGTGGAACGGCGCCTTCCGCGACTGCGTCCGGCGTTTCTGGCGCGGGGACGCCGGACAGGTGCCCGAGCTCGCCTCACGGCTCACGGGCTCGAGCGACGTCTACGGCCACACCGGGCGGCGCACCTACGCCAGCGTGAACTTCGTGACCTGCCACGACGGTTTCACGCTGACCGACCTCGTGAGCTACGACCAGCGGCACAACGAGGCGAACGGTGAGCACGGCGAAGACGGCACCTGCGAGAACTACAGCAGGAACTGGGGCGTGGAGGGACACAGCGATTCGGTACGCGTCGAGCGCCTGCGCGACCGCATGAAGCGCAACTTCCTGACGACGCTCCTGTGCTCCCAGGGCGTGCGCATGCTGCTGGGCGGCGACGAGATCGGCCGGACGCAGGACGGGAACAACAACGCGTACTGCCAGGACAACGAGATCGGCTGGGTCGACTGGAACCTCGGGGAGACCGGCGTGGAGCTGCTGGACTTCGTCCGCCAGCTGGTGGGCATCGTGTCGGAGAACCCCATCCTGCGCCGCAGGAACTTCCTGACCGGAGAGGTCGTGGCGGGCACCCAGATGAAGGACGTGACCTGGATCCGGCCCGACGGCGAGGAGATGAAGGCGGACGACTGGGCGGAACCGGACAACCGCACGCTCGGCATGCTGCTCTACGGGCGTGCGGTGGACGAGGTCGACGCACGCGGCCGCTCCGCACGTGGCGAGACCTTGCTGCTCCTCTTGAACGCGGGATCGCGACCGCGTCCCTACACGCTTCCGAAGGTGGCCGAGCCGGGACGCTGGGAGGAGCTCGTGAACACCGCGCGCCCGACGCGCTTCGCGAGGGAGGTGCGCGGTCCCACGGTCAATCTCCCGGCACAGTCCAGCCTGCTGCTGCGCCGGGCGGAATGACCGCCGCAGCGCCGGTGCGTCAGCCTGCCGCGGACCCGGCCGTCACGTTCGCCGCAACCCCTTGGTGGACGGGCGTCCCGGGGAGCGAGGAACGGGCCGGCGCCGGCTCCAGCTCCAGCTGCGGGGGGTCGGGCAGGGCTACCTCCGTGGGTGCCGGGCGGGCTGTCGTGGCGAGCACCGCCTGGGTGTCCTCGCGGCTCGTCCCGGAAGCCTGCACGGCGTCCCACAGCTCCTCCCGGTAGACGCGGCGGTTGGGCGCGTCGACCCCGAGCCGGACGTAGCTGCCGGCGGGGCGGATGAGCGTGATGCTGAACTCTTCGCCGATCACACCGCCGCCGAAGGTGATGGTGGGGTTCCCTTTCGAGATGGAGGAAACGGCCACCCACAACTCGTCGCCGACGTCGACGCGCTGGCCGGGCTGGCGGTCGACCGCGAGCCCCGCGTGCAGCGTCTCCGCCGCGTCGCCCTCGGCCCCGGTGGAGATCCGCACCTGCTCCCCGTCGAAGACGACGCTCGACATCGGCACGATCTCGAGGCGTGCCTCGCTCGGGGAGAGAACCATCGCCGAGACGCGCAGCTCCCGGAAGGCGCTCGCGGAAGAGATGCCGACCCAGACGCGGCGGTCGGTCACCGAGAGGACGGTCACGCGGAGGTCCGGCTCGATGACGATCGACTCGCCTGGCCGACGATTGAGTACGAGCATCTGGGCCCCTCCGCTCCGGGCCACAACCGTAGTTGGCATCCGGGAGGGATGCGTGATTGTGCCGGCCGGGGAGGCTACCGCCCGGGTGCGAACGCCTCGAGGACGGTACGGGCGTGCCGCAGCGAGGCTTCCGGGTCGGCGTCGGGGGCGCCGACGAGCGGATCGAAGTTCAAGTCGACGAAGGCCTCGGTCATCCCGGAGTCCGCGAGCGCGTCCAGGTCCTCGCGGATCTCCTCGAGCGTCCCGGTGAAGGGCGCGCGTGTCGTCGGGCGGACCTTGACCGCTGCCCGGCAGACGAATCGCAGGGAGAACGGGTCCCGCCCCGCTTCGGCAGCGGCGCCGCGGACGACGGCGATCGAGTCGGCCAACCCTGCGAACTCCGCACGGCTGCTGCTGATCCAGCCGTCCGCCATCCGGCCTGCCCTGCGCAACGAGGCCTCGGCGGCACCACCGAACAAGATCGGCGGGTGAGGGTGCTGGAGGGGCTTCGGGAGCACCCTGGCGCGCGGGACGCGGAAGTACGGGCCGTGGTACTCGACGACGTCGTCGGTCCAGATCGCGCGCAGGCAGCGGACGAAGTCCTGGGTGCGGCCGCCGCGGTGCTCGTAGGAGACACCGGTCGCCTCGAACTCCTCGCGCATCCAGCCGAGACCGATCCCGAGATCGAGACGGCCTCCGGAGAGGATGTCGATCGTGGCGAGCTGCTTCGCGAGGACGATCGGGGAGTAGAAGGGCGCGTTCAGGACCGCGACCCCGAGCCGCACCCTCGACGTCTTGGCGGCGAGGTAGGCGAGCACGGCGAGCGGGTCCTGGACGCTCCGGTACGGCGGGTCGAGGAGGTCGCGGCCGCCTGTCCCGTCGACCGGGGCGAGGAGCCGTTGGAACGTCCAGAGGGAGCCGTAGCCGAGCTCCTCGGCCCACCCTGCGACCTGGGCGCACCCTTCCGCCGTCGCCCAGGACCCCGAGACCGGCACCGCCGCGCCGAGCTCCATGCCGCACCTCCTTTCGTCTCGTCGTTCTTTCGTCTCGTCGTTCCCCGTCGTTCGCGCGCTCGCCCGATCGACCGCCGGCGCGCTCAGAATGCCGGCGCACTCAGAATGCCGGCGCACTCAGAATGGCAGCCGCCGCCAGACCGGTTGGGGGATGAGGTGCGCCACGGCGAGCGCCCACCTGGCGATCGGGGGCACCCAGACCACGGTTGCACCTGACGCGAGCCCCGCCACTACCGCGTCGGCGACCGACCCGGGGGTCGTCGACATCGGCACGAGGGGCAGCCCTTCGGTCATCTTGGTGGCGACGCGGCCGAGCCGGACGACGTGGACGACGACACCGGTCCCGCGGAGCGCCTCTGCGAGCCCGATCGAGAACGCGTCGAGGCCCGATTTGGCGGAGCCGTAGACGAAGTTCGTCCTCCGCACCCGCAGCGCGGCGAGGGACGACAGCACGACGATCCGCCCGCCGCCCTGCTCGCGCATCCGGGCGGCCGCCCGGGTGAGCGCCACCGCCGGCCACGAGTACGTCGCGGCCACCACCTCGGCGGTGCGTGCAGGATCGAGCTCGTCGCGCTGGTGCGAGAGCACGCCGACCGCGAGCAGGACGAGGTCGACGGCGCCGGCGGCGGCGAAGCACTCGTCCACGACGCCTGCGGCACCGGCGACGTCCCGCGCGTCGAAGTGCACGGTCGTGACGTGTGCGACGCCGGCGTCGGAGGCCGCCCGCGACGCCAGTGCGAGCCGTTCCTCGTCCCTTCCCGCAAGGACGACGGCGCGCAGTCGGCGCCGCGCCAGCGCGCGGACGACGGCGCCGGCGAGATCAGAGGTCCCCCCGAGCACGACGGCGGACTCGGGCCGTCCGGAAGCGTCGAGCACGTGGCGACCTCCTCCCTCCTCACCTTGCGGCGGTCCTCGGTCGCGCCCAGTCTGCCCGGGAGCCGGAGCTCCGTGCCCCGGCGCAGGAGTGGGCGAACGGGTCGGGCTCAGCCTTCCCCGGCCGGCGGCTGGCGCTTCACCCGCACCCGTCCCCGCCAGGCGCTCCCGAGCAACGCCACGATGGCCAGCAGCGGGAGCACGACGATCGCCGCGACGCGGTCGTGTCGGAGCGCGAACGCGACACCGACGAGAACCAGCATCGCGACGAACAGCTCGGGCGTGTCGCCGACGAGGAAGTCCCACCAGAAGTGCCCGAACGCCCTGGTCCAGCGCGCCACCGTCCGGGTCACGAGGCGACCCTCCCTTCGGCGTCGGCGTGCTCGAGGTGCGCGGGAGCGGAGCCCGGCGCCTGGGTCTTCAAGAGCGCGACGGCGACGGCCGTCACCGCGGCGAACACCCCGATCAGCACGGGGATGGCGAGGTCGCTGCCCGGCCAGTGGACGCCTGCGCCCTCACCCACCCAGAACAGCCCGAAGCTGGTCAGCATGATGCCCACGACGGTCTTGATCGTGTTCTCGGGGACTCCGGAAAGCTGGCGGGAGACGAGCAGGCCGGCGACCGACACGACCACGATCGCCGCGGCGGCCGCGGCCGACGCGTAGCCCAGCTTGTGCTGGCTGGCGCCGAGGCTGATCACGATCAGCACGACCTCCATGCCCTCGAGGAACACTCCCTTGAAGGCCACGACGAAGCCGAGGCTGTCACGACGGCTCCGCGTGCCGCCGCCGAGCGAGGCCGAGGTCTCCGCGTAGATGGCGTCTTCGTCGTGCTTGGCCTTGTGGCCGCTCGCACGCAGGATCGCCTTGCGCAGCCACGAGAGGCCGAGCACGAGCAGCAGCGCGCCGACGAGCACGCGCAGCGCGTCGATCGGGACGTAGTGGATGAGGGGGACGCCCACGGCCCCGACGAGCACGCCGAGGACGACCAGCGCCGCCACCGTCCCTTCCATCGCCGACCGCCAGCCGCGCGTGACGCCCGAGGCGAGCACGATGGTGAGCGCTTCGACGGCCTCGACGCAGCACGCGCCGAAGACCGCGAGAATCAGGATGATCGTGGCGCTGCTCACCGCGTCACCGCCGGCGAGGGCCCGTGCGCGCGTCGTGGTGACCTCATTGGATGCGTTCGGTTCCTCTCGTCGCTGACGCTGCGCCGTTCGCTTGGGGCGCGCCGCCCGCGGGGGCACCCCCGCGCCGACCCGGCTCCGCGTCCTCGGGCGCCGCCCCGGGAGGCCCGGGCTCGGGCTCGGCGAAGAGGATACAGCCCGCCGCGTCGAGCTCGATGCCGACCGGCGTCCCCCTCGGGACCCTCCGCTCGCTGAGAACACCGGTGAGCCGCCGCCCGCCCGCGAGGTCTACGACGAGCTCGTAATGCCGGCCGCGGAACGCGGTGTCCGTCACGCTCCCGACCAGGTTGGCCGCCTCGGACTCCGCGGCGCACAGCCGCACCGCCGTCGGGCGGATTGCGAGGAGCAACGGACCGTCGGGCGCGGCTCCGGCTCCGGCACCCGTGCCCTCACCGACGCGCGCCTCGATCGGCCGGGCCCCGTCGATGCCCACGGGCTGCACCGAGACGTGGCCGGTGATCTTGCCTTCACCCACGACCGTGACCTCGAGCTCGCCTGCAAGGCCCGTGAACCTGGCGACGAAGAGGGTGGCGGGCGTCGCGTAGATGTCCTCGGGCGTCCCGAGCTGGACGAGCACGCCGTCCTGGAGGACCCCGACCTGGTCCGCCAGCGCGAAGGCCTCGAGCTGGTCGTGGGTGATGTAGATGGTGGTGGCGCCGGCTTCACGCACGAGTGAGGAGATCTCCACCCGCATGCGCTCGCGAAGGTCGGCGTCGAGGTTCGAGAGCGGCTCGTCGCACAAGAGGAGGCCGGTGTCCCCGACGAGCGCGCGCGCCAGGGCGACGCGTTGCTGCTCGCCGCCGGACAGCTGGACGGGGAAACGGTCGGCGAGGTGCGAGAGGCCGACCCGGTCGAGCATGCCCATGGCGTGGCGTCGCGCGTCGTGACGCCCGACCCGGTGCCGCTTGAGCGCGAACGCGACGTTGTCCTGCGCGCTCAGATGCGGCCAGAGCGCGTAGTCCTGGAAGACCATTGCGAGGTCCCGCCGCTCCGGAGGGAGGTGCACGCGCCCGTCTGCGACGACGACGTCGCCGATCACCAACCGGCCGGAGGTCAGCCGTTCGATGCCCGCGATCGTCCGGAGCAGCGTGGTCTTGCCCGACCCGGACGGGCCGAGCAGGACCATGAACGTCCCCGGGTCGACAGTGAAGGTCGGGCCCCGCAGGGCGTGGTTGCCGCCGGGGTAGACCTTCGAGACGTGCTCGACGACCAGGCGCTCAGCCACGGACCGTCGAACCGATCCGGCGCCAGCCTTTCGGGGCGAGGAGACGGTAGAGGGTGAGCACGATGCACACGAGCGCGAGCGCGATCCCGACCGACATCACCGCCTGGGCCAGCCCGAGGCCGAAGTGGTACCCCGCGATGTTCAGGTTGATCGCGACCGAGAGCGGCGGGGATCCCGGCGCATAGAGAAGCTGCGAGATCGGCAGCTCGAGGAAGATGCCGCAGAAGGTGAAGAGCCAGGCCATGACCACGGGTCTCGAGACGGCCGGCAGCACCCCGCTCAGCCACGCGCGCAGCGCGCCCGCGCCGTGGGCGCGCGCGGCGTCGTGGAGCGACGGCTGGACCTGGGAGACCGGGCCGACGAGGACCCGCGCGTTGGTCGGGAGGCTGGACGCGATGTAGCCGATCAGGAGCAACCAGACCGTCTGGTAGATGTCGATGCCGATGCGCGACAGGAACGGCAGGTTGTAGGCGAAGATGTAGCCCGCCGCGAAGACGACGCCGGGGAGCGCGACCGTCGCCAGCAGGAGGAAGTCGAGCAGGGCGGTCGCCCGCGTTCTTCGGCGCGACAGGAGGCGCGCGACCATGAAACCCGCGATCACCGTGACGGACGCGGTCACGCAGCCGTAGACGAGCGACCGCACGATGGGTCCCGACACGCCGGGAATGTGGAAGACCCCCGAGTAGTTCACGAACGTGATGTGGTCGGACGCCCCGAAGTCGGTGAGGAGCGACCCGGTGACGGCCCCGACCGCAGGTGCCCCCAGGGCGATGACGTAGAAGAGCGCGACGCAACCCGAGGCGAGGATCGCGCCCTTGGTGGTGAGCTGGCGGCGGACCGCCTGGCGGGTGCGTGCCGAGAGCACCGCGTAGGAACGGCCGCGCAGTGCCCTCGCCTGCATGGTCAGCGGGAGCGCGACCGACACGACGAGCACCAGGCCGATCGCGGCGGCCGCGGGGAAGCTCGCGGGGAAGTTCCCGATGGCGGCGTAGAGCTGGTAGGTGGCCAGCGAGAAGTGGGACTGGTACGCGAGGGTGTACGCGACGCCGAATGTGCTGATCGACTCGGCGAACCCGATGGCCAGGGCCGACCAGATCGCCGGCGCCAGGATCGGGAGCACCAGTCGCAGCGCGCCGGCCCTCGAGGCGCCATGGACCCTGGCTGCGTCCTCGAACTCCTGGCCGAGCCCCGCCAATGACGCGGTGATGGTGAGGTAGGCGAAGGGGACGCAGCGCAGCCCCATCAGGAGGACGACGCCGAAGGGCCCCATGATCGCGTGTGTGACGAACGTGGAGCCCAACCCGAACCGTGTGAGCACGCCGTCCTTCACGACGAGCCGCTCCCAGCCGATCCCCGGCAGCCAGGAGGGGAGCAACAGCACGAGCCACATGCCGATCGAGACGAAGCGCCGCCCCGGCATGGTCGTCCGATTGGCAAGCCACGCGATGGGGAGCCCGATCGCGATGCCCATGGCGGCGGCCGAGGCGCTGACCCAGAGGGAGTTCAGGACCGCGACGCCGGTGGTCCCGGTGAAGATCGTCTTCAGGTAGGTGAGCGTGAACCACTGGGGCCCCTGGTCGAAGAGCCGTGGCGACACCGACAGGACGAGGAAACAGGCGCAGGGCGCGAGGATGCAGAGGGCGACCAGTCCCCACAACCCGAACCGCACCGCCCGTGCGGCGCCGGCGAGGCGGCTGGCGGAGACGCGGTGCCTGCCCCTCACGGGGCGTGGCGGAGGATGCACCGGCGCGACTTCGGGACCTGCGGGCGCTCCTGCCGGCAGCCCCGTGACGGGCCGGGTGACCGTCACGGGGCTGTCCAGGGCGAGGACGCCGGACGGCGTCGTACGACGTCCGGCGGATGGATCACTTGGTGATGTTGCTCACGAACCAGGCGTTGACGGACGCCTCTCGCGGTCCCCACGTGTACGGATCGGTGTGCTGGACCTTGATCGACGAGAGCGACGGCAACTCAGGACGGGCGCTGACCCCCTCGACCACCGGGTAGTACAGGGAGTCCCCGGTGGGGTCGCCGGCCTTCATGACCGTCTGGCCGGTCTTGGAGAGGACGAACTCCGCGAACTGCTTGGCCTCGGCGATCTCGGTCTTTGTCACCTTGGAGTCGATGCCGATGTTGGACGGGAGCATGGTGAGCGGGCTCAGGTACTTGACCCTCAGGTTCGGGTCTGTCTTCCTCGCGCCGATGGCGGCCGAGCTCTGCACCAGCGCGAGCTTGATCTGCCCGCTCGCCAGCGCGGCGAGGGTGGGGCCGTTCGTTGTGTGGATGATCAGCCCGTTCGCCTTCAACTTCTCGAAGAACTGCTTGCCCTTTGTCACGCCGCCGAGGTAGTTCATCATCCCGGCGATGAACGGGTACGTCGGCCCGGACTGCGTCGGTGTGTTCATGCCGATGTCGCCCTTCCACTTGGAGCTGAGCAGTGTGCTCCAGGAGGTCGGCGGGTCCTTCACGACCTTCGATGTGTAGGCCACCGCGGCCATGAGGGTGATGCCCGTCGGGACGAAGCTGCCGTCCGCGGGGAGCACCTCTTTGCCGAGGCCGTTCCAGTCCACCTTCGGCTCGAAGCCGCGGACGAGCATGTGCTCGTCGTCGAGCTCCGCGAACGCTGTCTGCCCGTCCACCCAGAGAAGGCCCCAGTGCGGGTTGTCCTTGGACGCCTGGATCTGGGCGAGCAGCGGCCCGGTCGAGTTTGTGTCGAGCTCGGTCAGGATGCCCGTGGCATTCTGGAACGCCTTCACCATCGCCTGGTCGTAGCCCTGAGCGGAGTAGACGATCAAGGGGACGGAGGAGATCTTCCTGGCCGCGAGGGCCGGGCCCGAGGCGGCGACCCCGGCGGCGACCAGGGCACCGCAGGTGACCCCGGCGAGCGCGACACGGACCCCTCGGCTGCGCGCCGAGCGTGGCCCGGCAGCGACCATTCGGTTCCTGCGAAGCTGCACGTACGACCTCCCGCTCTCGTCGCCGGTGCCCCTCCGGCCCCGGCGGGTCCGCTGGAACGGTAGGAAAGCGCGTTTAACCCGCTGTGACGCAGAGGTGAACGAGCGCTGAACTTCTGACGACTTCTTCGTGTCGAGAAACGGCCGGAGCTCCGTGCGCGACGACCTGAAGGCTCGGCGTGACGTGCGACTTCGGCGATGGCAGCTGCCGCGACGATCGACGCACGAGCGTCACACTCCTTTCGCGAGTCGTGCACCGCGCTCTTTGAGTCGTGCACCTCTCTTTGCGTCGTGCACCCGGCCACTCAGGCCCGGGTATCGTGGCGGCCCGTGGCCGACGCGCTCCCGCTCCCTTCGGGCGTCGGGGTCGCGCTCGTGACGTTCTTCTCCGAGGACGGCGCCGTCGACGTGAAGGCGACCGCCACCCGTGCCCGCCGGTGCGTCGACCTCGGCGTCTCCTCGGTCCTGGTCTCCGGCACGACGGGCGAGGCGGCGCGCCTTTCGGTGGAGGACAGGGTCGAGCTGGCCGCGGCCGTGAAGGAGGCGGCGCCCGAGGTCCCGGTCGTGGTCGGAACCGGCCTTCCTGACGCGGACGCCGCCGTCGAGGTGTCGGCGCGGGTCGCAGAGGACGGTGGTGCCGACGCGCTGCTCGTGTACTGCCCGGAGGAGGCCGGCCCCGCCGGGTTCTACCGCGCGGTGCGGGACGTGGCTCGCGGACGACCGGTGCTCGCCTACCACTTCCCCCTGCTCGCGGCCCGCGGGCTCGCGACCGAGGAGCTGGCCTCCCTCGACGTCGACGGGGTGAAGGACTCGTCGGGGAGCTCGAACCGGCTGGCGGACCTCGTCGAGCTCGGCGTGCACGTCTACACCGGGAGCGCGACCGGGCTCCTCCTGGCGGGAACCTGTGCCGACGGCGCGATCCTGGCGCTTGCCAACGTCGCGCCGACCGAGTGCATCGCGGCCTGGAACGGCGACGCTGGGGCGCAGCGCGGCCTCTTCGCCCGGCACCGGCGGGCGACGCGCGACTTCCCCTCGTACCTGAAGAGCAACGAACCCGTCTAGCTCCCGTGGCCCCTGGCGGGGCCGCCCTCGGCGAATGAGAATCGGTGCGTGTCGGCCCGGGCAGACGTCGTGTTTCTATGGCGCTCGGAGCCCGTTTCTAGCTTGACGCGGGGGCCTCGGGCGCTCCGTCCTGTCGCCACGAGCACGCACCTCAGTTTCTTCATGACGAGGTCCCCATCCGGTCCGCCACGCCCAGGTGAGCCAGCCGAGAGGGGTTGATGACGATGGAGGTGGTGGTCGAGCGGTGCGCGTTCTTGGACGTGCACCGTGACACGGTGACGGCATGCGCCCGCATGCCCGACGGCGCCGGTGGGCGCAAAGAGGAGATGGCCCAGTTCCGAACGACGACCTCCCAGCTCTTGTTGCTGGCCGACTGGCTCATGGAACGCCGGGTGACCCTGGTGGGCATGGAGGCCACCGGCGTGTACTGGAAGCCGGTCAACTGGGTCTTGGAGGACTGCGTCGGCGAGGTATGGGTGATCAATGCCCGGCACATGCGCAACGTGCCGGGAAGGAAGACCGACGTCGCGGACGCCCAGTGGGGTGCACAGCTGCTCGAGCACGGGCTGGTCCGGCCGAGCTTCATCCCGGACCGCCCGACCCGTGAGCAACGCGATCTCGCCCGCTACCGCCGCTCGGTGGTCGAAGAGCGCGGACGCGAGATCCAGCGCCTGCACAAGGTCCTGGAGGACGCAGGCGTGAAGCTCTCCTCGGTGGCATCGAGCGTGCTCACCAAGTCCGGGCGCGAGATGATCGACGCCCTGGTCGCCGGCCAACGCGACCCCGAGGTGCTGGCGGAGATGGCCAAGGGCCGGATGCGATCGAAGATCCCCGAACTGAAAGACGCGCTCGCCGGCCGGTTCAACGCGCATCACGCGCTCTTGTGCAAAGCGATGCTGGCGCGCATCGACCAGGCGGACGCCACCATCGCCACCTTGACCGCTCGAATCGAGGTGCTGTTGGACCCTCACCAAGCGGCGGTGACCTTGCTCGTCGGGATCCCGGGGGTGAGCTATCGCAGCGCCCAGGTGATCCTGGCTGAGATCGGCACCGACATGTCCCGCTTCCCCACCCCCGCGCACCTGGCGAGCTGGGCAGGCATGTGCCCGGGCAACAACGAGTCGGCCGGCAAGCACCGCTCGGGGCGCACCCGCCACGGTTCGAAATGGCTGCGCGTCGCCCTGGTCGAAGCCGCCCAGGCTGCCGGGCGCTCCAAGGACACCTATCTGTCCGCCCAGTACGCACGGGTCCGGGGCCGCCGGGGCCCAGGGCGTGCCGCGGTCGCTGTCGGACACTCCATCCTCGTCATCATCTGGCACCTGCTCTCGACGGGCGAGCTCTACACCGACTTGGGTGGTGACTACTTCGACCGCCGTCGCACGAGCACCGCCCACCAGCGCCGTCTCGTCGCTCAGCTCGAGGCCATGGGGCACAAGGTCACCCTCGAGCCTGCCGCAGCCTGACAAAGCCACTGCATTTCGACGCTCCGCGTCGAGCGGGGGCTGCCGCCCCCACACCCCCCTGCGCGCCTCACGTCTCGCGACGTCGGGGGATTCACACCTCAGAAGACGAACCCGCTAAAAGACGACCACGGACCGCAGCACCTCACCGTGCTCCATCCGGGCGAAGGCGTCCTCGACGCCGTCGAGGGGGATCGTCTCGGAGACGAACCGGTCGAGCTCGAGCAGGCCCCGCAGGTACAGGTCGATCAGCATCGGGAAGTCGCGGGAGGGCAGGCAGTCGCCGTACCACGACGACTTGAGCGCGCCACCCCGTCCGAAGAGCTCGATCATCGGCAGGTCGATGCGCATCGTGGGGGACGGGACGCCCACCTGCACGAGCACCCCGGCAAGGTCCCGCGCGAGGAACGCCTGCTCGTAGGTCTGCGGGCGGCCGACGGCTTCGATGACGACGTCTGCACCGTTGCCTGTCGTGAGCGCGCGGATCGCCTCGACGGCGTCGGAGCTGGAGGAGTTCACGGTGTGGGTGGCCCCGAAGTCGCGGGCCCAGGCGAGCTTGCGGTCGTCGACGTCCACGGCGATCACCATGCGTGCCCCGGCGATGACCGCCCCGGCGATGGCAGCGTCGCCGACGCCGCCACAGCCGATCACCGCCACCGTGTCGCCACGCGACACCCCGCCCGTGTTGACGGCGGCGCCGAAGCCGGCCATCACGCCGCAGCCGATCAGCCCCGCCGCCTCCGGCCGCGCGGTGCGGTCGACCGGCACCGCCTGCCCCGCCGCGACGAGGGTGCGCTCGCAGAACGCGCCGATGCCGAGCGCCGCGGACAACGGAGTCCCGTCTTCGAGGGTCATGGGCTGACGGGCGTTCTGGCTGTCGAAGCAGTACCACGGCCGCCCGCGGCGGCACGATCGGCACGTGCCGCAGGGCGCCCGCCAGGCGACCACGACGTAATCGCCGGGCGCGACATGCCCGACGCCGTCCCCCACCTCGGTGACGAAGCCGGCAGCCTCGTGGCCGAGCAGGAACGGGAAGTCGTCGCTGATCGCCCCCTCCCGGTAGTGGAGGTCGGTGTGGCACACGCCACAGGCGCGCACCTCCACGACCACCTCGCCGGGCCCGGGGTCGGGGACCACGACGGGCACCACCTCCACCGGAGCGCCCTTTGCGGCTGCCACCACTCCACGCACGGTCGCCGGCATCGTCCCCTCCAGGTCGGTCGGTCACTCCAACGGTCGGACGGTCCGCCCCCGAGTCCCGGCCGGCGCACGTCGCGTGGCCGGCACGTTAGTCAGCCAGGGCGTCCACGAGCCTGTCGAGCAGCGGGACCTGCCCCGGGAGCAGCTTCACCCTGGCCTCTTCGAGCGTGTACCACGCCGCGCGGTCGACTTCGGGGAAACGACGCAGGTTGCCCGAGCGGGGCGGCCACTCGAGCTCGAACGTGCCACCCGCGACGGCCGAGACGTCGAGGTCGCCGGCGACCGCCCACGCGTGCACCCGTTTCCCCGCGGCCTGGACGACCACGCCGAGGGCCGTGCGCGGTCCGCGCGGGGCGCTGACGCCGAGCTCCTCGGCGAACTCCCGCTCGGCGGCGGCGAGCGCGTCCTCCCCTTCGTCGACCTCACCCTTCGGGACCGACCACCACCCGTCGTCTCTCCGGGACCAGTAGGGGCCACCCGGGTGCACGAGGAGCACCTCGAGGTCCCGGTCCCTCCGGGCGACCGGACCCGCCTGCCGGTGGCGGTACACGAGCAGGCCGGCGCTCTGCTTGGGCATGGCCCATCTTGGTCTCGTCCGCCCGGCCCGTGGCCCGCACCGGCGCGAGCAGATCTGACCTGCTCCTTTCCGGAAGCGGCGCCATGGCGAGCCGAACCCTCACGCCTGAGCACCTGAACTCCCCCGAGGCCAAAAGTCCAGGTCGGAGAGCTTCCGTAGATCCCAACTGACCTTGGACGACACCCCCGGATCGCACATCCATGGCTTCTCAGTGCGCAATCCGGGGATGCATGCACTCTAAATGGTATCGGATACAATACCATTATGACCACAGCGGGAACCATCCTCGCGGGGCTACTTCGGGCCAGCGGCTTCTCCCAGCGCGAGCTCGCCCGCCGTGCCGGGGCCTCGCATGCCTCGCTGGTCGCCTACGCCAAGGGACGCCAAGACCCAGGGCTCAGCACGCTCCAACGACTGGCCGACGCCGCGAACTGCGATCTCGCCATCGAGGTTTGCCCGCGGCTCACTCCTCCCGAAATGCGGACGCTCGAGCTGCACCGGCTCATTGCCGAGAAGCTGGAGGAAGACCCCGAGCGTGTCCTCGCCATGGCGAACGAGAACCTCGACCTCATGCGGCGCACCGACCGCGGTGGCCACTCGCGTCCGTACCTCGACACGTGGCAGATGTTGGTAGACGGCCCGAGGCGAGACTTGGCGAACGTGATGGTGTCGACCGACGCCGCGGCGCGAGACCTGCGCCAGGCGAGCCCCTTCAGTGGGGTCCTCTCCGACGAAGAGCGCATCGGTGCGTTGCTGCGTAGCGACGGGGAAAGGGTCGCCGCGAAGTCGGGGCGCTCCCTTGATGAGATCCGCCAGAAGTTACTCGACACCCACGCCGACGCGCCGAACACGACTCGAGACTCTGAACCGGTCGGAGTATGAACCGCACCGAGCTCGAGCACATCGTGCGGGCCGCTTGCGACATCTTGGGGGAAGACACCGTCATCGTGGGCGGGTCGCAGGCGGCCCTGGCGCAGTTTCCCGACGACCTGCCTCGGTCGGTTCTGATGTCGCGGGAAGCAGATGTCGCAGCGCTCGAGGACCCCACCGAGGAGAAGGCGTTGTTGATCAATTCCAGGGCCTACTTTCAGAAGAGCTGAGCGAGCCAGACAAGTAGCCGGCTCGACCCCTGTGTTGATCGGGTTAGAACAGCCCGAAGCGGATCGCCGAAGCGGTTCCGAAGAGCACGGAATAGACGGCGAAGGGGTAGAGCGTACGGGTCTTGAAGTAACGGGCCAGGAAGAACACCGCGAAGAGCGAGGTCGCGACCGCCGCGAGACTGCCGGCGACGACCTGGCCCCGGACGCCGTTCCCGAGAGGCCCGAGAAGGTCGGGAACCTTCAGCGCCCCCGCGGCCAGGATCACCGGAGTCGAGAGCATGAACGCGAAACGCATCGCGTTCTCCCTGTTCAAGCCTCTGAAGAGTCCACCCACCATCGTGACGCCCTCCCTGCTGATCCCGGCGAGGAGCGCGAGCGCCTGGAGCGCGCCGACGATCGCCGCGGTCGGCAAGCCGATGCCGGCGAGCTCGCGCTCGGCCGCCTCGTCCATGGGCACGATCCGGTCGTCGCGCACCCGCTGCACCCCCGAGGTTGCCCGCGCGGCGGTGGGCCGGGCGGCCCCCCCACCGGCCGCCGCGCGCTCGGGGACGGTCACGTGGCGCGGACGCGGGTGGCGGTGGAACCACTCGCCGAGGAAGAGGATGCCGCCGTTCGCCACGAGGAAGATGGCCGCCGCGAGAGGCTTTGCGAAGAGGACCCGGAACTGGTGCTCGAATGCGACGCCGAGCGCGCCCACCGGCACGGTCGCGATCACGATCAGCCATGCGAGCCGCTCTTCGTGGGTGGAGATACGGCGGCGCACCAAGCTGCGGACGAAGGCGACGACGAGGCGCACCCACTCCCGGGAGTAGAAGGCGAGCAGCACCACCGCGGTCGCCAGGTGGAGCCCGACCACGAACGCGAGGTACGGGCTTTCCGCCGTCGACTCCTGCCGCACGAGCGTCGCCCACGAGCCGCCGATCCACGCGGGGACGAGCACGGTGTGGCCGAGGCTCGACACGGGGAACAGCTCGGTGAGCCCCTGGACGAGGCCGATCACGATGGCCTGCAGGAAGTCCATGTGGTACACGTGCTCGGCGGCGATCACCATCGGCGTCTCCGGTCGGGTCGGCGCTCGGTCCCTGGGCAGGTGCAGGGTAGTCACGGCTGCCGCGTCGTGCGATCCCGTGGCCGACGTCGCAGGACGACGACGGCGCGGGTTGGACACCCGCCATCGAGGGCGCGGCAACGTCTCATTGGTACGATCCGGTGGTGGGGTCGACCCGCGACCTGCTGGGTGAGGACGAAGAGCTCCTCGCGGAGGTCCGTCCCCATCCGGTGGTGGTGATCGGCCCCGTGCTGCTCTTCGTGGTGGCCGTGGCGGGCGCGGTCACGATCGCGGTCCGGTACCCGGATGCGCCGGTTGCCGTTGCGTGGCTGCTCGCGGCGATGGCGGTGCTCCCCGCGCTGTGGGTCCTCGTCCGGTGGCTCCGATGGCGGTCCGTGCGGTTCCTCGTCACGACGAGCCGGTTGCTCTACCGGCGCGGGGTCGTCGGACGCGACGTCGTCCAGCTGCGCCTCCAGCGTGTCGCGGAGGTCCATTGCCGCCAGTCGCCCGGCGGGCGGCTCATCGGATGTGGCCGGCTCGTCTTCGAGGTGGCGGGTGGCGACGGCCCCCTGGTGGTCGACGACGTGCGGTGGCCCCGACGCCTCCAACAGGTGATCACCGCGCAACTCGATCGGCTCGACCCTCCGTACGGCGGCTACGACGGCGACCGCTACGGCGGCGGCTATGGCGGCTATGGCGGTTCTGGCGGATCTGGTGGACATGGGCCCTACGGGGCGCGCGGCGGCGCGCCGGCCGCCCCCGTCGAGGTGGCCCTGCGCTCGGGTGGAGGGTCTTGGGAGACGAGCTCGCCGACCGGAGGGCGCGGCAGGCGCGCCAGGCGGCCGCGCCCCTGGTCGTCGACCGATACGCCACCGCACGGCGTCCTGCTCGGTGACGGCGGCGCCGACGGCTCGATCCCGGTGCAGATCCTCCAGCTCGACGAGCTCCGCCGGCGCGGCATCATCTCGGAGGACGAGTTCGCGGCCAAGAAAGCCGAGCTGCTCGGCCGGATCTGACGCAGGGTAAGAACGTGACGCATCGACCCGAGCTCTCGGACCTGGTCGCCATTCCCGGCGGCGCGCCCCCGGCGCCTGCGTCGGACGTGGAGGGCCGGGACCTCACGGGCCGTCGCCGGACGCTCGGACTCACGACGCCAGGCCGTTGGACGCTCCTCTTGTTCCTCGGCTCGCACTGCGACGGCTGCCTCCCGTTCTGGTCCGTGCCGCGCGCTCCTTGGTCCTGCGGCCTCGAGCCGCAGGACCGGGTGGTCCTCGTCACCCGCGGCCCCGGCGAAGAGGATCCCGGACAGCTGGCGGCGCTGACCGGGGCGCAGGCGACCGGGGACCGAGCCGATGCGGCCGGGGACCGAGCCGACGCGACCGGGGACCGAGCCGACGCGGCCGGGGACCGAGCCGACGCGGCCGACGCGGCCGGGGCGCTCGTGATGTCGGGTTCGGCGTGGCGTGCCTACCGCGTGCTCGGACCGCCCTTCTTCGTCCTGCTGGACGGCGTCGCGGTCGTGACCGAAGGAGTGGCGTGGAGTCTGGAGCAGGTCGCCGCGGACGTCGCGCGCGCACGGCGGCGGACCGCAGGGCAGCGGACCACACAGTCGGCGTGCCGTCCGCCCGTGCGACGCTGACCGGCGGGATGGACTCCGAGCTCTTCTCCGTCCGGACGGACGACAGGACGGTCACCGACGTGACCGGGACGATCGCCGGCTTCTGCTCGGGGCGGGGCGACGGGATCTGCCACGTGCTCGCGCCGCACGCCACCGCCGGCCTTGCGCTGATGGAGACGGGGGCAGGGTCCGAACGCGACCTCGAGGCGCTGCTCGAACGGCTCCTGCCGCGCGACGACCGCTACCGCCACCGTCACGGCTCGGCGGGCCACGGCGCGGACCACCTGCTCCCGGTGCTCGTGTGCCCCTCGTTGACGCTCCCGGTCGGGGACGGGCGGCTCCTGCTCGGCACGTGGCAGTCCGTGGTCATGGTCGACACGAACCCCGACAACCGCACGCGCCAGCTCCGCTGCACCTGGCTCCGTGCGGCGAGCTGAGGGAGGCTCGAGGATCACGGCGACCCGGCAGGTGATACACCCTTCCGTCAAGCTGACCCCGACGAGTGACGCACAGCGGCACGGAGGGTGCCGGGCGAAAGGGGACGGCGATGGACACGATCACCGTGGAGTGCGACTCCTGCGTGATGCGAGGAACGGAAGCGTGCGACGACTGCGTCGTCACGTTCCTGCTCGGTCGGGAGCCTGATGACGCGGTGGTCATCGACGCCGAAGAGGCCAGGGCGATGCGGATGCTCGAGCAGGCGGGTCTCCTGCCGTCCCTCAGGTTCAAGGGCCGAGCGGGCTGACTCGACCGGGGCCGGGCCGCGCATGGTCCGCGCGGCCCCCCGGCGGACGGCTCGGCGGAGCCGGTGCACGGGCGGGCGGCAGAGGTGACCCCGTCCCGGCACCTGTTGGTCACCAACGACTTCCCGCCCAAGGTCGGCGGCATCCAGTCGTACCTGTGGGAGCTGTGGCGACGGCTCGACCCGGCGAGCTTCGTCGTGCTCACGGCGAGCTCCGACCCGGGCGCGGGGGCGTTCGACCACGCAGCAGCCGCACAGGGCTTCCGCGTCGAGCGGGTACCCGGACGGATTCTGTACCTCCCGACGCCGTCAGCCCGCGCCCGCATCCTGGCCCTGGCGTCGGAGGTGGGGGCCACGCTCGTGCTGCTCGATCCCGTCCTGCCCCTCGGTTCGCTCGGCCCGCGACTCGGGCTTCCCTACGGAGTCGTGCTGCACGGCGCAGAGGTCGCCATCCCGGCGCGGCTTCCGCTCACGCGAGGCCTTGCCGCACGGGTGCTCCGAGGCTCTTCCCTCGTCGTGTCGGCGGGGCGCTATCCCGCGTCGGAGTCTGCGCGGGCGTTCGACGGTGCCTTCCGTGACGGAGACGGCGACGGCGACGGCGGCGGCGGTGAAGGCAGGGAGTCGGCGCCGCGGCTCGTCGAGATCCCGCCGGGCGTGGACGCCGAGAGGTTCGCCCCTTTCGACGCGGGGGCCCGGGCCGCCGCGCGGCTCCGGCTCGGGCTGCCGCCGGACTCCCCGGTCGTCGCAAGCGTGAGCCGGCTCGTGCCGCGCAAGGGCATGGACGTCCTCATCGAGGCGGTAGGGCGCCTGCGCGCGTCGTACCCGGACCTGGTACTCGCGATCGCGGGCACGGGACGGGAGGCAGGACGGCTTGCCGCGCAGGCTCGACGCGCCGGCGCGCCCGTGCGGTTCTTCGGGCGCGTCAGCGAGGAGGACAAGGTGGCTCTGCTCGGTTCCGCCGACGTCTTCGCGATGGCGTGCCGCAGCCGTTGGTGGGGTCTCGAGGAGGAGGGCTTCGGGATCGTCTTCCTCGAGGCGGCGGCGACGGGCACGCCGCAGGTCGCCGGCGACAGCGGGGGAGCGGCGGAAGCCGTCGACGACGGCGTGACGGGCATCGTCGTGCGGAGACCTCGAGATCCAGGCGACGTGGCGGGCGCGCTCCGTCGCATCCTCGCCGACGCGGACCTGCGGCGGCGCATGGGTGGCGCAGCGCGCGAGCGGGCATGCCGTGCGTTCGACTACACAGCACTTGCCGGGAAGCTGGCCGCCGCCCTTGCGGAAGTGCAAGGCTGAGCCGGCCTGCAGCTCGCCGGCTCACGGGGAGGAACACGGTGGCGGAACTGGCCACGGAACAGACCACGGTCGCCGCACCGCGCGAACGGTGCTACGCGGTCGTGACCGACATCGAGCGTTACCCCGAGTGGGCGGCCGACATCAAGCAGGTCACGATCGACCAGCGCGACGACCAGGGCAGGCCGCTTCTCTGCACCTTTCGTGCAGCCGCCTTCGGGCGCAGCACGAGCTACACGCTCGAATACGACTACTCCGACGCGCCCCACGTGCTGGCGTGGCGCCAGACGCGAGGGGACATCACGACCAAGCTCGACGGCAGCTACGTGTTCGAGCCCGCCGTGGGCGGCGGCACCGAGATCACCTACCACCTCGAGGTGGAGCTGCGAGTGCCGATCCCGGGGTTCATCAAGTTGCGCGCCGCCAGCCGCATCATGTCGACCGCCCTGCGCGAGCTGAAGGCACGCGTCGAGTCGGCGGCGTGATCCGGTGACCGGGCCGGAGCCTGGCGACCCCGCACACGTGACGGACGTCGCATCGCCGGGGCTCACCTGGTCGGCACACGGGCTCGGCTACGGAGTCGACGTCGGCGGGACGAAGATCCTCGGCGTCGCGATCGACCCGGATGGGAGCGTGCTCGCCGAGCGCCGGGTGCCCACCCCCCATCAGGCGGCGGCCACGGCGGCTCGGGGGCAGGCCGGGACCGCGCAAGATGGTGAGGGCGGCGCGGCGCCGTATGAACAGCACCCGGGCGACGCGGTGGCCGATGCGATCGCAGGTCTTCTCGAGGAGCTGCACGACGACGTCGTGGCGCGGGCGGGTGCAGAGACCGCCCCCCTCGCGGAGATCCCCATCGGGATCGGGATCGCAGGACTGGTCGACACCGCGGGCGACCTTCGCTTCTCGCCGAACCTCGCGGCGGCCAGTGGCGCGAACATCGGCGAGCTCGTGACGGCGCGGCTCGGGGACGCGGAGCGGCCCGTCGCCTCCCCCTTGCGGGCGCGGAACGACGCGAACTGCACGGCGCTCGCAGAGCTGCTCCTCGGAGCGGCCCGCGGGATGCGCTACGGGCTCGTCGTGACGCTCGGCACCGGCATCGGTGGAGCGCTCATCATCGGCGGCCGGGTGCACGTCGGCGCCCGCGGCTTCGCCGGGGAGATCGGGCACATGGTGGTCGACCCGAACGGCCCGCCTTGCCCTTGCGGGAACCGGGGCTGCTGGGAACGCTACGCGTCGGGGAGCGGCTTGACGCGCCTCGCGCGGGAGGCCGCGATCGCCGGAACGCTGCACGAGGCCGTGCGCCTTGCAGGAGGTGACCCCGAGCGCGTCACCGGTGAGCACGTGACGGCGGCGGCGGCGGAAGGGGACCCGGACGCGTTGCGCGTCCTCGGCGAGCTCGGCTGGTGGATCGGGCTCGGGCTGGCGAACCTCGTGGCGGTGCTGGACCCCGAAGGGATCGTGGTGGGCGGTGGCCTCGGGCACGCCGGAGAGATGCTGCTCGGTCCGGCACGCCGCTCGCTCGCCGCGCTCGTCGAAGGTGGTGCCGCGCGCGGACCGGTGCCGGTGGTGGAGGCGGCGCTCGGGGAGCAGGCGGGCGCCGTCGGCGCGGCGCTCGCCGCGATGACGGGCTCGTTCGACAACCGCTGACGGCGACGAGCACGGACGCTGCGGTCCACCACCTCACGGATCTTGCCGACATGCGAACCGGCGTGCTGCTCCCGATCTTCCAGGACGACGCGGACCGCGCCCTCGAGGTGGCGCGCCGGGCCGAGGAGGCGGGAGTCGACGGGGTCTTCTGTTACGACCACCTCTGGCCGATCGGCCAGCCGGGTCGGCCCGCGCTCGCGCCGTTCCCCGTGCTCGCGCACGTCGCGACGAGGACGCGACGTATCGCGCTCGGGACGTTGGTCGCGCGCGTCGGGCTCGTGCCCGACGCGGTGCTCCTCGGCGAGATCGCCGCGTTGGCGACGCTCGCACCCGGCAGGGTCGTGGTCGGGATGGGTACCGGTGACCACCTGAGCGCGGGGGAGAACGAGGCCTACGGCGTCGAGTTCGAGCTGGCGGCCGCGCGCCGCGCGCGGCTTCGACGGTGCGTGCGCGCCGCGCTCGACCTGGGCGTCCCCGTCTGGGTCGGCGACGGGTCCCCACGTACGCGGCGGGTCGCTCTCGAAGAGGGTGCGGCGCTGAACCTCTGGGCCGCGGGCCCCGACGAGGTGCGCGAGGAGTCCCGGTTCACCGAGGTGACCTGGGGCGGACCTGCAACGGGGCCGCTCGCGCCGACGGTCGCTCGTCTGGCGGACGCGGGCGCGACCTGGGCGGTGTTCGCCTGGCCGGTCGACATCGAGGAGCTCGTTGCCGCCGGACGGCGCTGAGCGGGGGCGCCGGCTGCTGCCTGCGACCGGCTGCTGCCTGCGACGGGCTGCTGCCTGTGACGGGCCCGGTCGGCGCCACCTACCGGTGACGGAGCCGGTAGGTGCCCTCGGCCGCGGCGACGTCTTCGAGGAGGTTCCCCAGAGCGAGGTTCACGTCGTCGCTGTGGTAGCCGAACGCCGGACCTGACTGCTCGGTGACGAGCGGGCGCCCTGTCCCGCTCGCGTGGTCCACCTGCAACCAGGTCGCGTCGCCCGCGTGCTCACAGCGCGCGGTGTAGAGATCCGGGAAGGTGACCCAACGCGTCGTCGGGGTCGGGGAGAGCTGCGGCACCTGGGCGCGCACGAACCATGGTGAAAGCGACCCCGACCCGCCGGCGAGCGCGGCGGGGTTCACGCAGGCGACCTGCTGGCCTTTGGACGACGCCTCTCCCGACTGGATGCTCACGCCCACCCCGGGCCGCCCGAACGGCGAGCCGGCTGGTGGCTCCGACGGGAAGCTCGAGTACGCGATCGCGCACCCGGTCTCCCCGACGGCGTCGCACAGCGGCAGATGGCGGAACGCCGACCCGACCAGCCGACCGGTGGGCACCTGGAGGTTCCCACCGGCCAGGATCGCGAGCACGGTGCGATCGCGGAGCGACTTGTCCGGGTCGACCTGCGCGCGCAGCAGGCGGATCAACAGCGCAGCGCCCTGTGAGTGCCCGATGAAGACGATCGGCCGCCCGTCGTCGTGCGCGAGGAAGTCCTTCCACCCCGACAGCAGGCTGCGGTAGGCGACGAGCACCGCGTGCCGCGGTATCCCGGCGATGCCGTACTTGACGATGTCGCCGAGCGTCGTCTGCCGGTACATCGGCGCCCACACTGTGCAGAGCTGCGAGAAGGGTGAGGCCTCGACGATGGCCGCGTCCCGCTCCGCAGACTGGACGACGAGGTTCGTGTTGAGCGTCGTCTGCGAGCTCACCGTCGGGTAGACGTAGAAGCAGTCGAAGGCCGACGGGATGGTCGAGGCGCCCTTCTCGACGTTGCGCGTGCCGTCGGGGGCGATGCTGGTCAGTGTGAGCTTGCCGGTGCACGGGTCTTGGGCGAGGCCCGGGCGGCACAGCCAGATCGTGGCTGTGCGTGCGTGGCCGGACGCGGTGTCAGCCGGTGCGGACGTCTGGGCACCTGCGCCCGTCGAGGTCGTGGCGAACGCGAGTCCGGCGGTCGCGAGCAGCAAAGTGCTCAGCGTGAGGACGCGCATCGGAAGACCGCGCCGGGCCGGGCGCGACGTCATGCGCGCCCCTCGGGCGCGTGGTGCTCCCGGTTCGCCGGCTCATCCCCGTCCGTTCCGGCGAGGGCGAGGGTGGCCAGGGTCGCGACGGCGTCGTTCCAGGCCGCAGCCCCTACCTCCTCGACGAAAGCCTGCTCGGCGCCACGTACCGCGGACCGGATCACCTCCACCGTCCGCAGTCCCTTCGCACTGAGCACGAGGTCCGTGCGACGGCGGTCTCCCACGTTGGTCGTGCGCAGGACGAAGCCCTCGCTCACGAGAGCCTCCACCACCTTCGACACCGCCTGCTTGGTGACTCCGATCGTCTCGACCAGCTGGGTCGCGTCCCGAGCCCCGGAGGCAAGACCCATCAGCAGCCAGTAGCCGGGGCGCGGGAGGCCGCCGAGATCGGCATCCTGCAGCCGTGCCGCGACCGCCGACGCGTAGCGCCTGCTCACCTGTCGGATGAGCCACGGCATGGACTGCGCCCAACCGTTCCGCAGGTCCCGAGGCGCGTGGTCCCGCATATCGGTTTCCATAGTTGACAGTCTACCCGATTGACGATAGCGGTGTTGTCGGTACGTGCGTGCGCAGGCCGACACGCCGATGTGCCTGCGTGCCGAGCACCTGGGCATTTGCGTGCCGAGCACCTGCACCCCTTAGCGGTAGCCTCTCGTGTGGCCTATTGGCTGCTGAAGGTGGCGCTGACGCCGCTCTTCCTCCTTCTGTGGCGGGTGCAAGTCGAAGGTCGCGAGCACGTGCCGGCCGACGGGGCCGCCGTCCTCGCCGCGAACCATCAGTCCTTCTGCGACTCGCTCTTCATCCCGTTGGCGGTGCCACGGAAGGTCACGTTCCTCGCGAAGGCCGAGTACTTCGACTCACCGAAGACGGCCTGGTTCTTCCGCGCCGTCGGTCAGATCCCGATCCGGCGTGGAAGCGGGAAGGAGGCGGAACGGGCCCTCGAGACCGCCGCAGACGCACTCGGCGAAGGTCGGCTCGTCGCTCTCTACCCCGAGGGCACCCGGTCACTCGACGGGCTCGTGCACCGCGGGCGCACCGGCGTTGCGCGCCTGTCGCGCGAACGCGGGGTTCCGGTGGTACCGGTCGGCATCCAGGGAACCCGTGCAGTCCAACCGGTCGGAAAGCGCCTGATGCGGCCAGGCAAGACGGTCGTCGTCAGGTTCGGGCCGCCGATGTGGATGCCGCCCGGGGCGGATCGCCCGGATGCGCCCGCCGCTCAGGACCGCCGGGAGCTCCGGGAGTTCACCGACACGCTGATGCACGAGATCTCGGGCCTCTCGGGGCAGCCCTACGTCGACGAGTACGTTCCGAAGAGGAGCAGCACGGCGGCGTAGTCGGTCGCTCGGGCTCAGAGCTCCGGGGCCGGTCCGCGGCGACGTCGTAATCTTGCGCCGATGGCGAGGTACCTCGTGCGGGTCCGGCTCCTCGACCGACCCGGCGCACTCGGACTCGTGGCAAGCCGTATCGGCGCGGTGGGCGGTGACATCGTGGCGATCGACATCCTCGAGCGCGTGGACGGCATGGCCATCGACGAGTTCGTGATCGAGCTGGCCGGGGACGACCTGGTCGATCTGCTCCGCCGCGAGGTGCACGAGGTGGACGGCGCGCAAGTGCAGACCGTTCGGGTGCTCGATCCGCCCTCTGCGAGCGAGCCCGGTCTGCCCGACGTGGACGGGGAGTAGGGGAGCGGCGGTAAGGAGGGCCGGCCGCGTCGCAGGTCAGGCCAGCTCAGGCCCGGCTCAGGCCCAGTCCCTCGACCGCTCGACGGCCCGGAGCCACGCAACGTGCGCGGCGTCGGCGACCGCCCCGTCGACGGACGGCACGCATTCAACCTCGGGTTCCCAACGTGCCTCCAGCTCTTCCACCCCTCCCCACACTCCCTCTGCCAGCCCGGCGAGCATCGCCGCACCGAGCGCCGTCGACTCGATGCAGCGGGGCCGGACGACCGGGAGCTGCAGCTGGTCGGCCTGCAGCTGGAGGAGGAGCTCCATCGCAGACGCCCCGCCGTCCGCGCGCAGCTGGCTGACCGGCGTGCCGGTCGCGTCGACCACCGCGTCGACGATGTCGCGCACGCCGAACGCCATCGCCTCGACCACCGCGCGGGCGAGCTGCGCGCGCCCGGTGCCTCGCGTGATCCCGGTGACGACCCCGCGTGCGTGCGCGTCCCACCACGGGCTGCCGAGCCCCGCGAACGCGGGGACGACGACCACTCCGCCCGCGTCGGGAACGGACGCGGCGAGCGGCCCGACGTCCTCGGACCTGTCGATCACGCAGAGCGCATCGCGGAGCCACTGGATCGCCGCGCCGGCGACGAACGTCGACCCCTCCAGCGCGTACGCGACATCGTCGTGGCCCGGACGTGACTCGTGACCGCCGAGGTCCCAGCCGATGGTGGTGAGCACCCCCTCGTGCGGTGCAGGACACGACGACCCGGCGTGCACGAGGAGGAAGCTCCCCGTTCCGTAGGTGATTTTGGCCATACCGGGATCGACGCACGCCTGGCCGAAGAGGGCAGCCTGCTGGTCGCCGGCGACGCCACTGATCGGCACGCCGGTCAACGGCCCGATCGAGCCCGGGACGTCGCCACCCTGGCCGACGGTGCCGTACCGGCCGCACGACGGCCGGACCTCCGCCAGGGCGGCATCCGGAACCCCGAACACGGCGCACAGCTCCGGTGTCCACGCCCGCGTGCGGATGTCGAAGAGCATCGTGCGGGATGCGTTCGAGGCGTCGGTGGCGAAGACGGCGCCACCGGTCAGGCGGAAGAGCAGCCACGTGTCCACCGTTCCGAGCGCGAGGTCGGCACTCCTCTCGACGCCCCCTTCCCGGAGCATCCACTCGAACTTCGTCGCCGAGAAATAGGGGTCGAGAACGAGGCCCGTCCGCTGGCGCACGAGTGGGAGGAGGCCCGAGTCGGCGAGCTCCTCGCAGCGCGCGGCGGTCCTCCGGTCCTGCCAGACGACGGCGGGGTGGAGCACCCTGCCGGTGCGGCGGTCCCACGCGAGCGCGGTCTCCCTCTGGTTGGTGAGGCCGACCGCGGCGGGAGTTTCGCCCCGTTGCGCCAGCTGTGCCGCCACCTCTCCAAGGGTCCCGACGACGAGCGCCCACATCTCCTCCGGGTCCTGCTCGACCCAGCCGGGGCGCGGGAACCGTTGGGTGAGGGGGCGGTACGCCAGGGCGACGACCTCGCCCGACACGTCGAAGGCGAGCGTCCTCACGCCGGTCGTCCCGGCGTCGACGGCGAGCACAACAGCCACGGCGGCGCAGGTTAATCAGGGCCTCCGAGGAGGGCGTGACAGCGGTGTGGGAACCTTCGCGAATCGGCGCTGACCAGGGAAGGGAAAGGGTGCTCGGCGTTGACAACGGCGTAACTACAGTGCTGTAATAACCCCACTATCTCGCGTCCCGGAAGGGTCCGACCACAACATCTTGTGGTCCGGAGCCCCGGACGGGCCCAGCCAGGAGGCGGGACGGACATCGGTCTCCGGGGGGTTGGTGTCGGGAGTCCGGGTCGGCGTCGGGGGGCTCTGCGGCCTCGCCGTCGCCGCTTGCGGGCCGGTGGAGTTGGTGCAATGAACGAGCAGCCCAGCCAGAAGAGGAGCGACGAGTCAATGGCCATCGCACCGCAGCGAGCCGCGATCGGGATCCGCCGGCAATTCACGACCGAGGGCGTCCACCCCTACGACGAGGTCCGATGGGAGCGGCGTGACGCACGGATCACGAACTTCCGCGACGGTACGGTGGCCTTCGAGCAGCTCGGCGTCGAGGTGCCGGATTTCTGGAGCCTGAACGCCACCAACATCCTCGCCCAGAAGTACTTCCGGGGGACGCTCGGCACCCCCGAGCGGGAATGGTCGCTGAAGCAGGTCACCGACAGGGTGGTGGACACCATCACCGCGTGGGGGGTCAAGGACGGCTATTTCGTCGACCACGCGGAGGCGGAGATCTTCCGTGACGAGTTGAAGCACCTCATCATTCACCAGAAGGCCGCGTTCAACTCACCGGTCTGGTTCAACATCGGCGTGCACGGCGTTCCGCAGCAAGGCTCCGCATGCCAGCCGTACGACGCGTTGGTGAACACGCCCGAGGGCATGGTGCCGATCGGCCGTCTGGTGGAGGAGAACGCTGTCGGCGCCAAAGTGCTCGACGCGCACGGCGTGACCAGGATCGTGGCCGTCAAGCACAACGGACGGAAGGACGTTCTCCGGATCCGCACCAAGGCCGGTCACCAGCTCGACGTCACGTCGGACCACCTCGTGTGGCGCGCGAGCGACGACTCTTCGGGGCGTTTCGTACCTGCAGCCCAGCTCGAGTCGGGCGACAAGCTCACCTGGCACCGTGCCGTCTCCTTCGGGGAGGGGGAAATCAATCGGAGTGAGGTCGCAGAGGCCGCGCTCGCCGGCTGGCTGCAGGTCGATGGCTTTGTCGGACGGTACGACGGCACGAACCGTTCGCTGACCGTCGAGGCGATGACCGTGACGAGCGCCGAGCGCGAGTGGGTGGAGTCGATGGTGGATGTCGTCTTCCCCTCGGTGCACCGCCACGAACGGCGAGTGGCTACCCAATCCTCGAAGCTCGATCGTCGTCGTCTTCGGCTCTACGGCCCTGAACTGGAAGCCTTCGTGTCGAAGTGGGAGTTGCGAGCTCGAGGAATGGACATGGGTGTTCCCCCTCGACTCCTTGTCGCACCACTTCCCGTTGTCGCCGCTTATCTTCGCAGTGTGTTCCAGGCGGACGGTTACGTCTCACTGAAGGAGCGGGGAGCCCTCGTCGGTCTTGACATGATCTCGGAAGGAACCGTGCGAGGCGTCCAGTCTTTGTTGGCACGCTTCGGGATCTTCTCCCGGGTTCGCTTCAAGAATGAGGTCCGCCCGGATCGCCGTGGTTGCTGGTCACTTGCCATTCGGGCGTTAGGAGACCGCCGAGCCTTCGATGATGAGATCGGATTCATCGACCCAGAGAAGGCGCAGAAGCTTGCGAAGAGCCTAGAGGTACAAGGACGCTCCCAAGGTTCTCACAAGCGGCTCGAGGTCGAGTCGATCGAGCGTCTCGGGACGATGGATGTGTACGACATTCAAACGGAGAGCGGCGAGTACTTGAGCGGGAGCCTGCGGGTGCACAACTGCTTCATCCTTTCCGTCGAAGACTCCATGGACTCGATACTCAACTGGTACGTGGAGGAAGGGATCATCTTCAAGGGAGGATCTGGCGCCGGTGTCAACCTTTCCCGTATCCGCTCGTCGCACGAGTTGCTGAAGGGTGGGGGCACCGCGTCGGGCCCTGTCAGCTTCATGCGGGGGGCTGACGCATCCGCCGGGACGATCAAATCCGGGGGGAAGACGAGGCGTGCGGCAAAGATGACGATCCTCGACGCCGACCACCCGGATATCGAGAGCTTCATCTGGTGCAAAGCTCTTGAAGAACGCAAAGCGCGCGTGCTCCGTGACGCGGGATTCGACATGGACCTCGACGGAGCCGACATCCACTCGATCCAGTACCAGAACGCCAACAACTCGGTTCGTGTCACGGACGAATTCATGCAGGCGGTCCTTGCCGACGCCGACTGGGAGCTCACGGCGCGTACCGACGGTTCGGTCATTCGTCGGGTGAAGGCCCGGGACCTCTTCCGTCAGATCGCCCATGCGGCTTGGGAGTGCGCGGACCCCGGGATGCAGTTCGACACCACCATCAACAGGTGGCACACCGCGCCGAACACGGGACGGATCAACGGCAGCAACCCGTGCTTCCCGGGAACGGCACGGGTGCACACCGACAAGGGCCTCATCGAGTTCTCCGAGCTGTTCGACCGCGCGAACCGCGGGGAGACGTTCCGTGTCTACACCCATGACTCGACCAATCCGACACAGCCGGCTGAGAAGGTTCTGCTTTCGAGTCCCGAGGCGTTCATGATCACCGGATACAACGAGGTGGTCCGTCTTCGGTTCGACAACGGCATGGAGCTCCGGTGCACGCCCACGCACCGCCTCTTCACCGAGAACCGTGGGTACGTCGAGGCGCGGTCGCTGACCGAGGAAGACGAGATCAAACTGCTGGACCTCCCCGCGCCCTCCGTCTCCGCGGATCCGGCGATCCCGGTCTCGGCCGACCCCGGTGCGTACGCGACGAAGGGGGACCACGGTGACCCCGTTCGACTGCCGGACATGTGGTCCGACGAATTTGCCCACTACTTGGGCTGGCTGATCGGAGAAGGATCGACCTCGGGTTCCGTCCTCGCCACGGTTTACGGCTCCCCAGAGGACAGAGATGAGATCATGCCGACTCACCAGCGCCTCGTCGAGTGGATCAATGGAGATCGCCCGCTGAAGGTTTCGGAGGAAGCGGACGGAACTGCTCAGCTGCGACTTTCTCGTCGCGTCGTCAAGCGGTACGTCGAAGCTCTCGGGGTCCGCTCTGCGGAGGGTCCCGGAAAGACGGTTCCTTGGGCGGTCGAGCAAGCACCCGGTGACATCGTCGCCTCCTTCTTGCGGGGTCTCTTCGACGCCGGTGGTTGCGTCGTGGACGGGCGGAAGGCTTCGTACGTGGGCCTCGGCTCTACGTCGAAGGAACTCCTGCGGGGCGTGCAGCGGCTCCTGACCACGTGGGGCATCACGAGCGAGGTCCACAGCGCGAAGGGCGAGAAGCCGAGCAGCGGGCTCTCGTACGCCACGTCCGAGGGGGTGCACCGCTCGCACGGTTCGTCGGCGTCGTACGACCTCCGGATCAGCTCCGGGTCCGTCGCGGCCTTCGCCGAGCACGTCGGATTCGGCCTCTCGAGGAAGGCTGCGATGCTGCGCAGCCTGCTCGTCACGCACGAATCGTCCGAGGTTCGTCGTACGGCCCGTCTCGTGGAACGGACGGAGGACGGTGTCGAACTGACGTACAACCTCTCAGAACCGAGGAACCATTCCTACGTCGTGGACGGCATCGTCGTGCGCAACTGCAGTGAGTACATGCACCTCGACAACTCCGCGTGCAATCTCGCCAGCCTGAACCTGCTCAAATTCCTGAACGTCGACAGCTCCTTCGACGTCGAGGGCTTCAAGGCCGCAGTGGAGGTCCTCTTCACCGGGCAGGAGATCATCGTCGGGAACGCCGACTACCCCACCGAGAAGATCGCAGAGAACTCGCGCAAGTTCCGCGAGCTCGGCATCGGCTACGCAAACCTGGGTGCGCTGCTGATGGCGAATGGACTGCCCTACGACTCGGACGGGGGGCGCGCATGGGCGGGTGCCATCACCGCGCTCATGACCGGTCACGCGTACGCGACGTCGGCGAAGACCGCGAGCCGTATGGGGTCGTTCGCCGGCTTCCACGAGAACGCCGAGCCGATGGTCAACGTGCTTCGTATGCATCAGACCGAGGCGTCCAAGATCGACGAGGAGCTCGTGCCGCCCGAGCTCTTGTCCGCCGCTCAGCAGGCGTGGGACGAGGCCGTGGAGCTCGCCGAACGGCACGGCGTGCGGAACTCGCAAGCAAGCGTGTTGGCGCCGACCGGCTGCCTGGTGGGCGGCACGCTCGTGTCGACCGGCCGAGGACTCGTTCGCCTGCGCTCCCTCGGAGACCCTCAGGGGGAGCGTTGGCAGCATCTCGACGAGGTCGTGGCCACCGATGAGGGCACGCGGCGGGCGACGAAGTTCTTCGTGAACGGCGTCGAGCCTGTCGTGACCGTCGAGACCGACAGCGGACACCGCGTCCAGGGCACGACCACGCACCGCGTCAAAGTCGTCGACGCCGAGACCGGCCGGTGGGTGTGGCGCCGGTTCGCGGACGTCCGTGAAGGAGACGTCGTGCCGATTTCGCTCGGCTCGATGGTCGGAGGTCCCCGGCGGGTGGCGCTGGCTCCGCTCGCTGACGCTTACCGGACGGGTGAGCACCACGTCCGGGCACCCGCGGAGATGACCCCCGATCTCGCCGAGCTGATCGGGTACTTCATGGGCGACGGCTCCCTCCACAGCGGCGGGCTGCGCCTCTGCGTTGCGAGCGGCGACTTCGACGTGGTGGAGCGACTCTCGTACCTGGTGAAGGAGTGCTTCGGAGCGACGCTCGTGGTGGTCGAGCGACGCGGGCGCACCGAGGCACGCCTCGACTCGGTCCGGGTTGCGCGGTGGTGGGATTCGTGCGGCTTCTCGAAGCACGCGCCGCCCACGGAGCACGCGGCGCACGCGGGCAGAGGCTACGTGGCGCACGTCCCCGATGCGGTGCTGCACTCGAACGACCCGGAGGTCTACGCCGCATTCGTGCGAGGGATCTTCGAGGCCGGCGGCGACACCCCGGCGGGCTGCCCGACGCTGAGGAGCACCTCCGTCGAGATGGTCCGGGACCTGCAAGCGGTTCTCCTCGCGATGGGCTTCCCCACGACCTTGTCCGTGAGGGAGCGCACCGGGACGAACGGTCGGGGGGACGCGCCGCTGGCGTCGCTGGGTCTCTTGAACCTCTCGTGCAACGGAGAGTGGACCGCCCGCATCGGCTTCATGGGCGGGAGGAAGAACGCCGGTGTGCCGGTGACCGATCCTTCGGTCGCGCAGACGGCGCGGCCTGACGACGTTCCGGTCCCGAGGGAGATGATCGACCGTCTCGCGCCGGCGGACGGCCGTCTACGCCGCGTGCTCCTCATGGAGCACGCCCCCGGCCGGGTGACCCGTCGTGTCGCGACGGAACTGTTCGAGCGCACGGGCGACCCGGAGCTCGGCCGCCTGCTCTCGTTCTTCTACGACGGTGTCAAGTCGGCCGTGCTCAGCGGCGAGGAGCTGACCTACGACATCTCCGTGCCCGAAAACGTCACGTATGTCGCGAACGGATTCGTGAGCCACAACACGATCGGTCTCTTGATGGACTGTGACACCACCGGTGTGGAGCCGGATCTCGGCCTGGTGAAGACGAAGAAGCTCGTCGGCGGCGGCACGATGTCGATCGTCAACCAGACCGTGCCACGGGCGCTCCGCCAGCTCGGGTACGCCCAGGACCAGGTCGACCAGATCGTCGCGTACATCGACGAGCACAAGACGATCGTCGGCGCGCCGTATCTCGTCGCCGAGCACCTTCCGGTGTTCGCATGCTCGATGGGGGACAACACGATCCACTATTCGGGTCATGTCCGGATGATGGGTTCCGTACAGCCTTTCATCAGCGGTGCAATTAGCAAAACCGTGAACATGCCCGAAGACGTGACGGTCGAAGACGTCGAGCAGTTGCACGTCGACGCCTGGCGGTTGGGAATCAAGGCAGTCGCCATCTATCGCGACAACTGCAAGGTTGCTCAGCCCCTTTCGACCACCAAGAAGGAAGAGAAGCTCGTCGAGGGGGGTGACACGGCCCCACCCGGATCCGACTCGGAGGCGAAGGACCGCGAGATCGCGGCACGCATCGCCGAGCTGGAGAGAGCGCTCGAGAACGAGCGGGAACGCACGGTGGAGCCCGTGCTCGTCGGTGCCGTCCGTGAGCGTCTGCCGAGGCGCCGGAGCTCGCACACCTTCGCCTTCCGGGTCGCCGACTGCGAGGGCTACGTCACGGTCGGCGAGTACGAGGACGGACGTCCGGGCGAGGTCTTCATCAAGGTGTCGAAGCAGGGGTCGACCCTGGCAGGCATCATGGACGCCTTCTCGATCTCCATCAGCCTCGGGTTGCAGCACGGCGTGCCCCTGGCAACCTACGTACGCAAGTACTCGAACATGAAGTTCGAACCGGCGGGGATCACCGACGATGCCGAGTTGCGGATCGCGTCGAGCCTGGTGGACTACATCTTCCGGCGACTTGCGCTCGACTACCTCCCGTACGAGGAGCGGCTCGACCTCGGGGTGCTGTCGACCTCCGAGCGCATTCAGCCGACGCTTCCAGGGGTGGAGGAGAGCGCGACGCCGTCGGTAGGGCTCGTCGACGAGCCGCCGGACCTGGAGACGGGAATGACCACCGTGTCGGTAGGGGCGTCTCCCAAGCCTGCGCCGCGCACGTCGGCGGGTGACGCAGCGGCCAACCTCGCTCGGGCGGAGCAGCGTGACGCACCGTTCTGCTACAACTGCGGCGACCTCATGCAGCGAGCGGGGTCGTGTTACGTCTGCACCAGCTGCGGCTCGACGAGCGGCTGCTCCTGACGCGCGAAATCGCGGACGATGACATGGGCGCGGATGTGGCACTCCTCGGTGATAGGTACGCAGGCTCTGATTGCTCCAGTCCTGTGCACCGTGTCTTCGAATCAGCGAACTGGCCGCATCCTCCAGCGAACCTTCTGAGCCATTTTGGCAAACCACTCGGGATCCATCATCTGGATGTGTTCGTCGAGGAGGAAAGGGCTCGCTTGCGGGTGAAGCCGCTTCGCGCGCAACACCGCCGGCTCGTTGGTCACAAGCACGCGAGGCTGAGACAACTCTTTGGAGCAGACGGCCCGCAGTGCGGTGGCAGCGGTCCGGCTGAAGCGTTCGGGCACCTCCACATCGTTCTCTGGAGTGACCAACCCTCCTCCCGCACGAGCGGCCAGCTCCCCCAGGGAGTCAATGGCGGCCTCGGCCTCCTCGTAACCCCACGCCAAGGTAGATCCCGTTAAGGCGGTCACGACCTCTTCGACAAGCTCCTCCGAGACGTTCAGCGTGAAACAGTCGTCTGGATAGGCAAATACACCTATTGCGTCCGCATGATGGCGACCGGAGAGAGGAGGTACCGCCGGGAAGGTGAGCGGCGCGGGTCCCACCTCCGAGAGGGCGGCAACCAAGACCGGCGCTTGGAGCACGACCTCGATGGGCACCGGGAGTCAGTCCTTCGGCTCCGTCTCGGCAAGTGCGTCGGCAAATGCCTGCCGTAGTTTGTCGGGCTCTTCTGCCGCTGAACGCACGGGGACTCTCCAGCTCCTCGAAAGCCCCGCGACAACGAGTCTGGCCTGAGCGATCGCCGTAGCGTCGTGGCTGTCCAGTGCTTTGTCCACGACGTCAGGGATGTCGTCGACGGTGAAGCCGGACTCAACGAGCCGCTCCGCCCCGTACGCCTGTAGGCGACCGATGCGCTGCACAAGTTCGAGGTGTTCCATCACGTCCATTGCCGCTCGGAGGAACGCGCTGCGATTGCCGCCGCCGAAAGTATCGGCCAGGTGGTCGAGCCTGGCCCTGTCCCGCTCTTCGACAGAGAATCCAATCGTCGTCGCAGTTCTCATGGCTATCATTGTACCAAGGTTGTCTACCGTAGGCAACCAGATGGGCCACCTCCAATACCCTGCCCTTCTCCGAGTTGGCGAATGTCGGCGGCGGCGGCCGGCCAGATGCTGACACGGCGTGACGCCGCCGGGCTCATCGCACAGGACGCGGAGGCCTCAAGATTCCCAGTTCACGCACCTCCGCGACGTCGGCGGTTACCTCGTCGCGATTGAGGCCAAGCTGCTCTTCCAGTTCGTCGGGGGTCAGCTCCTCCCCGTCGCGGTGGTCGGCGATGCGCTCGCGCATACGTTGTGCGATCACAATGTCTTCGAGGTACGGGGCCAGAAGCTCCAAGAGGGCGGACGGGAGGATCGCTCCGACGGGCCGTCGGTGGGGACCAAAGAAGACGATCTCCGTGCAACCCTCTTCGGCGACTCGCCGGGCGACGCCAGGAAGGGCCTCACGTGCCTCCGTGGTCGAGAGGACCCGGCTAGGAACGAAGCTGTTTGCCGTGACGCCGACGAGAAGGAGAGCAAGCGTTCTCGCGGCTACTCGACGTCACGACCAGTCGGGAGCTTCGGCGACAGCTGGTCATCTTCTTCCAAGTGGCAGCTGAAGAAGCCGAACACCAGGGGGCGGCTGGTGAGCTCCCCGATGACGAGCGGAAACTGTGGGAGTCGGTAGGCGCAGACTTCTCTGATTCCGACGCCGTTCCACGTTCCCGGGCTCGATCGGTGGCTGCGTTCGCGGACCTGATGGCTCGGAGCATCCGTGGAGACGCTGCGCTGGCCAAGTTCCTTGGCGTGAACCGGAGCCGAGTCAGCCAGAGGATCTCCGAGCGCAGCCTGTACTCGTTCGCAGGAATAGGTGGGGACCGGTTCTATCCCAAGTGGCAATTCGCGGATCGAAAGCCTCTGCCCGGCCTGCGTGCGGTATTCGCGGCCCTGGCGCCGAAGATTCATCCGCTTGTCGTCGACCACTGGGTGTGCACGCCCAGCGCGGACCTCGTTGTCGACGGGGAGAACCTGACTCCGATTCTCTGGCTTCAGACGGGTGGCGACCCGGATCGCCTCCTCGAGCTGCTCCCAGAATCTTGAGCGAGGCTCTTCCGAGCCCTCAGCTTTCGCGCATCCGAGCGACGGTTCCCTCCGGCCGGGAGGTCCTGGTAGTACCTGCCGGTACGAACGTGGTTCGTGTGCATTCGCTGGCAGGTGCTCATCCGTTGAAGTGGAACCAGATGCGGTGGTGGGGTCCCACGAAGAGCCGTTTCGATCATCACACTCCGCCGCCACGGACCCAACGGCGAGCGATCGCCTATGTTGCGTTCGGAGGCAAGGCTGCTCTCACGACGGCGATCGCTGAGTGCTTCCAAGACGAGACGGGGGCCGGTGTCGGGCCGATCGACGTGATCTTCGACCGTCCGACTGCGACCATGTTCGAAACCGCCATCGACCTGGTGGTGCTTGATCTGGCGAGTGGGTGGATGACGCGGGCCGGCGGCAATCAGGCGATCTGCGCGGGGCCACGGGACAAGTCGAGAGTGTGGGCGCGCGCGATCTACGCGACCTACGGGAAGAAGGGCGGGACTCCGCATCTCGCCGGGCTCGCCTATCCCTCATCGGTTCGGGGACCCGGGCGATGCATCGCCCTCTGGGAAACGGGGAAAGCGGCGTTTCCTCTCAGGCCGACGGTGACCCGAGCCCTTGCCGACCCCGCATTCGAGCCGGCCTTGGCGAAGGCGGCACTGGACCTCGGTTCGTATGTGATCGGCTGATGAGAAATCGCGCCGGTGTACTCGGCCCTTCGCGCCAAGAGACGCGCCTTTTCACGGCCGGCGACACGCGATTTCGCGGACGATGACGTGGGCGCGCTCACTCCTCCGAGCATCTGGCTCGGCACCTGCCCTTTCGCGCCGCCGCGGCGGGTGCCCGCGCGGTAGCGGCGTGCCCCGGTCACCAGTCCTTGTGCCCCGGGATCTGCTCGAAGTCCCAGGGTTCTTCGGTGAGCAGCAGGACCTGTTGTGGAGACTCGCTCCAGACCTGGAAGCGGGGTGCGGCTCGCACGGGCGCGCGAGCAACACGAGTTGGCCTCATCCTTCACCGCCGGCGCCTTGCGCACGGGCTCGGGACCGGTGAGATCTCGCGCGGCTCGACGTCAACAACCAGGACCTGCGGCGGCCGGTTGGAACGACGTTTCGATCTGGGAAGAGCGCGAAACGGAAGTGAGACGCCGACATCTGTCGCCTGATTGATCGCGGGTTGGACGTACGAGCGTCGCGGCGGTGTTGATTGCAGAGGAAACGGCGAGACGTCGGTGGGTCAAGTACGAGATCGAGCGAAGCATCGCACTTGGTAACGGCCTCCTCAGAGTGCGCATTCATCGACTCGAGAATGAGGAAGGCAAGCGCGGGAGAAGAGGGCGGCTCTGCGATCCGAGCCCTTCGAGATGGGGCGGGGCGGCTGTCGGGTGAGCCTGTTCAGATAGGCACCGTCCCAGCTCCGATCTCCTCGGGCGGCGCTCGTAGTCGCGGCAGTCCGGGGCGACGTGGGCCGAGATCGGCTGGGTGAGGAGGACCAGTCGCGCGAGGAGTCGGCCAGGTTCGCGAGCCAAACAAAGATATCAAAGGTTTTGACAACCTGGAGTCACCTCGCTAGCGTGGCTGCGTTGGCTTCATCGGGCGACGCCCGTGGGGCGTCGGGATCACAGGGGGGCACCAATGCTCGGTACGCGTTGGACAGTGTTGCGCCCGAAGGCAACCGGAGGAGTCCGCCGGTTGGCTGTGTTGGCACCGCTCGTCGGTGCTCTCGTCGTGTTCAGCTCGGTGGGGATAGCCGGGCTCGGAGCGGCAGGAGCGGCGAAGAAATTTAAATTCAGCGGCGCAGCGATCCATATCGCCATGCTCACGGACCTGACGGCTCCTGCCGAAGGCTTCAACTTCACCGAAGCTTCCGGAGGCGCCGAGGCGGCCGTCGACGCCGTGAACGCGGCCGGCGGGATCAACGGCCACAAGCTCGAGCTCAGCATTTGCAATGGAAAGGGCACACCCAACGCGGAGGATGCCTGCGCCCGGACAGCGGTCAAGAGCAACATCGTGGCAACAATCGGCGGCGCAATGTTCGTCAACGCGATGGCGCCGATTCTCTGCCCGGCCCACATTGCGGAAATCATGGAGAACCCGGCCCTGCCGGCCGAGCTGGCAAAGACAGCCACTTGTGTGTTCCCGGTGAACGGAAGCGCCTTCGTGGGCTCGCTTGGAGAACTGGAGATGGCCACGAAGTACATCCACGCAACCAAGGTCAGCCTGATGGCGGTGGGTTCTTCGTCTGGCGCGCTCTTCGCGGCCGTCAAGGCGGTAGCGCCGTCCCTCGGGGCCAAGGTCGTGGCAACGGTCACGGTTACAGGCTCCACGACGACACTGACGCCGGATGTCGAGGAGGCTGCAACGGGCGGGTCCCAATCCATCATCCTCCTCATGCCACCGACAAACTCCGCCCGGGTGATCGCGGCACTTCACGAGAACGACATCAAGGTCCCGCCGATCACGATCACCCTGACGCCTCAAGACTTGAAGACCCTGGGCTCGGCGGTGACAGGAGCCTACGAGATCAACTACTTCCCGACTCTCAACGACACCGCGGTTCCGGGCGTCAAGATGTTCTTGAGCGAGATGAAGAAGTACGAACCGACGACGCTTCTCGACGGGACGTCGATGATCCCTTGGCTCGGAGTGCACATGTTCGCCGAGGTGGCGTCCACGCTGAAGACGGTCACCCGCCAGAGCGTCCTGGAGGCGTGGACGAACGCCAAAGATCTGAACGCCTACGGCCTGATTCCCCCGTACTCGACGAACAAGCCCTACACCGGCCTCGGCGGTCAGTTCCCGAGGGCGTTCAACGACACCTACTGGTACGCCAAGTTCAAGGGAACGACGGCGTACCTGCTGGTCGATCACGCCGTGCCGAGCCCCTCGTGACGCACCGGGCCCCGGCACGGTAGCCGGGGTCCACAGGGATCGGGCCGCGCGGTTCAATTGCAGATGGGCCGCACGGGCTCGGCCCGGACTGGATAGCTCGCCTTGACCACGTTCCTGCAATTCGCAGTCCTCGGGATCGGGGTGGGAGCGCTCTACGCCCTGGTGGCCCAGGGCCTGGTGCTCATCTACCGCAGCTCGGGCGTGGTCAACTTCGCACACGGGGCTATCGCCGGCGTGGGCGGATACACCTTCTACGAGCTCGAGTTCCGCTACAGCGTGTCCTGGCCGATCGCCACGGTCGTCGCGGTGGCGGCCGCGACCGTCGTCGGCACGGCCATGCAGGGGTTGGTGATTCGGCGCTTGCGGCGGGCTTCCCCGCTCATGAGGGTGATCGCCACGACCGCCCTGCTCGCGGTAATCGTTCAAGCCGCCAACGTCATCTTCAGCAGCACGCCGGACTTCGTGCAGTCGTTCCTGCCGACCACAGCCTTCACGTGGGGCGGGGTCAGCATCGAGATGAGCCGGGTCCTCCTGACCGCGATCGCCATCGTCCTGACCTTCGCGCTCTGGGCTGTGTACCGGTTCACTCGTTTCGGGCTGGCGACGACGGCGGTGGCGGAGAACGAGACGGTCGCCGGGGTGCTCGGCGTCTCCACTGATCGGGTTGCGCTCGTCAACTGGGCGGTTGGGTCGGCGCTCGCGGGCCTGGCGGGCGTGCTGATCGCTCCGCTCGTGTCGCTCACCCCTGAGGGGGTCGGTCTGCTCGTCGTGCCCGCACTGGCCGCCGCCATGATCGGGAGCTTCTCGTCGTTCCCCCTCAGCTTGCTTGGAGGGTTTGGCGTCGGCATCCTCCAGTCCGAGCTCACGCATTACGTGTCCACCCCGGGATGGTCGGGCGCCAGCCCATTCCTCGTGATCGTCGTGCTCATGGTTCTGCGGGGCAAGGCGTTGCCGCTGCGTGGTCACGTGCTCGAGCGGCTTCCCCGGGTGGGCAGGCCGAGATTGCGTGCCTTCGGGGTTGTCGTCGGCTTGATGATCGGGCTGGCGATCATTCTGGCGACGTCCGCCACGTGGCAGCAGGTGTTCACGACCTCGGGGGTCTTCGCCCTCATCTGCCTGTCGGTCGTCCTCGTGACCGGGTTCGCCGGGCAGCTCTCGCTGGCCCAGTACGCCCTGGCCGGGATGGGTGCGTTCATCTCGGCCCGGCTGGACCAAGCCGCCAACCTCCCGTTCCCGCTCGCCGCGCTTCTGGGTGTGATCGGCGGCGCGGCGATCGGGATCTTCGTAGGGCTGCCCGCTCTCCGGACCCGCGGCGTGAACTTGGCGATCATCACCTTGGGCCTTGGGGTGTGCATCTCGGACATCGTGTTCGGCAACCCGAGCTGGACGGGCGGTGCAGCCGGCACCGTCGTCCACTCGCCGACGATCCTCGGGCTCAGTATCGATCCCATCACGTATCCGGGTCGATACGCCGTCTTGTGCCTCGCGGTACTCGCGCTCGCCGCGCTCGGCGTCGCCAATATTCGGCGAAGTCGAGTCGGGCGCCGGCTTCTCGCGGTCCGCAGCAACGAGCGGGCGGCCGCTGCCCTCGGCATCTCGGTCTCGAGCGCGAAGTTGTACGCCTTCGGTGTCGCGTCGCTCCTTGCAGCTGCAGCCGGGGTGTTGATGGCCTTCGAGGGTTTGCAGGTGACCTTCACCCAGTACACAGTGACCAATTCCATCTACGTGGTGGTCCAGACCGTCGTGCTCGGCGTCGGGTATGTCGCCGCCGCGTTCATGGCAGGCGTCGCCGCACCGGGCGGTCTGATCCCGCACGCCATAGACATGGTGGTCGACGTCGACAGCTACATCATCATCTTCATGGGTCTCCTGTTGCTGGCGACCCTGCCGAAATTCCCAAACGGCGTGGCGGCGCAGAACGCCGACCAGTTTCGGTGGCTGGCCTTGCGACTTCCCCGCTGGCTGCGGGGCAGCACCGGAGACGCGGTCGAAGCCGACGCGGTGCGGCGGAGGGTGACGACGGGCACTCTCCGTGCAGAACACGTGAGCATCTCGTTCGGCGGCGTCTGTGCCCTCGACGACGCAGGGATCGAGGTGGCTTCCGGCGAGATCGTCGGCCTGATCGGGCCCAACGGAGCGGGGAAGACCTCCCTTCTGGACGTCCTCTCGGGCTTCTCCGTCCCGACGGAGGGCCGAGTACTCCTGGATGGCGAGACGATCGGGTCCTGGTCGATCGTCCGTAGGGCCCGGTCGGGCATCGGTCGCTCGTTCCAGAACCTCGAGCTGTTCGATGAGCTCACCGTGCGGGAGAATCTCCTCGCCGCATGCGAGTCACGGGACCTCCTCTGCTACCTCACGGCGCCCCTTCGCCCCGGACGCGCGCGCCTTTCGGCAGCCGCGGCAGCCGCGGTCGTGGAGTTCGAACTCGCCGATTACTTGGACGAGATGCCGGGCGAACTCTCAGCTGGACGGCGACGCCTCGTCGGCCTCGCACGGGCCGTCGCGTCGGAACCGTCCATGCTGCTGCTCGACGAGCCGGCCGCGGGTCTCGACGAACGGGAGACCCGAGAGCTCGGTGACCTCCTACGGCGGTTGGCCCGCGAGTGGGGCATCGGTATCGTGCTGGTGGAGCACGACCTCTCCCTCGTCCTCGAGGTGTGCGATCGCCTGACCGTGCTTAGCAACGGGCGCATCCTGGCTCAGGGCACGACTTCTGAGGTGGCCGCCGACCCGGCGGTGATCGAGGCCTTCATCGGTGCGCCACCTGGCACCGACATCAGCGACGAAGGAGCCGAGGAGACCAACGCGGCCCCGCTGCCGGCGCTGTCGCGTGGACACGTGCGGTGACTGCGCTCGCACCGGTCGTGACGCCGCGTCTAGTGGTCGACGACTTGACGGTCGGCTACGGCGCCCTGGTCGTGGCTCGACACCTCCGTCTCGAGGTCGGCGCCGGCGAAGTGCTACTGCTCATGGGTGCCAACGGCGCGGGCAAGACCACCATGCTCATGACCATCGCCGGGTCCCTCCCAGCTCTCGGGGGTTCTGCTTCCTGGGCCGGCGAGCCGCTCACCGGCCCCGTGCATCGTCGAGTCGGAGCAGGGATCGGGGTCGTTCCCGACGAGCGGGGATCGATCCTGCGTCTCTCGGCTGCCGACAACATCCGGCTGAGCAGAGGTTCGCTCGACTTGGCGCTCGACCTGTTCCCGGAGCTCCGTCCGCACCTCCACCGGAGGGCGGGGCTGCTCTCGGGAGGCCAGCAGAAGATGCTCAGCCTCGCGCTGGCACTCAGTCGCTCACCCGCCGTGTTGTTGGCAGACGAGCTGTCGTTGGGGTTGGCGCCACGGGTGGTTACGCGCCTGCTCGGTGCAGTGCGTGCGGCGGCCGACTCCGGCGCTGCGGTGATCATGGTCGAGCAGCACGCGCGCCGCGCCCTCGGGATCGCTGACTCGGTCGCGGTCCTCACCGACGGCACGATCAACCTCTTCGGCCCCATGACGAAAGTCCGCGACGACGTCGAAGAGATCCTGCGGACGGGATATCTGCGGGGTGTCGGAACGGCGGCACCCGAGCAGCTTCCCGACTGAGGAGGGGACGAGCACGTGGACGGGAGGCGGAGGCCTACAGCGCCCGAGATCTTGAGCGTCTCGCGCCTGATCGCCGAGCACGTCGCTGGGGTGTCGGCGACCACCCTCCCCGACCGGGTCGCGCGCGCCACTGCCCGCAGCGTGCTCGACGCAGTCGGGGTCTCAGTCGGGGCAAGCGGCATCGGGGACGGATGTGGACCCTTCCTGCGCTTGGCAGCGACGCGTGACCGGTCGGGATCCTGCCACGTGCTTGGGACCGGGCTGCGAGTGGATGTGTCCTTGGCCGCCCTGGTGAACGGGGCGCTCGCCCACGCCCTCGACTTCGAGGACGCCCACGACGGGGCGATGGTGCACCCGCATGCCGCTCCCGTTGCCGCCGGGCTGGCGCTCGCTGAGCAGCTGGCCAGCAGCGGACGGCCGGTGGGAGGTCGCCGGTTCCTGGCCGCCATCGCCGTGGGGGCCGACTTGGTTTGCCGTCTGGGGTTCCTCCTTACCACCGTGGCGGACAGCCGAGGCTGGTACCCGCCGCCGATCTTCGGGGCGGTCGGGGCCGCAGCCACCACTGCCAACCTTCTTGATCTCGAGCCCGGGGGTGTCCTGGACGCCCTGTCGCTGGTGACGTGCCAGGCGACGTGTTTCGGAGAACTGAAGCGCAGCCCGAGGTCGGTCGTCCGGGCCGTCCGCGACGCCTTCGGCGCGCAGGGCGCCGTGACCGCGGCACTGCTCGCCGCCGACGGTGTCACTGGATTCGACCAGCCGTTCGAGGGCGCGGCGGGGCTCGTGGCGATGTACGGCGACGGCAGTGCCGACCCTGAGAGACTGCTGGACGGACTGGGGGCGACCTTCCACGGGGCCGAGGTCAGCTTCAAGCCCTGGCCGAGCTGCCGTGGCACGCACGCGTTCGTGGCGGCGGCGCTGGCCGTACGCCAAGAGGTCGCCGGGCGTCCGGTGCGCTCAATCAACGCCAGCGGCGGCTCAGCCAACTCGATGTTGGTCGAGCCCAGGGAGCAGAAGGTGGCCCCCCGGACCGCGATCGAGGCCAAGTTCTCGCTGCCGTTCACCGTCGCGACCGCCTTGGTGAAGGGCTGCTTGAAGCTGGCCGATTTCGACGAGTCCGCGCTCGCCGACCATCGCGTGCTGGACCTCGCCCGTCGCGTCCATTTCACTGTGGACGACGTCACGATGCCGGGCTCCGAGTGGGGCGCGCTGGACGTGACCCTCGAGTCCGGAGAGAGCTTGCGCCAGACGGTCGACTGCCTCCCAGGGAGCCCGGCCCTCCCGATCGGCGATGCCGGCCTGATCGCCAAGTTCATCGACTGCGCTGCGCTGGCCGCGTCTCCCATCGAGGCGGCGGCGGCAAGACGGTACGCCGAGCAGCTGCTCGCGCTGCCGGAAGTCGACAATGCGGCTGTTGCGTTCCAGTGTCCACGCGTCACCGTCCGCGAGATGGTCGACTAGTCAACGCAAGGAGAAGGGATGAGGGACACCGTCGTCGAGACTGACCGGGGAAGGGTCCGAGGAGAACGCCGATCGGGCGTCGCAACGTTTCTCGGGATCCCCTACGGCGCCGCGCCCGTCGGCGAGCGCCGCTTCCGCGAGCCCGTCCCCCTGCGGTGGCCGGGAGTGCGGGACGCGCGTTGCTACGGCCCATCCTCGATTCAGGCTCCCATCGTCGTGCGATCCGGCACTCCCTTGTCTGGGATCCTGGGCCCGTCAGATGACCCCGGGATGAGCGAGGACTGCCTCGTCGTCAACGTCTGGAGTGCAGATCTCACCGGTCGCGCGCCGGTCATGGTGTGGATCCACGGCGGCGGGTACACCACGGGCAGCGGATCAGGCGCGGCCTCCAACGGAGCGAGCCTGGCCGGAGGTCACGGCGTGGTCGTCGTGTCCCTCAATCACCGTCTCGGGCTGCTCGGGTACTTGGACCTGGAGGCCGAGCTCGGTCCGGAGTATCGGGGATCGTCCAACGTCAGCCTTCTTGACCTGGTGGGAGCGTTGACGTGGGTGCAGGAGAACATCGCCACCTTTGGAGGCGATGCGAACAACGTCACGATCTTCGGCTGCTCGGGCGGAGGGGGCAAGGTGGCTTCGCTCCTCACCGTCCCTAGGGCGCGGGGCCTCGTGCACAAGGCGATCGTCGAGAGCGGGCCGTTGTTCAGCCTGCGCGACCGGGAGGCGGCGCGACGGGCCACCCGGCAGGTCCTCGATTTCCTCGGAGTAGGTGCTCGCGAGCTCCTGGCCCTTCCGGCCGAGCAGCTCTACGAGGCGCAAGTCGCGCTGGGCGCAGGCGGCGGCCCCTCCGTGAACGGCATGTCCTTCGCGCCGACCGTCGACGGCGAGATCCTGCCCGACTACCCCGAGCGGGAGTTCGCGCGTGGGGTCGCGGCGGACATCCCGCTTACCATCGGGACCAACCGTGACGAGGCCCGCTTCTCTTTGGCCGTCGCCCCTCAGCTCGCCGCAGTGGACGAACTCAGCGACGAAGATCTCACGTACCTCGTGTCGCCAGGCTTCGACGGCCAACCGGACGGCGTGATCGCCGGCTACCGCGCGCTGTATCCCGACATCTCCAATTTCGACCTGCGGCTGCTGATCGAGACCGAGCAATTCCGCATCCGTTCCCTCCGGGAAGCCGACGCCAAGGCAGAAGCGGGCACCGCGCCGGTGTTCTGTTACCGGATGGACTGGGCATCTCCCGCCTTCCCCCGGTGCGGCGCGTTCCATGCCCTGGAGGTGCCGCTCGTGTTCCACAACTGCGCTGGTGCGACGGCGCTCGCCGACGACGTTGGTGCGAGCGAGGTGGCACGCGCCATGAGCGCCGCGTGGACTTCTTTCGCCGTCACCGGACATCCCGCGACCCCCGAGGGGACTGACTGGGAACCTTATCGATCGGATCGCCGGACCACGATGATCATCGACCGGTCGTGGCGTCTCGAGTGCGACCCGATGCGCGAGGAGCGCAAGCTCTGGGAAGGCGAAGCCCTCACCCATGCCACCCGACCTTGGGGGAGGCTGATGGCACTTCCGGAGCTGGCGTCGGGTTCGCGTGCCTAAGCCGACGTGTCCGAGGAGAGCTGGTGCCAGATGCCCATGAAGCTTCTTTTTGTCGGGGACCTGATCCTCGACGAGCCCGACCCCGACTCCTTCTTCGATCCGGCGCGCGACACGCTGTCGGGCGCAGACGTGGTGGTCGGTCACGTAGAAGTTCCGCATTCCCGACGTGGCGGCGACGCGGTGTTCTCCACTGACGTCCCAGCGCGGCCGTCTGATCCGGACAATCTCGCCGCTCTGGGCAAAGCCGGCTTCACGGTGGCGACGCTGGCTGGCAACCACATCGCAGACGCTGGCCCTTCTGGTGTCGAGGACACCGTGCGGACGTTGCAAGGGCTCGGGATCGCGACCGCCGGCGCGGGGATGAACCTCGACGAGGCGCGACGCCCTGCGGTGGTCGAGGCCGGAGGTCGCAGGGTTGGGATCCTCAGCTACAACTGCGTAGGTCCGCGGGAGAGCTGGGCACGGCCGTCGAAGCCAGGTTGCGCGTTCGTTAACGTACTCACGCACTACGAGCTCGACCACGCTTCACCCGGGGGGTCACCGAGCGTCTACACGTTCTGCACGCCGGAGAGCCTCGAGGAGATGCGCAGCGACATCGGGGATCTGCGTCCGACGGTGGATGTCGTGGTCGTCGCTTTCCACAAGGGGATCGGCCACGTGCGCGCACGGCTGGCCATGTACGAACGCGAGGTGAGCCGAGCCGCCCTCGATGCCGGTGCGGACATCGTCGTCGGACACCATGCCCACATCATGCGCGGCGTCGAGCTATACAAGGGGAAGCCCATCTACCACGGCCTGGGGAACTTCGTCACCGTCACCCGGGCGCTCTCGCCCAGCAATCCGGACACCCCTGAGGCCGCAGCGTGGGCTCGTCGACGTGTCGAGCTCTTCGGCTTCCTCCCGGACCCCGCCATGCCCACGTACCCGTTCAATCCCGAAAGCCGGAACACCGCCATCGCCGAGTGCGTCATCGGAGACGAGGGGGCCATCGAGGCCTCCCTCATCCCGTGCTGGATCGACGATCGGGCGCGGCCCGTCCCGGTCACTGGTGACGAGGGGACCCGCGTCGTCGACTACATCGACGCCATCGGACGCGAGGCCGGGTTCGCCACCAGCTCCTCGTGGGACGGGACCCGAGCCGTGCTACGGCCGTCGGAATTGGCGCCGAACCCAGGCAAAGCACATTTGGCGGGGACGAGCGGCGCGGAAGAGCCGAAATGATGCCCGAGCTCACGATCGGTTACGTCGGTGACCTCATCTTGGGGGCGCCGGATGCGGGGCGTTATCTCGACCTTGCCCGGGAGGCGCTCCGTCGCTACGACGTGGCGGTGGCACATGTCGAGTGGCCCCATACGAGCCGCGGCGCGTACTGCGGCGTCGAATACCCCGCTCCGGCGGCGCCACCGGAGAACTTGAGGGCGTTGGCGGAATGCGGGTTCGGCGTCGTGACGCTGGCGAGCAATCACACGTTCGACCAGGGTCCAGCAGGGGTCGAGGACACTGTGTCAGAACTTCGACGTCTCGGCATCCTCACGACGGGTGCGGGGATGACGCTCGACGAGGCACGCCGCCCTGCAACCCTCGCGCGCGATGGTCTGCGGCTCGGCTTTCTCAGCTACAACGCCGTGGGCCCCCGCGAGTCGTGGGCCACGCCGGTCAAGGCGGGTGCCGCGTGGGTGAACGTGTTGTCGCACTACGAGCTCGAGATGGCCAGCCCGGGGAGCCAACCGACCGAGTACACGTTCGTCGAGCAGAGGTCGCTAGAAGGCATGCAAGACGACGTCGAGGCATTGGCACGGCAGGTGGATATCGTGTCGGTTTCCTTCCACAAAGGCATGGGTTTCGTCCACGCGGAGCTGGCGCAGTACGAGCGTGCGTTGTCACGGGCAGCGATCGACGCAGGCGCCCACGTCGTGATCGGGCACCATGCGCACATCTTGCGCGGGGTGGAGATCTATAAGGATCGCCCGGTCTTCCACGGGATCAACCATTTCGTCGCGGCCTACGAGCCGCGCTCGAACCCGAGAAGCGAGGAGACCGACCGGCCGTCCTTCGGCTCCCGCTCGCCGGTCCTACGCCAGGTCACCCCGGACGCGACGGTCCAGAATTGGCCGTACTCGACGGACTCCCGCCACACGATGATCGCCCGGGTGACGGTCGATAGCGAGGGAGTCGTCAGCGCCGGCTTCCAGCCGGCGTATATCGACGCCCAGGCGCGCCCGCAGCCGGCAGCCAACGATGAATTGGGTCAGGAGGTGACCAGCTACGTCCGCCGGATCACCGCGGATGCCGGGCTCGACGCGACGTTCGAGTGGGAATCCGACTGGGTGCGATTCCTCGTCCGAAAGGGGAATGCAAGCGAACTCGCAGCCGGCCGGACCCAAGGCGAGGCCAGCGGGAGGCGCTGACTTCGTCCGCAATCTCGGTCTGGTCCGTGAAGTGGTGCTGTCGCGGTCAGGCGATCCCGTACGCAGTCGATGGTACAGTCACCGCGTGCCCGTTCCGAATGGTCGCGTCCGGGTACCACCCCCAGCGCCACCCCGTGTGACCTATTTGGTCAAGCGCTTGGAGCTTGCGGTCAGGTCCGAGATGGATGCAATCGTCGGGGTTTTCGGAGTGACGGCCCTGCAGTACACCGCGCTCAGCGTGCTCGATCGCCACCCGGGGATGTCCGGGGCACAACTCGCGCGCCGGTCGTTCGTAAGCGCACAGGCCGGCAGCGAGATGGTCGCGGTCCTCGAGCGCAAGGGACTCATCGCGCGGTCTCCGCATGAGACCAACCGTCGGATTCTCTGCATCAACCTGACCCGGGCGGGCCGTGACCTGCTTGTGACGTGCAATCAGGCGATCGACGTGTTCGAGCGTCGCATGCTCGACGGTCTCTCGGGGCGAGAGCGAGACCGGCTGGAGGTCGCCCTCCTCTCGTGCATCGACGCCCTGTCGCGATCGAACGGTCACACGTCCGGTTCGAACGGCGGCCCCCGCTCGTCGGCCGGACGTCTCCGGGGAACACCCCCCGCGCGGCCGCACGCTCGACGTTCGAGCCAGCTCGGCCAGAAGGGCCAGGGGGCAGCTGCGGGCGGGTCGTGACCCGCGATGGCTCGGTGTCGGCCAGCCGCACAACGTATCAGGGAACTTGACGATTCTTGGGCTCTACCGTAAAATCCCGGGGGGGCGTCGGGTCATGGCCCGGCATCGCGCAGGAAGGCACCGTGCAGGAAAAGGGGGGACTTCCGGCATGCAGCGCTCCGGACACGAGGAGCCTCCGGCAGGCCCGGTGGTCGAGTGCCGGTGAGCGCCATGCCCGCCGGAATGGGTGAGGACTTCGATCCCGACGATCCGGCGGCCCTCGAAGACCCCGAGCGCGTCTATGGGTCGCTTCGGGCGCGCTGCCCCGTAGCTCATTCCAACCGGTACGGCGGGTTCTGGGCGGTCACCCGGTACCGCGATGTCGAGCGCGTCATGACCGACCCAGCCACCTTCACCAGCAGCAGAGGGATCATCGTGCCGCGAAACCCCGCGTCCGGGCGCCGTCCCCCCTTGCACTACGACCCGCCGGAGCACACCGACTACCGCAGGGCCATCAACCCGGTGTTCCGCAAGGACCGTCTCAGGCGCCTGGAGCCGATCATCCGGCGACTGGCGACGGAGACTCTGCCGGAGCCCGGGACCGTGGCCGAGCTCTACACCGAGTACTGCTCTCCCCTGACCGCCCGCGTCGTGTGCGCACTCCTCAACATCCCCGAACCGTTCGCCGCCGACCTCGTGGTCCACATGGAGACCTTCGAGGATGCGCAACGGCGCAGGGACGTGGACGTGATCGAGCGGGAAAACCGCGTCCTGTACGACTTGTCCCGAGCGGTCGTCGCGGAGCGGTCCCGGAACCCGTTGCCCGCAGAGGAGGACCTGGTGAGCGGCCTGCTGGCCGCCGAGGTCGGAGGAGAAGTGGTGACGGCGGAGACGGCGGCCGGCAGTCTGCGACAGATAGTCGTCGCTGGTCACGGCGCCCCCGCACTCGTCCTCGCAAGCGCCGCCCTGTATCTCGCTCGAGACGTCGCCACGCAGGAACGACTGCGGCACGACCGAACCCTCGTGGCGCCGTTCGTCGAGGAGATGCTGCGTCTCCACACGCCCAATGTCGGGTTCGCGCGGACGACCACCCGCTCGGTGACCCTCGGTGGACGGACGATCCCCGCACGCGAGCCCGTGGCCGTCGTGCTCCCCGCGGCCAACCGGGACCCCGAGCTGTTCGAGAGAGCGAGTGAAGTGGTCCTCGGGCGGAGTGGCCGACACCTTGCGTTCGGCTGCGGTCCTCACGTCTGCCCTGGCTCGATCCCCGGGCGTGCTGAAGTTGCCGCCGGCGTCGATGCCTTGCTCGACCGCTCGCCGTTCGTACTCTTCGGCGAGATCGCCTTCAGCCCGTGGCCGACTGCGGGACCGGTGCGGTTGCCGCTGCGGTTTGCAGGCGTCCCGGATGACACGTCACCGGCCCGGAGCGGACGTACCGAGCCGATCGGAGGGACGGGACGAGGCCGGTGAGTGCGGAGAAGAGGACTGGATGACAGCAACGCACGAGACGCCGTCGGGTGCGGCACACGATGTACCCGACCCGGTCGTCGACGGAACGGGGTTGGACCCGCACGAGGTGTACGCCACGCTCCGTCAGCGCTGCCCGGTGGTCCACAGCAACCACTTCGGGGGCTTCTGGGCGGTGACCAAGTACGACGACGTTCTGAGGGTGCTGACGCACGCCGACACCTTCATCACTTCTGTGCAGAACATCGTCCCCAAGATCGCCTTCACCGGCCGCCGTCCGCCGCTCCACCTCGACCCCCCCGAACACACGGTCTACCGCCGAATTCTGAACCCGCTGATGAGCACCGACCGGGTAGCGGCCGTGGAGCCGATCGTACGGGAGTACGCGGTCGCCTGCCTTCGACCGATGTTGGACAAGGGTCACGGTGACTTCGGCACGGAGTTCGCCGGCAACTTCCCGGTGATGTCTTTCGCCCGCTTCCTCAACGTCGATGGCGACATGATGGCGCGCGTCCAGGAGCATTTCCTCGCCTTCAACCGGGCCATCAAGGACGACGAGGCCGATGGGATGCGCTCTGCGAGCCTCGCCCTTTACGACCTTACCCGGGAGCTGATCGCGGACCGGATGGCCCATCCGCAGGACCCCGATCTCGATCCGGCCACCGCTCTGCTTCAGGCGCGACCCGGAGGCGAGCCGCTGCCGCATGAGATGGTCGTCGGCACGCTGCGCCAGGTGCTGCTGGTCGGGATCGTTGCGCCTCGGTTCGTGCTCGGCAGCTTCGCGCTACACCTGGCGCGTCACCCCGGCCTGCAAGACGAGCTTCGGTCCGATCCATCGCTCGTCGTCGACGGGGTCGAGGAGCTGCTGCGGCTCTACTCTCCTTACCGAGGCTTCGCCCGCACGGCGAACCGAGACGTGGAAATCGGCGGCCAGCTAATTCGCAAGGACGAGCCGATCGCCATGGTGTTCACCTCGGCCAACCGAGACGAGGACGTGTTCGAAGATCCCGGCGAGTTCCGCTTCCGGAGGCCGGCCCGACACATCGCCTTCGGCTTAGGGCCCCACCAGTGTCCCGGGGCGAACTGGGCGCGGATGGAGCTCCGGGTGGCGTTGGAGGAGCTGTTGGCGCGCACCGAGAAGTTCGAGCTCTCCGGCCCAGTCGAGATGACCAGATGGCCCGAGTTCGGCCCCGAGTGTGTGCCGTTGGCGTTGACGCCGTCTCGGAGCAGGAGGTGACCGCCGTTGGCGAGCTGATCCGTCACCTCGACGTCGCTGGGCCATTGCATACCGGTGAGGGAGCGGAGCCCCTTGGGACCGCATGGCTCCCGCGTCTCGGGCTCGGCATCGATCTCTCTGCCCCGGGCTACATCGAAGAGGAGTACTTGCTGTCGGGCTTGGCCGACGAATGGACGTGGGACGACACCTTCGTGGCTGAGCCTTTGGGGGCGCGGCGGTTCACCACCCGCGTGCTGGTGCGGCGACCGGCTGACGCTTCCGCGTTCAGCGGCGCGGTCTACCTCGAGCCCCATCACGTCGAGGACGACCGTGCGATCAGCTGGGGAATGGTGGCGCCGTGGATCCTGCGTTCTGGGCATGCCCACGTCGGGGTGACCCAGGATCAGGCCATCGTCGGCGCCCTGTCCGACTGGGATCCCGAACGGTATGGGCGCCTGGTCATCCCGGCCGCGACCATGAGATGGGACGTCGTTGGGCTCACGGGTGCAGCCGTGGTCACGGGCCTACTCCCCTGCTTTTCCGACCTCTCCGTCGACCGGGTCGTGCTGTCGGGGTGGTCCCAGACGGGGACCTTCTGCCGCACCTTTCTCGGCGAGGGGTTCGACTGCCGGTTCGAAATCGACGGGCGATCGATCGTGGCCGGCTACATCGTCTGCATCTCTTCGGGGGGCGCGGGGCGACCCGGCTACACCAGCCTGCGCCCGGGTGCGGTGCTGCCGATGGACGACCCGCGTCGCACCATCGGGCCACATGGGGTGCCGGTGGTGGAGCTCCTAAGCGAGGGCGAAGCTGAAACGCATCGATCCGTGCTCCGTCCGGACGGCGACGACTGGGCCGACCGCTACCGCCTCTACCAAGTGGCGGGGACCGGGCACATGACCGGCACCCAGTCGATCACCACGAACCGGGCCCAGCGGCAAGAACGCGGCGAACCGGCCCTTGGACGTGAGATTGAGGAGGTCCGCTCCGACGCCCGGATGGATCTCGTCGCCCGGGCAGTGTTCGAGTTGGTCGACCAATGGATCGCCGCCGGCTCGACGCCGCCGCCGGCCGACCGCTTCGCGTTCGACGGCGAAGGATCGGGCGGAGTGCACGGGCTGATGCCCGAGGCTTTGCCGTTGTGCCGCGATGGGGACGACAACGTCATCGGTGGCGTGCGTACCCCATGGGTCGAGGTCCCGATGGCGACGTACCTGCCGCATAGTACGCCCAAAGTGGGGAGCTGCCAGCCCGGCCCGCAGGCACCGTACACGGACCCGGCGTTCCTTGCCGATCTCGTCCCCCACATGGTGCCGTTCTCCGCGGAAGAATTGGCCCGGCGTTACGGCAGCCCGGCCGCCTATCTCGGCCGTTTCGAGCAGTCGGCTCAGCAGTCGGCCGCGGCCGGGTGGCTGCTCGAGTCGGACTTCCCCGAGCTACTGGAGGCGAAGCGAGCGAGTCGTGTTTGGTGGTAGCCGATGGGACGCCCCGTTGTGGGACGCCTACCTCCATCCGGCCGAGGTGAGCGACCGGTGGCGAGCCCAGGGGGGCCGGGTCGTGGGGCTTCTCGGGTGGACCGTTCCCCGGGAGTTGGTCACGGCGGCGGGGATGTTGCCGATCAGGCTGTCCACGCGCCGGCTCTGGCGTTCGAGGCCGCCGACTGCGGCCTCCTACGTGCCTGCCGTGGAGCTGACGCCCGCTGTGTCGCGTGTGCTGAGTGCGTTGCTCCACGATGCTCTCGACTGGCTGGACGGGCTCGTGATCGGGCGGGACACCGAAGCGCACACCAAGCTCTTCTTCGTAGTGCGGGAACTGCAGCGCACGGGCAGCCTGCCACGGGATGTGCCTGTCGCCTTCTTCGATCTTCTGCGTCTCCCGCACCGCACGAGCGCTCGGTACAACAGGCTCCGAGTCGCAGAACTTCTCTCAGTCCTCGCCGACTGGGCTGGCCGGGCGGTCGACGACGACGACCTGGTCCGGGGTATGGACGATCGAGCCGCCACGGCGGCGAGCCTGCGGTTGCTCGACGAGCGGCGCACCGCTCCGGTGCCCTCTGTCCGTGGCAGCCAGGCGCTCGTGGCCGCGCACGCCGCAGCGGTGCTCCCGGGACCCGAGGTGCGGCGGTGGCTGGCCGGAGCCCCCCGGCCGCGGGATCCGAATGACGCGACCTGCCCCATGTCGAGCCGTTCCTCCGTGGCCGGCCCACGCGTCTTCGTCACGGGATCGAGCCGAGAGGAGGTCGCCAACTATGCGGTGCTCGAACGAGCGGGGTTGTGTCTCGTCGGCGAAGACCACGATTGGGGCGACGACGGGTCCGACGTTCTATCACCCGCGCTCGACCCGCTCGATCGCGTAGTCGACAGCTACCAGCTCGCGGCGAGGGCGGCTGCGCGTGCCGGGCTCGCCGAACGCATGGCGCGCACCTCGGCGAGAGTCCTTCGCACCGCTCCCGACGCCGTGCTGCAGTTGGTCCATGCCGACGACGAGGCCTCGGGGTGGGAATTGGCACCGCTGCGCGCGGTCCTCGAGGTGCCTGTCGTCTCGGTGAACGTGGACGATGGTCCGGCGATCGGGCGTGTACTCGAGGATGCCGCAGTTCGAGTGATCGAGGCAGTAGCCGGTGGCTGAGAGCGCCGGTATGCGTCGTCGCGCCGTGCTCGATTGCTCCGAGAGCTTCGCCCGCTACCAGCGCGAATGGTTCGAGGGGGTCCGAGCGCGGGCGAAGACAGGCGAGCCGTTTGCAGTGCTGAGCGCCGATGCACCCCACGAGATCTACCGCGCGATGGACATCGACTACGTAGTCGTGCAGTGGTGGTCCTCGCTCATCGCCGCCAAGCAGCTAGGACCCGTGTACCTCGCGCGCCTGGCTGACGCCGGTTATCCGAACGACCACGATCAGTACAACGTCCTGCCATTGGGCGAAGTGCTCGCGGACGAGCCGGCTTCGGCGCCCTGGGGTGGTCTCCCGAGGCCAACGATCCTGCAGACGTCGCTCTCCACGGACGGGATGCGCCAGTTGTTCGAGGTGTGGGCCGCGCGTACGGGCGCCGTCTTCTACCCGCTTGAGCATTCGGTGGACGTGCGCGCCGACCCGGGCGAAACCTGGTGGGAGGACCTTCCTCACGACTGGGACCGCTTCTTGCCTGCTGATCGCCTGGACCTGCTGGCCGACGAACTGGCTGCGCTGGTGCGAGCGCTTGAAGAGACCACGGGGCGGCGCTTTTCCGAGAGCCGGTTCGGCGAGGTCATGGACCTCGCCAATCGACAGGCCGAGCACAACCGAGCGACGCGGGACCTGGTGGCCGTGACGATCCCGGCACCGGTAAGTGTCGCCGACACCATGCCGGCGGTGATGATCCCGCAGTGGCACCGGGGCAGTCAATGGGGTTACGAAGCTGCTGGCCGCCTCCGATCCGAGGTGGAGGAGCGGGTGGCAGCCGGCGCGGGCGCCTGCCCCAACGAACGGGTGCGACTCATGTGGCTCGGGCGCGGCTTGTGGTCGAGCATGGGGCTCTACCAATGGTTCGAGGACGAGCTCGGTGCGGTATTCGTCTGGTCGATGTACCTCGGACTGGCTGCAGACGGCTATTTGCGCTACATCGACGGGCGCGACCCCTTGCGGGCATTGGCCGCGCGCCTGGTTCCGATGGGCGACGTACTGCGGATGCCGCCTTGGTCGAGCGCGTGGCACGTGAAAGAGGCGCAGCTGCACCAGATCGATGGAGCTGTGAGCTTCGGCGAGGATGACTACTTCAGCGCCGCCCGGCTTGAGTCGGCCGGCGTTCCGGTGCTTTCCATCCGCGCCGACAATGTCGACCGGCGCACGTGGACCGAGGCGTCGGTGCGAGACGCGGTCAGCGAGTTCGTCGAAGCGCGGGTCGAGCCGGTGGCTGCAAGGAGGCGGGATGGAGGGTGACGGGCAGGTGGTTGATGGGCCGCTCGCCGGGGTGCGGGTCATCGACCTGACCCGAGCCCTTGCCGGGCCGTTCTGCACGCTCGTGCTGGCCGGGCTTGGCGCGGACGTGATCAAACTCGAGGAACCCGCTGTGGGCGACGTTGCCCGCGGAAACGCGCCGTACGTCGGCCCGGCAGGTCTCGGCATGTCGCCCTCGGGTCCCGACGACCTGTCGTTGGCCACGCTGAACCGATGTCGTGGCAAGCGCAGTGTGACTCTCGACTTGAAGAGGACGGGGGCGCAGCGCATCTTCGAAGACCTGGTTTGTCACGCCGACGTGGTCGTCGAGAATTTCTCGAGTGGCACCGCCGAACGGCTCGGGGTCGGCTACGCGGTGGCTCGCTCGGCGAACCCGTCGATCGTCTACTGCTCCATCAGCGGGTTCGGGGCGGGCTCCGACTCCGGGGTGCGCGCCATGGACGCCATCATCCAAGCGCTGAGCGGCATCATGCTGACCAGCGGGGATGCCGAGGACCCTCCGATTCGCGTGGGAGTGCCGGTGGCCGACGTTCTCACTCCAGTTTGGGCAGTGGTGGGGATCCTGGCGGCGCTACAGCGCCGGCAGCGGAGCGGAACGGGGGAGCACGTCGACGTGTCGATGCTGGGGGTGCTCACGTCGTTGGTGGCGTCGGAGGACTGGGCGGCTCTCGGCCAGCTGGGCCAGCCGATGCGCACGGGGCCGACGCTGCCACGCCTGGCACCTTTCGGGCTCTATCGCTGTGCAGACGGCTGGATTGCCCTAGTTGCGCCGCAGGACAAGCTGGTTGCCGCACTGTTCGGGGCAATGGGCCGGCCCGAGCTGCAGAAGGACCCACGCTTTGCGACTCGCGACGTCCGGGTCAGCCATCACAGTGAGCTGTCGATCGAGATCGAGAGCTGGACCGCAGAGCTGTCGGTGGCGGCGGTGGTCGATGCGCTCGATGCCGCCGGGGTTCCCGCAGCGCCGGTCCGATCGCCGGTCGAGGCCGTCATCGACCGACGGGTGGTGGCGCGCCGCGAAACGGTCCAGGTCGAGCACCCGCGGGTGGGTCCGGTCGACGGCCTGTGGACGTCGGGGGTGCCGGTGCGCATGTCTGGAGACGGGGTGGGCTTCACCCGTCTTGCGCCTTATCTCGGCGAGCACACCGAGGAAGTGTTGTCCGGGCTGTGTGGTTACTCGTTGGAAGAGCTCCGCGCGCTCCGGCGCCAAAGAGTGATCTGACCAGGGCGGAAAGCGCCTCTTCGCGAAGGATCTTGCGATGGACGGCGGAACCTACGGGGCCCACGCAGAAATGCCTAAGAAGGTTGGTGCCCTCGCTCACGCGATGGCCCGACGAGCACGCAGAAGGTGACGGTCTCAGCGTGGGACGGAGTCGTTGGGGTGCGGGGGCCCTGCGTGAGTCCCATTTCCTACCCAGTGCACAAGACGTTCGTCGAAACCGAACGCTGGACTCTGGTCGGGGCCGGCCGCTCAAGAGCCAGAACGGGCGACCACTTCCGTTACACCCTGACGCTCGCAAACGGGGATGAGCTGTTCATGCGCTTCTCGCACGGCTCTGGGCAGATCGACGACCCCAACCGCGTCGCTGCCATTCTCCGTGAGCAGTTGCAGGTCTCCAATGACGACTTCTAGGCATGCGTGGAGCGAGGAGTGCTACCTCCACGACCGCAGGCTCCAAGGGTAGCAGCGGACCAAGAGGCGGCTGGACTACGAGCTGGTCCAAAACCTCATCGACAGGGTGGGACTAGGCGAAGAAGAGGTGAGCCATCTGTCGAAGGAAAGAGCGGTTCGGCGGTGGCAGGAGTATCTCGCCCGTGAGCCGGCCCGGCCTCAAGAGTGACGGGCTCATCGACGTGAGGTTGCCTCGGCGGAAGCTCCATCTTGTGCCTCGGGAGTCGTCCCGGGAGCAAGTTCGTCGAGAAGCAAGCTGTGCCGTACGTCGCACCGAGCCACCGGTCTCGCCTGCTCTCAGTCAGTGAGCAATCCCATCTCATGGGCGATGCCGGCCGCCTGCACACGGCCACCGACCCCGAGCTTTCGCAGGATGTTCGAGACGTGCACACCGGCGGTTCCCGCGCTGATGAACAGTTCGGCGCCGATCTCGCGGTTGGTGAGGCCGCGAGCGACCAGCCGAAGCACGTCGATCTCCCGGTCAGTCAGACCACGCTGATCGAGGTCGCGACCCACCTCACCGGAAGCCTCGGTGTCGCTGGGGTCGTGTTGCCCGCTCCGCGTGGTCGGCGGTACACCCGAAAGCTCCCACTGTGCGGACTGCACAACCCTCTCGAGGTCAGCGCACCGTCCCTCTTCGACGGCCGCCGAATACCGGTCGTGGCCGAGGCGGCGCTCCAGTGCCGCCTGGGTCGCCTCGACTCGGCCGCGTTCGCTCGGCGGGGTCGGGGCGCCGAGCTCTTCACGCAGTGCCGCTGCCGCGCCGAGCAGAAGCGCGGCCTGGAGGGGGTCGCGATCGCGCAGCTCGAAGTCGGCGACGGTCTCGAGCACGCTGGCGGTGCGCCAACGGTCGCCCAGTTCGACGTGGCCGCGCAGCGCCTGGCCGAGCAGGGCGCGCGCCCGCTCGGGATGTTGGGCTGCGAGGGCTACGGCAAGCAGATGGGCTGACCAGGCGATCCCCTCGGCGAAACCGATCTCCTTGGAGATCGCCAGGCTCTCTTCGAACTGCGCGGCGGCGTGCTCTCGCTCACCGGCCACCAGGCTTGCCGCGCCGAGGTTGATGAGCGCGCTTGCTTCTTCGTGCCTGCGGCCGTGCCGGCGGAACGTTGCCAACGCGTCGGCGCACAGCTCCGCAGCTCGGACCGGGTCGCCCTCGAGCCAGGCGGCGAAGCCGAGGTGGTCCTCGCACAACGCCGCGCTCACCTCGTCGCCAAACTCGGAGCGGATCTCCAGGCTGGCCTCGCACAGGGCCCGGGCGTCGGCGTAGCGGGCCTCCTCGCGGGCGATTGAGCCGAGGCGGTACAGCGTGGTTGCGAGTCCGACGCGGTCGCCGAGTTCCTCGTACAAGGCGTTCGCCGCGTGAAGACGCTCGCGAGCGACGCCGTAGTCGCACTGGAAGAAGGCGAAGATTCCTGCCGCGGTGAGCGTGCCGGCCTGTACCGGCGCCGACGTGGCAGGTGCCTGCTCGGCTGCTTCCTCCAGCCAGTGACGGCCCTCGTTGTAATGGCCGCGCCGGTACCAGAATGGCCACATTGCGGCCGCGAGGTGGCACCCGGTCTCCGGCCGGTGGCGAAGGCTCCACTCGAGCGCGGCTCGCACATTGTCGTTCTCGAGCTCCAACCGGTCGAGCCACCGCACCTGGTCGGGACCGTCGAGGCCCGCCCGAGCGTGCAGCGCCAGCACGAGGTAGAACTCCGCGTGACCAGCACGCACCCCGTGGTTGTCTGGGCTCTCTGCGAGGCGTCTCTCGCCGTACTGGCGGACCGTTTCGAGCATCCGGTAGCGGCTCTCGACCCCCCGATCGGCGACCTGTAGCAGCGACTTGCCGACGAGGGCGGCGATGAGGCCGAGCACGTGGTTCTCCGACAGGTCCTCGCCGGCGGCGACCGCCTCGGCGGCAAGCAGCGAGAAGCTGCCACGGAAGCAGGCGAGTCGGCGAAAGAGCAGCTGTTCCTCGTCGCCCAACAGGCCATGGCTCCAGTCGAGCGTGGCGACGAGGGTCTGCTGGCGTGCGGGGGCGGTGCGGCTGGGGTGGCGCAAGAGCCCGACGTCGCGTTCGAGCCGCTCAGCGATCTGGGCGACGCTGAGGACACCGACTCGGACGGCTGCAAGTTCAATGGCGAGCGGCAGTCCGTCGAGCTGGTGGCAAAGACGTGACGCTGCGGCGAGCTCTGCACCTTCGAGCGCGAATCCGGGCATCACCGCGCTTGCCCTTTGGGCGAAGAGCTGAACCGCCTCGCTGATCGCGGCCTCACCCTCCGGCACGTCGAGACGCAATCCGCCGAGACGGATCACGTGCTCGCCCGGGACACCGACCATCTCCCGCGAGGTGGCGAGCACGCGCACCCACGGCGCACGCTGCAAGAGCAGCTCGCAAAGGACAGCGACCTCGTACGCGACGTGCTCACAGTTGTCGAGCACGAGCAGGAGGCTGCGTTCTTCCAGGTGCCGGACGAGGGTGGCTCCGCTGTCCTCCGCGGACTGCGGAACGCCCAAGGTGGAGAGCACCACGGCGTTGACCGGCAGCTCGCGCCCCGAGGTCGACGCCAGATCGGCCCACCAGCATCCATCAGCGAAGCGTTCGCACTGTCCTGCGGCCACGGCGAGCGCAAGTCGCGTCTTGCCGCATCCACCGGTTCCGGTGATCGTGACCAGGCGGTGGGTCGCGACGAGCTCGGTGAGCTCCCGCAACTCACTGTCTCGGCCGACGAGCGGGGTGAGCGCGACCGGCAGGTTCCCGGAGGTCGCCAGGAGCGTCGTGGTCGCGGCCGTGCCCGGCTCGAGAGCGTCCCCAGGCAGCGCCGCCGCCACCCTTCCACAATTGCATAGCCCGGCGGTCCTCGGGCTTCCTCGTATAGAGGTCGCGAGATGGTCGCCGGTGGCCCCGGCCCGGTGGGACCCGCCAGATCCGACCTGGGCACGAGTCAATCTTGGTCGCGTGCCAGATGCGCAGGGCCTGAGCAGTAGGCAGACTTCGACACCGTGAAGGATGACGATGACGTCTCCATCCTCGCCGGCTCCGCCCAGGTGGCGGCTGGGGGGGAGCTTGATGAACCCGCCGCGCTGCTCCGCCTTCGCGAGTGGGCGTGGGGCCGCGGCCGCACCGACGTCCTCGGGCGCCTCAACGCGCGCGACGCCGCGCTCGAATTCGTCGCGGAGCCGACCATCTTGCGACTACTCCGCCTGCGCGAGATGCTGCCGGTGAGGCCGCGATCGGACTGGGTCGAGTCAGCGGTCGGCGAGCTCAGCCTCGGCAACGCCCATCCGACGGCACTCGAAGCACTGGCGCGTAACCTCGCTCCCTGGTTGGCCTTGCTGTCCTGGCAACTCGTTGCCGACCTGGAGGAGGAGGCTGCCGCGCCCGCAGCAGCGAGCGCTCCGTCAGACGCACCCAACTCGCCGCAAGCTCGATAGCGACCTCTATACAGCCTCGACCGGCCGGCCGCGTGCGAAGTAGTCGTTCGCCAGATGCGCAGCTTCGCCGGGAGGGCGCAGAGTATTCCTTGCACCAACCCGGTGCGGACTTTCGACTCGCAAGAGCGGAACACCGATCACAAAAGGAGCTTCTCGATGCGCGCCCCCACTGTCCCAATCGTCGGGTCCGAGCGGACCCCGAATCGCCGTTTGCGGCGTCTCGGCACGGCGTCGGTTCTCGTCGCGTTCGCCGGCGTCACCGCGCTCGCCCTTCCTGCGGGGGCTCTGATGCAGGACCCGCCTCTGGCTGTGAACGTCGTGTCGGTGTCCCCTGGCCTCACGGCCACCTATCAGTTCACGACCCTCGACAACCAGGCCGACCCGGCCTTCAACCAGCTCCTCGGGATCAACGACCTCGGCACGATCGCCGGGTACTTTGGCAGCGGGACGTCGGTGTCGCAGCCGAACAAGGGCTACACGCTCTCGGCCTATTCGGGAATGACCTACACCAACGAGAACTTCCCGGGCTCGGCGCAGACTCAGGTGACCGGCCTCAACGACATGGGCAAGACCGTCGGCTTCTACGCCGACGCGGCAGGCGACAACTTCGGCTTCTGGCTGAAGAACGGCCGGTTCTCCTCCTTCTCGGCTCCAGGCGCTGCCGGCAAGACGAAGACCACGCAGTTACTCGGCGTCAACAACGAGGGCATGGCGGTCGGGTTCTACAACGACGTCAACGGGAACGCCCACGCCTTCGAGCTCGATACGAAGACCGGCGCCTACAACCCGATCACGATCCCCGGCGCCGTGCAGACGACCGCCAGCGCGATCAACGACATCGGGGACATCGCCGGCTTCTACGTCGACGCGAAGATGGTGACCAGGAGCTTCCTCTTGCGCGGCAGCACACTCGAGATCCTCGCCGTCCCGGGAGCCTCAGCTACCGAGGCATTCGGCGTCAATGACAGCGACCAGGTCGTCGGCCAGTACACCCTCGGCAAGTCGACGTACGGCTTCATCGAGCAGAACAACCACTACACCACGATCAACGACCCCTTCGGACCGGGCGCGACCACGGTCAACGGCATCAACAACCTTGGTGACATCGTCGGCTTCTACACAGACGCCACCGGCAACACCGACGGCTTCGTCGCACAGCCGCAGTACCTGCACACCGGGTCCTGATCCAGAGTCGTGCCACCGCCGACGGTGGCACGGACGATCGACTGCGAGACCGGCCGGGTTCGGACCCGGCCGGTCTCGCGTGCGTGCGCCGGCAGTTCGGATGACGACCCGTCGGTCCTCCCACGCGAACGAGGCGGCGATCGTTCTGTGCCACAAGGAACGTCTTGACCACGTCGAGCTCCGCTTGCCTGTAGCTCGGGTTGACGGGAAGGGCTCGCCGGCGGCGTCTCGGTGCAAGAGGCGGGATTTGTGACGTTCGTGTGCCGCTCCGTTGGCAAGGTTCCTTCTGCAGTCTCGAGAACGGAGGGACAGCCCGTGCGTGAACCTTGCGAGCCGCGGCGACAGCTCTTGTGGATGAAGCCACAGGCTGGATCCCGGGGGGATCGGTCGTGCGTTCCCGGAAGGACCGGCCGCGGTGGTTTGTTGCGGAGGCTCGCCGGGGCGTCGGTGCCGGTCCTGGTGGTGCTGGGACTCGTGGTCGCACCTGCGTCCGGGGCGGGGTACGCCGGCTCCAGGAGTGAGGCGCCGGCACCGGTGAGGGTGACCGCGGTCGCAGGCGGCGTGTACCACAGCCTGGCGGTGACGTCGGCGGGCGTGGCGTTCGGCTGGGGCTGGAACATCACCGGCCAGCTCTGCGACGGGACCACGACCGGGAGCGACGTGCCGGTGAAGGTGGCCCTGCCCGCGAGCGCCAAAGTGATCGGGATCGCCGCCGGCTTCGCCCACAGCGTGGTGGTGACCTCCGCCGGGCAGGCGTTTGCCTGCGGCAAGAACGACGACGGGGACCTCGGCGACGGGAATACGTCAACAAGTGACGTGCCGATGAAGGTGGACCTCCCCGCAGGCACCAGGGTGACGGCCGTGTCCGCCGGGAGCGACGACGGTTTGGCGGTGACCTCGACCGGCGCAGTGCTCGCCTGGGGCGAGAACGACACAGGCCAGCTCGGCGACGACGGCACGGCAGGGAGCGACGTGCCGGTGAGCGTGGCGTTGCCCAAGGGCACCAGGGTGACCGCGGTTGCCGCCGGCAGCCAGCACAGCCTGGCGCTGACCTCGACCGGCGCGGTGCTCGCTTGGGGTTACAACGCAGCGGGCCAGCTCGGTGACGGGAACAAGGCCAATAGCGACGTGCCCGTGCAGGTGAGGCTGCCCGCGGGCACCAAGGTGACCGCCATCGCCGCCGGCGGCTACTACAGCCTGGCGTTGACCTCGACCGGTACGGTGTTCGCCTGGGGCTACGACGCAGACGGCGAGCTCGGTGACGGCACCAGGGCGGACAGCGACGTGCCGGTGAAGGTGAAGCTGCCGCCGGGCACCAGGGTGACCAGGATCGCCGCCGGCGGCGTCCTCGTGGGAGTGGGCGAGATCGCCCCCGGTCCTGGCCACAGCCTAGCGGTGACCTCGACCGGCGCGGTGCTCGCATGGGGCTACAACGCAGAAGGTCAGCTCGGTGACGGCAACAAGCTGAACAGCGTGGTGCCGGTGAAGGTGAAGCTGCCCGCAGGCTTCAAAGTGACCGGGATCGCCGCCGGCCAGCTGCAAAGCCTGGCGGTGACCTCGACCGGCGCGGTCTTCGCCTGGGGTGGCAACAACTTCGGCCAGCTCGGTGACGGGGGCTACGAAGGGAGTGACATTCCCGTGAAGGTGGTCCTGCCGTGAAGCTTGCCAGAGGTGACGACGCGGGCCGCGGCTGCGGCCGGCGGGGAGGCCGAGCCGTCGTGGTTCGCCCGCCGTGGCGGAGCTCCGACGGCCGGAGAGGAGACACCATGCGCAAGACCTTGGGGTTCGTCGCCGTGCTGGCGGTATCGCTCGGGCTCGCGCAGCCCGCGCTCGCTGCGACGGCACGGACGATCCCCACGAAGAGCACGGCTCAGGCCGGCTACGACTTCCCCACATACATCGCGGTACCGGGGGCGGTGAGCGCCACCATCGTCGTGCCCAAGCTCGACTGCAAACCCACGCCGGGGGGTTCGATCTACGCAGGCGTCGGCATCCAGTCGGTGAGCTCGTACGCCCGGCTGTACCTCGGCTGCACGCCGCAAGGAGTGGCCCGCTACTACCCGTCGCTCGTGGTGGGCGGCACCACCAAGAACTTCGGGAGCGACCTCGCCCGGGTCGGGGACACGATCGAGCTCGCGGTGTCCCAGAGCGACGCAGAGGTGACGGTCTCCGTGATCGACCTGACGCACAAGTTCGTCGCCACCAGCAACGGGGGCGGCGGCGGTACGAGCGAGGGGGTCCTGGCCGGGGACTTCCCGGGAGTCTCCGGCTCGACGACGGCCGCAGTGCCCGACTTCGGCACCCTCATCTTCTCGAACGTCGTGATCAACGGGTTCCCGTTCGCCTCCGCGCCGGGTACAAAGGTCCAGGCCGACGACCTCGAGGCGAGCTCGTCCGGCCCGGTCGAGATCAAGACCACCTATTCGGCCAGCGACAACGAGGCGTTCGCCACCGTCTTCGTGCACCCGTGACAGGGGAGTCCGCGGCGTCGCAGTGCATCGACGCCCTGCGGACGGGAGATTCTTAGCCCGCTCTTATGGCGTTCGGGCAGCGTCTGCCGGTAATTGTTCGGTTCGCGAAGCGTTCGATTCGGTAACGGATCCCGCGCGGCGCAGCTGAGACAGGGGGGAGAACGAAAACCGGCAGAAGCTACGAACGGAGGAGAGGGCTCATGGATGGTCGTCGAACGGGGTCGTCGTGGAAGGTCGGACCGGCACTTCGGCGCGTGATGGTGGGTGCCGCCGTTGTGCCCCTCGCAGCTGCCGGAGCTCTGGCATCGGGGATCGCATCGGCGGGCGCGACAGGCACCACGGCGGCGACGAAGCTCGCCGTCACCACCGAGCCGCCGACGTCTCCGCCCCAAACAGCGAACTTCACGGTCTCGGTCTCCACCGAGAGCTCCTCGAGCGACGTGCTCACGACAAACACGTCCTCGGTGACGATCGAGCTCACCGCGTCGGGGTCTCCATCCGCACATCTCGAGTGCACAGGCGCGACCACTCCGGCGACATCGAAGACCGAAGCGGCGACCGCGGGCGTCGCCACGTTCACGTGCAAGGTCACCACCACGGGGACCTACAAGCTCCACGCCACCGACGGCAGCCTCACGGCGGCGACAAGCACAACGATCGACGTCGCGGCTGCGCCGACGACGACGACGGGGACGGCAAGCAAGCTCGCCGTCACCACCGAGCCACCGACGTCTCCCCCCCAAACAGCGAACTTCACGGTCTCGGTCTCCACCGAGAGCTCCTCGAGCGACGTGCTCACGACAAACACGTCCTCGGTGACGATCGGGCTCACCGCGTCGGGCTCTCCGTCCGTACACCTCGAGTGCACAGACGCGACCACTCCGGCGACATCGAAGACCGAAGCGGCGACCGCGGGCGTCGCCACGTTCACGTGCAAGGTCACCGCCACGGGTACCTACGAGCTCCACGCCACCGACGGCAGCCTCACCACGGCGACAAGCACAACGATCGACGTCGTGGCTGCGCCGACGACGACGACGGGCACGACCTCTTCCACGACCAGCGTCTACGGCACAACACCGGACGCGACCGCTGCGGCCGAGTTCACCCGGGCCTTCCCGTCCACAAAGGGCTCGTGCCCGACGACCCACGCGGCGGTGCTCGCGACCACAAAGGAGTACCAGGACGCCCTCTCGAGCCAGTTCCTGGCTGAGGACCTGACAACCGGGACCCTGCTCACCCCGACCGAGAGCCTGGCTTCCGTAACGGCCACAACGTTGAAGAAGGAGGGCATCACGACCGTCTACGTCGTGGGCGGCCCTCTTGCGGTCACGACAACAGTGGCGACGGCGATCGAGGCTCTGACAGCCTACGAGTGCGGCGGGACGACCAAGGCGGCGGCCACAGCGAAGATCGCCGTCCACCGCATCTCGGGGGAGACCCAGTACGCCACCGCGATGGAGGTGGCCGAGTACGTCGGGACCGCGGCCTCCAAGGCCTTTGCCGGCGCCTATGCCACAACCGACACGACAGGCGGCACGGGCAAGTACAACGACACCGCAGGGAAGGGATCTGCGGCGCCGAGCGGCGCGGAGCCGACGGCCATCTTGGCGAGCGGCGAGGAGTTCCAAGACGCCCAGGCGGCGAGCGTCGTCTCCTACCGGACAAAGCTCCCGTTGCTCCTCACCCCGGCGACAACCCTGTCCACAACAGCGGTCGCCGCGATCACGAAGCTCGGTGTGAAACAGGTGGTCCTCATGGGTGGCCCACTCGCCGTCACCGACACAGTCGAAGCCGCCCTCGTGGCGAAGACCGGCGTCTCGGTGCTCCGGGTGGCCGGCGAGGACTACACCGACACCGCCCGAGAGCTCGCCCGGTTCGAGGCTGCGGGCTCCACAGCCGGTCTCGGCTGGACACCGGGGCACCGGGTGATGGTCGCCCGGGGGAACGGGTTCACCGACGGGCTCTGCGGCGCCGTGCTGGAGAGCTCCCACAACGCGACAACAGGGAGCGCCACCACCGCCCGCCCACTGCTCCTCACGGAGAACCCGACACAGATCGGCACATACCTGGCCACATTCTTGAAGGTCACAGGGCACACAGGGATCGACAAGACAGCGGGCAAGACCGTCACGAGCCTCACGGTCCTCGGCGGGCCGCTCGCGGTGAGCACCGCCGAGATCTCCGCGATGCAGACAGACCTGAGTCACTGAACGTCTGCTCCGGCTGGCGATCCAGCCGGACCGTCTGCGCCGCGACGCTCGCGCCCTACGGGGAGCGGGCGTCGCGGCGTACGCAGCCCCGATCGGGGTGTCCCGAGCCGCACCCCCAGGCCGGGCGCGCCGGAGGCCCGACGGGAGCCTCGACCTCCACGCCCCCCGGGAGGACGCCTCCTGTCGGGCGCTCTGCATGTGCGGCTTCCATCTTGAGAAACAATCGCAGATGCGTCCCAAAGTGGCGAGTCTACGTTGCAGATGAGGAGATCCACTGGTAGGGTCCCGCGCATGCCGAGCTCACAATTTCTCCCGACGCGCCGGGGCGCGAGCCCCTCGCGTCTTCGTCTCGCTGGCGCCGGTCTCCTCGCGGTCTTCGTGGCGGGAGGGGCACTGGTGATGGGAGCCCCCGCCCCTTCGGGGGCTTCCCCCAAGGTCTCGGGCCCGGTGGTCGTCCTCAGTGCCGGGTCGCTCGAGACGATCATGAAGACAGCGGTCGAGGCCGGCTTCCACGCGGCCACCGGCGACACGGTGACAGACATCTCCGGCGGGTCGACAGGGTTGGCGGAGGACATCAAGAGCGGTGTGCACAAGGCCGACGTCTTCTGGAGCGCGGCACCCACAGCGGACAAGGTGCTGATGGGCGCCGCCAACGGCGACTGGGTGTCGTGGTACGTCGAGTTCGCCACCTCGACCCTCGTCCTCGGGTACAACCCGAAGAGCAAGTTCGCCTCCACAATCAAGACCGAGCCGTGGTGGAAGGTCATCACCAAGCCGGGCTTCCGCTTGGGACGGACCAACCCGGTCACAGACCCCAAGGGGCGGTTGGCCATCGCGGCCTTGAGGGAAGCCGCGACGAAGTACCACGACCCGGCGCTCGCCGCCATCGTGACAAAGAAGACAACCATCTTCACAGAGACAAGCCTGGCGGGGCGCCTCCAGTCCGGACAGCTCGACGCCGGCTTCTTCTACGCCGTGGAGGCGTCGGCGGCGCACTTCCCGACGGTGCCGCTCACCGGCGTATCGGAGCACGCCTCCTATACGCTCACCGTCGTGGCCAAGGCACCACACCCCGCGACCGCCGACCTCTTCATCACCTGGATGCTGTCGCCGGCAGCCAAGAAGCTGCTCGCAGCGCACGGCCTGACCGAGCTCGCCAAGCCGGTGCTGTTCGGTAACGCGTCGGCCGTCCCGGAGAGCCTGAGGAAGGTCATCGGATAGTGGGCCGGGGGGGAGCGCGGAGCCCCCTCCCGTGGCTCGGGGCGCTCCTCCTTGTCTATCTGGGCGCGCCGATCGTCTACTTCCTGTACCGGCTCGCCACCACGCCCGCGCGCGGCTTCCACGACCCCGGGCTCTTCCCGGCGTTCTGGGTGTCGCTCCAGGGGGCCACCATCGCGACCGCCGTCGTCACGATCCTCGGGGTGCCGCTCGCCTACGTCCTCGCCCGCCATCGGGGGCCGATCGTCGCGGTGCTCGGGGTGCTCGTGATGGTGCCGCTCGCCGTGCCTCCCGTGATGAGCGGGATCCTCCTCATCTACCTGGATGGGCCGTACACGCCCCTCGGGCAGTTCTTCGGCGGCCGCCTCACCACATCGCTGATCGGGGTGGTGCTCGCCCAGACCTTCGTGTCGGCACCCTTCCTCGTCGTCACGTCTCGCGCCGCCTTCAGCGCCGTCGACCCCACGCTCGGCAACGTGGCGGCCACGCTCGGCCACGGCCGGCTTGGACGGTTCCTTCGGGCGGAGGTCCCGGCGGCCGCGGCGGGGATCCGGGCGGGAATGGTGCTCACCTGGTTGCGGGCGTTCGGCGAGTACGGCGCCACCATCGTCCAGGCGTACCACCCGTCGTCGCTGAACATCTACACGTACATCCAGTTCGCCTCGACCGGGCTGCCGGGCACGATCGCACCGACGGCGCTCGCCCTCGGCGTGGCGGCTGCGGCGGTGGCCGTCAGCCGGCTCGTCGTCGTACGGTACAGGCGACGACGGCACGACACCGGAGCCTTGCCCGTCCCGCGCCAGCCGGACATCCCAGCACCCTCGCCGCTCTACTTCGACGTGAACTGGCGACTGGGGGAGTTCCGACTGTCGGTCGCCCACCGCGCCGAGAGCCTCCGCCTCGCCGTGCTGGGGCCGTCCGGTTCGGGGAAGTCGGTGCTCCTCCGCTGTCTCGCTGGCCTGTACGGGCGGGGCCCTGGCCCCGTCGCGTACGGCGAGCGCCGGGTGGAGGCGATCCCCATCGAGCGGAGGCACATTGGATACGTGGCCCAGGGCTTCGGGCTCTTCCCGCACCTCACCGTCTGGGAGCAGGTGCTGTTCGCCCGTGACGCGGACCCGAGGATCGCCGCGTACTGGCTCGAAGCTCTTCGTCTGGACGGGTTGGAGCGCCGGCTCCCGTCCGAGCTGTCGGGAGGGCAGCGACAGCGGGTCGCCATGGCCCAGGCCCTCTCCCGCTCCCCCGACGTCCTGTTGTTGGACGAGCCGTTCTCCGCGCTCGACACCCCGGTCAAGGTCGAGCTGCGCAGGGAGCTGCGTCAGCTGCAGCGCGAGGCGGCGGTCTCGACGGTGCTCGTCACCCACGACCCCGAGGAGGCGGCTCTCCTCGCCGACGAGGTCATCGTGGTGATCGACGGTCACGTGCTGCAGCAGGGGCCTACCCGCGACGTCTACGACCGGCCTTGCTCGCCTGTGGTCGCCGATCTCCTCGGCGTGCGCAACGTCTTCGCGGCTGAGGTGACTGACGACGGCCGACTTCGGTGCGACGGTGGGATCCTGCTGCGGGCGCCGACCCTTGCGTTTGCACGGGGCACGTCGGTGCTGTGGCGGGTTCGGCCGGACGACGTCCACGTGTCGGCGCCTCACCGCGCGCAGCCGGGTGCCGGAGCGGGGATCGACGTGCTCGACGCACGGCTCGACGACCTGTCCTGGCTGGGCACGCGAGTCGAGGCGAGGGTGGCGCTCGCTCCGGGCCTCGTACTCGAGGCGGACGGATCACACCTCGGCGGGCTTGTCGCGGGCGCTCCGGTTCAGGTCGCGATCTCGCCCGAGGCGCTGCGCGTCTGGGTCGTCCGTGAGGAACGTGTCGAGCTGGCCGCGCCGGCTACCGCGGGAGATGGGCGCTCCGGTTGAGCTCCCCCGCGCATTCGTAGAGTCTTCGAGAGCGTGAGGCCGCCCCGCCGCGCTTCGCACGTTGCGAAAGAGCATCTCAACGCGTTGCACCGTCCGCACAACTGAGGATGGAGCGTCCGCACAACTGAGGATGCAGCGTCCGCACAACTGAGGATGCACCTGCCCGCCTCGAGACGCGCAACCTTCATCCACCGTTCGACTACCGGTCGCTCGCCGTTCATCGGGCCTTGTCACGATCAGCGTTGGCGTCGCTGACGAGGAGACGGTTCTCCCGGCAGCAGGCCAGTGCGGAGGACAGCAACCGGCAGAACGAAAGGGAGGACAGACAAGTGCGACATCATCGAGCACGCAGCCGCGGCGCACGCTACCTCGTAGCCGTGTCGCTCGTCGCCGGACTGGCCGTCTTCGCCGGCACGTCGCTGGCATCGGCGGCGGGACCGCAGGGCGGAACACCGGGCGGACAGGTTGGACCACCGGGGCAGGGCGACGGTCCCGGCCCTGGCGCCCCGCTCATCCCCGGGGACCTGCTGGTCAGCACCAGCACCTACCAGAACGACCCGACAATCGTGAAGGGCGTCACCAAGTTGCCTCCGGGGTGCTCGACAGCAGCGGGTGCACCCGATCCTTGCGGAATCGCCGTCGCGAACGGCACATATCCGGGCGTCTTCAACAACGACCAGGTGGACACAAGCTTCGGCGTGACGTCCCCCATCGTCCTGAACGAGCTCACCAGCAGCGGTCACGTGGTCGGTTCGATCGAAGTGCCGAACAGCACCGAGCCGGGGACCGCCGGAAAGACACAGATGGTCACCAGCTTCTCGTCGAAGTCGGAGCTGGCGTTGAACCTCTCGACCACAGGAAGGTACGTCACCTTCGTGGGTTACGACGCCGCAGTCGACACGGCCGACGTCTCGAACGCGAACACGCCGGGCGACATCGACCCGACCAGCGCCGACCCCGGCAGCTACTACCGGGTCGTCGCCGAGCTCGGGGCGGACGGCAGGATCAGCTACACCTTGACCAACGCGTACACGGGTGACAACGGCCGGTCCGCCATCCTCGCCAAGGTGGAGGGCCAGACAGAGATCTTCACCGCGGGGAACGCCGGCAATGGGGCCAACCCTGAGCCCTTCCAGGTGGTCACCAGCGCCGGCGCCCAGCTCGTCGAGCCGGCCGACCAGCCGGAGGTGACACAGAAGCCGGGGCAGCCGACCCCTATCGGGACCTTCGACGTCTACAAGCAGCTCCCGTCCGAGTACACAAACGACAAGGTGGCGAAAGACGACAATTTCCGCGGTATCGCCATCGAGAACACAGTGCTGTACTACACCAAGGGCAGCGGCAGCAACGGCGTGAACACGGTCTACTTCGTAGACACCACCGGTAAGGCGTGTCCGACAGGGAGCGGGCTGCCGCAGCAAGGCGCGAAGCTGCCGACTTCGTCGACAGTCCGCTACTACACACCCACTGCTGCGCCGTCGATCGTGAAGAAGTCGGGGACGACCACGAACCCCGGGCTCGTGTCCGAGAACATGTGCATCCTGAAGGGGTTCCCGACCACATTGGCGAGCACCACAAAGTGGTTCCCGTTCGGGATCTGGTTCGCGAACCCCGACACGTTGTACGTCGCCGACGAAGGCAACGGCACAGCCAAGAACTCAACTGCGACGGCGACGACAAACGGCTCGTACCAGAACGCCGCGACGCAAACCACTGCGGGCCTGCAGAAGTGGGTGATCACAACCAGCGCGCAGACCTGGAAACTGGCGTACACCCTGCAGAACGGGCTGACACTCGGAAAGCCCTACACGGTTCCGGGGTACCCGACCGGCCTCAACACAGGGACAAAGCGCGACGAGCCCTGGGCGCCGGCCACCGACGGGTTGCGCAACCTGACCGGCAAGGTGAACCCCAACGGCACGGTGACGATCTGGGCGACCACCTCCACCGTGAGCGGCGGGGGGGACCAGGGTGCGGACCCGAACCAGCTGGTGACGATCACCGACCAGCTGAGCGCCACGACACTCCCCGGTAGCGAGAAGTTCCAGACCATCATTGCGCCGAAGAGCGGCGAGGTCGTCCGCGGCGTGTCCTTCACGCCCGGGACTCCGGCCCAGCCGCCGTTCTCGCAGTACGGCATGCAGGGTCGGCGAGCACCCGCGCGGCGTTCGCGGTGAACGGGCCCTGACCGCTGGCCGAGTACGCGACGACGCCGGCCTTCGGGCCGGCGTCGTCGCGCGAGGAAGGACCCGGCGCGGCGGGCCACTCCGGTTTGCAAGCATGGGGCACCATGGACCAGACGACCGTTGCAAGGGGCATCGACGAGGATCTTGCACGCAGGCTCGAGACCCGGGTGCGCGAAGAGCAGGTTGCGCAGAAGTTGCCCAGCGTGGTCGTCGGCGTGGCGCGAGACGGCCGGCTCGAATGGTGGACCGGGGCGGGGACGGCCGGAGTGCCGGAGGGTGGGCTCGACGAGGGGACGCAGTACCGCATCGGCTCGATCTCCAAGACGTTCGTCGCGGTCTGCGTGATGCGCCTGCGCGACGAGGGTCGCCTCGACCTCGCCGACGGGATCGGCCGGCACGTCCCCGAGCTGGCGGGGCTCCCGGTGACGGTGGCGGAGCTGCTGTCCCACACGTCCGGGTTGCCCGCGGAGACGCCTGCTCCATGGTGGGAGCGGGTCGAGGGGAGTGGCTTCGCCGCGTTGGTCGTGTCGACGCTCCGACCCGAGCACCTGCGTTGGCGACCGGGCAGGCGGTTCCACTACTCCAATCCGGGTTACGCGGTGCTCGGTGAGCTCGTGAGCCGCGTGCGGCGCGCTCCTTTCTGGCAGGTGGTCGAGAACGAGCTCCTCGAGCCCGTCGGCATGGCGCGCACCTCGGTCCGTCCGGTGGCGCCGCACGCCGAGGGCCTGGCCCTCCACCCGCACGCAGATCTCGTCCTCGTGGAGCCCGAGCACGACCACGGGGCGATGGGGCCCGCGGGCCAGCTGTGGTCAACCGTCGAGGACCTCGCCAGGTGGTCCGGTGTGCTCGCCGGTGCGAGAAGCGAGGTCCTCGCGTCGGCGTCCGCGTCGGAGATGGCCGAGCCGATCGCGCTGAGCGACGTTCCCGGCCAGCCGTGGACCACTGCCTACGGGCTCGGACTGCAGGTTCTGAACGTCGGGGGCGCACGACGCGTCGGCCACTCGGGCGGAATGCCCGGCCACTGGGCGATGCTGCTCGTCGACGGGAAGACGAAGGACGCGATCGTCGCACTGGCCAACTCGACCTACCGGGGGAGTCGGCGCGAGCTCTACGACGATCTCTTTTCGATGCTCGTCTCCCGCCACGCTCCGGCGCCGTTCACGCCGCACCCACCGGCCGACCCGTCGCTCCTCGAGCTCCTCGGGACCTGGTACTGGGGCCCCGTCGAGCTGCGGCTCGGTCTCGGCGCGGGTGGGGAGCTCGAGCTGCGCGGGGTGGTGCCCGGGCGCGACGGCGACTTCTCGCCCGCGGGAGACGGCTCCTTCGTCGGGCAGTTCGGCTACTTCTCCGGCGAACGGCTCGTCCCCGTCCGCAGGACCGACGGCTCGCTGTCGCACCTCGACATCGCGTCGTTCGTCCTCACGAGGTCGCCGTACGACGCATCCGCGGACGTTCCCGGAGGAGCCGACCCGCGTGGGTGGCACGTGCCGGACTCCGGGACCTGACAGCCGGCCCCGAGGCGCCTCACGGTTCAGAACCCGGGAAAGACCTTGCGCAGGGTGTCGATCGTCGGCCGCTCGTCCGCATCGACCTCACCCGCGTGCGAGGGGTCGAGGCGTCCGTAGGCGAGTCGAAGGAGCTGCTCAGCGGTGAGGTGGAGCACCGCCGCCGAGGATGCCACGGCGCCGCCTGCACGCTCGTCGCGGTCCGGCGTCGAGTCCACTCGCGTCAGCGTGACGGTGTCGGCCACCTCCAGATCGAACACTCGGTCCGGATCGGTGGTGACCACGCGCACCGCGAACGGACGCCCGACGTCGGCACGATCGGGCTTTCCGAACAGCGGCATCATTCGCGTCAGCCGGTCGACGAGCAGGGTCACCGCATCGTGGTCCACGAGGGCGCGCGGATCGAGTGCGACGGCCACGTCCCAGGTGTGCAGCGCGTGCTCGCCCAGCCGCACGGCCAGCAGGCCGACGGCGTCCATGCGCACCCCTCCGAAGAGTGTGAAGTGCAGCTCATCGAGGGCGTCACCGAGGTGCTCGAGCTTCTCGACGAACTCGCCGTCGGTGGAGAGCGCCGCTTCGGCCACCTCCCGGGGGCCCATCGCGTTCCAGCGCTCCCAGATCTTCGGGTACGTATCGGGCGAGGGAGGGTCCTCTTTCGCCACGGCGGCGTCGACGATCCTGCCGAGGATCTCCGCCCCGCTACCGAGGTGCGAGAGCACCTGGGCGATCGTCCACCCGTCGCAGTACGACCGGCTCCGAAGCCCTTCGTCGTCGAGCTCGCCGATGAGGTCGGCCAACCGGTCGTGGGAGCCCGCAAGCGCGTCGAGCCAGATGGAAACGTCGGTCACGTCTGTCGCCACCTCCTAACGGTAGGTCGAATGGTGACGCGGCCGATCATCGCCGCCCGCTCCCACCTCCGGGGGCGGCCGGACGGGCGCAGCCGCTCCGGGGAGCGGCGCCCCGTGCCCGTCACCCGGGGCCCGAGCCCGCATCCCCTCCGCGTCCGCGTACCTGTTGGGCCCGGACTGCGGCGATCGCCTCCCTGGCGACGATCTGCTGGTGGGTGATCACCCGTTCCGCCCCGCCCCGCCCGATGAAGGCGACGGCCCAGTGGACGAGCGCCGTGAACCGGTTCTTGAAGCCGGTGAGGAAGGTGAGGTGGACGACCAGCCACAGGAGCCAGCCGAACAGCCCGCCCACGGACACGCTCCGGAAGTGGGCCACCCCACGAAAGCGGGAGATGATCGCCATGCTCCCGAGGTCTCGGTAGTGGAACGGCCGCGTGCTCTCGTCCCCGGCCTGCCTCCTGCGAACCGTCAGCGCGGCGTGCACCCCCGTCTGGATGGCCACCTCGGCGAGCCCCGGGAGGTCGCCGAGGGCCATCATGTCGCCAACCACGAACACCTCCGGGTGTCCGGGCAGCGTGCAGTCGGGCAGGACGCGCACGCGGCCGGTACGGTCCAGCTCGGCGCCGGACGCTTCGGCGAGCCGGCGTCCGAGCGGCGACGCAGCCATCCCCGCGGCCCAGACCTTCGTGCGCGCGTCGACGCGCTCTTCGCGTCCGTCGCCGTAGCGGAGGTCCACCCCCGCGTCGTCTATCCCCACGACCATGCAGTTGGTCCGTATGTCGACGCCGCTCGCCCGAAGGTCGCGCATCGCGATCGCGGGCGTGCCGCCGCCGAACGTCGGCAGCAGGCGGTCCGTGCCCTCGGCGAGGATGACTCGAGCCGAGGCCGGATCGATGGTGCGGAAGTTGTCGCGCAGCGCGCGCCGCGACAGTTCCACGATCTGGCCGGCCATCTCGACGCCGGTCGGCCCGCCTCCGACGACGACGAAGGTGAGCCAGGACCGCCGCGCCGGCGGGTGCGGCTCCGTCTCGGCCATCTCGAACGCGTCGAAGATCCGCCCGCGCAGCTCGAGCGCGTCGTCGATCGACTTGAGCCCCGGGGCGAAGCGCGCGAGCTCGTCGTGGCCGAAGTAGGAGGTCTCGAGGCCCGCCCCCACGATCAGCGAGTCGTAGGGCGTCTCGAGCGTGCGACCGGGTTGCGAGGAGAAGACCACGCGCCGTTCGAGGTCGAAGCCCGTGACCTCGGCGAGCTGGACGCGGAGGTTCGGATTGCGCCGCAGCACGTCGCGCGTCGCGGGAGCGATCTCCCCCTCGGCGAGTATCCCCGTGGCGACCTGGTACAGGAGTGGTTGGAAGAGGTGGTGGTTCACGCGGTCGATCACGGTCACGTCGACAGGTGCGCCGCGCAGCGCCCGTGCGGCGAACAGCCCTCCGAACCCGGAGCCCACGATGACGACCCGGTGGGTCCCCGCCGCTCCGTCCACCTTTGCAGCGGCCCCGGGCGTTCCCACGGGCTCAACCACCCGGCGACCCGAGCGCGAGGTCCGTGAAGCGTGCGAGCGCGTCGCGCACGTAGCGCACGAGCTTCACCGACTCGAGCTCCCGTGGGAAGAACCATGCGGCGCGGTCGCTCGACCCGGACGCCTCGTCGCGAAGTGTTCCGGTCCAATCGTCGAGGCGGTAGACCAGCCGGACCGTGTGCAGCAGCGTGCCGTCGTCAAGGGGCCAGGTGTCGGAGAGCACGCCGAGCAACGCGACCGCCCCGACGGCGAGCCCCGTCTCCTCCCGGACTTCGCGACGCAGCGCATCGGCCGGTGTCTCGCCGTGATGCACCCCGCCACCTGGCAGGAACCACCGTCCGGCGACGCTGAGGTGAGTGGCCGCCCGCACCAGCAGGATGCGCCCTTCGACGTCTCGGCCGATGCCGTAGACGCCGAGGCGCTGGCGCGCGCGCTGGTCACGGGGAGGCGCTCCTGGGGCCACCGTCGCGCGCGCCTCGTCAAGAGCGCGCGACGGGGGTCTGGGTGAGCGCAGGGTCGCGTTGCACGACCGGCTCGAGCACCTGCTCGATCGCGCGCACGAGCTCAGGCTCGAGCTCGACGTCGAGCGCCTTGACGTTCTCGTCGAGCTGCTCAGGCCGCGTGGCGCCGACGATCGCTGCGGCGACGTTCGGGTTCGACAGGACCCACGCCAGCGCCACCTCGGCGGGCGTGTGACCGGCGGCCCGTGCGAGCGCCGCGAACTCCTGGACAGGTTCGAGCACCTCGTCGGTGAGCAGGCCGGCGATGGTGTCGCTGCCTTCCGGGGAGGCGCCGCGCGATCCCGGCGGCGGGGGCTGGCCCGGCCGGTACTTCCCGGTTAGCACGCCCTGAGCGAGCGGTGACCACACGATCTGGCCGACGCCCTCGCGCTCCGAGAGCGGCACGACCTCCGCCTCGATGACGCGCCAGAGCAGCGAGTACTCAGGCTGGTTCGAGACCAGCCTGTCGAAGCCCATGTCGTCGGCGATCTGCAGCGCCGACTCGATCTGTTCCGCCGTCCACTCCGACACGCCGACATAGAGCACCTTGCCTTGGCGCACCAGGTCGTCGAAGGCCCGCAACGTCTCTTCGAGGGGCGTCTCGACGTCGTAGCGGTGCGCCTGGTAGAGGTCCACGTAGTCCGTCTGGAGGCGGCTCAGGGACGAGTGGATCGACTCCATGATGTGCTTGCGGGAGAGGCCACGGTCGTTCGGGCCCGGTCCGGTCGGCCAGTAGAGCTTCGTGAAGATCTCCACGGACTCGCGCCGTTGACCCTTCAGCGCCCGACCGAGAACCTCCTCAGCTCGGCCGTGCGCGTAGACGTCGGCCGTGTCGAACGTCGTGATGCCGAGCTCCAGTGCTCTCCGCACGCAAGCCCGGGCCGCGTCCTCGTCGACCTGCCCGCCATGGGTCACCCAGTTCCCGTACGCCAGCGCGGACACGACGACCCCGCTCCGACCCAAGTGCCGGTATTCCATGGAAGCCGAGCGTAACGGGACCCCGCACGCCCTGCGTCCGCTGCGCCGTCCGGCCCGCCGCTGCGCCGCCCGGTCCGCTTAGGCTCGGTCCCGGTGCCCCTCGAGGAGCAAGACGTCGCAGACCTCGGAGACGGGCCGAGCACGGTGTTGCGCGTGTCACGGTCGCTCACGATCCCCCTCGACGAGATCTCCTGGCGCGCGACGACGCCCGGCGGCCCGGGAGGGCAGCACGCGAACCGGACGGCGAGCAGGGTGGAGGTGAGGTTCGACGTCGAGCACTCGGCGTCCCTCGGGCCGCGCCAGCGCGCGATCCTCCTCGAGCGGCTCGGCCCCGTGGTCAGCGCGTCGTCGGGCGACGACCGCTCCCAGGCACGCAACCGGCAGCTCGCACTCGACCGGCTCGCCGAACGGCTCGCTGCGGCCCTGCGCGTCCCGCGACGTCGTCGTCCGACCGCTCCCACCGCGGCGGCGCGGGCACGCCGGCTCGAGGACAAACGGCACCGGTCGATCACGAAGCGGGAACGGCGTGCGCCGCGCGCCGACGACGAGTGAGCTCGCGGTGTCCCGGGCGGACCAGAGGCCGTCCGGGAGCTCGAGAGCCAACAGCTCGAGCCTAGAGCCCGAGCGCCTTGTGGGCCATGGCGAGCGCCGCCCGGACGACCTCGTCGGAGTCGGGCGCGGTGTCCTCGCGGACCCCCACGATCGGGGTGATCGACGCGTACCCGGCGGCGATCAACGCGGCGTCGTCCTCGGGGTCTTCGGACTCGTCCATGCGGCCGAGGGTGGGGATCGCGGTCCCGAGCGTGAGACGAACCTCGCCTTCGTCCGGGATCCCCCCCTGAACAGGGTCGCCGTCGTGGGTGGCGGCGCCTCCGGTGGCCCGCTTCACGATGCCCGACGTGCTGACCCTCGCACGCCGGACGCCGCGCAGCTCTTCCATCGGCACCGAGGGGACGTTCAGGTTCAGCACCGTCCGCGGCGGCGCGGCACAGAGCGCCGGCAGCAGCGCCACGGCGATGGTCGACGCAGTGGACCACTGCTCGGGCGGGAAACCTGCGCGGAGCGACACCGCGAGACCGCGAAGGCCGAGTTGCGCGCCCGTGAGCGTCGCGCCGACCGTCCCCGAGTGGAGCACCGACCGCCCGACGTTCACGCCGAGGTTGATTCCCGAGACCACCATGTCCGGCCGCGGCCCGAAGCCTCCGAGCGCCCCGACGAGCACGGCGAGCGCCGGCGGCGCGTCCACGCCGTAAGTCGGGACGTCCTCTGCGCCCTCGATGCGGACACGGAGATACGAGATCGCCTCCCGCTCGTAGGCGGTGCCGACCGCGGCGGAAGCGCCGCTGTGGTTCGCGAGAGGGGCGACGACCACGACTTCGTGCTCCCTCTTGCCGCTCCTGCCGTCTCCGGCCCACCTGGCGAGCGCACGGGTGATCTCGGCCAGCCCGGGTGCGTGCACCCCGTCGTCGTTGGTGACCAGGACTCGCACGCGCAAGTACGATACCGCCGACCTGCACCACCCCGGGGAGGAGGTCGCATGCCGCAGCGCGCGTCGCCGATCTCGCCGACGGGAGAGCAGTGGGTCATCGCGCACGGTCACCAGGAAGCCGTCGTCACCGAGGTCGGCGCGACGCTCCGGAGCTACACGTTCGGTGGGACCGACGTCGTGGACGGGTTCGGGGCTACCGAATGGAGCCATGCCGGCCGCGGCCAGGTGCTGGCGCCCTGGCCCAACCGCCTCGGTGACGGCAGGTACCGATGGAGGGGTGTGGACGCGCAGGCGGCGCTCGACGAGCCTGCGCTCGGGAACGCCATCCACGGACTGGTGCGATGGCTCCCGTGGCGTCTCGAGGCGAATGCGCAGAACGTCGTCGCGCTGCGCTGCACGATCCGGCCGACTCCGGGCTATCCCTGGTCGCTGGAGCTCCGCTGCGAGTACCGGCTCCGCCGCGACGGGCTCGTGGTCACGACCCGGGCGGCCTGCGCCGGCGAGTCGGCGGCGCCCTTCGGGATCGGGTTCCACCCGTACCTCACCGCGGGAACGGAGCGGGTCGACACCGCCTCCCTCCTCCTGCCCGCCGGACGCCGGCTGGTCCTCGACGCACGCAGCCTGCCGACCGGCGAGATCCGGGACGTGGCCGGGACGGAGCTGGACTTCACGGCCGGGAGGATCGTCGGGCCCACGCAGCTGGACACGCCGTTCACCGACTTGCGCCGGGGGACGGACGGCATCGCGCGCGCCGGCCTCGAAGATCCCGTGACGGGCAGGGGCGTCGAGCTCTGGGTCGACGACCGGTTCCGCTACCTCATGTGCTTCACCGGCGACACGCTCGAGGCCGAGCACCGCAGGCGCGCCGTGGCGATCGAGCCCATGACGTGCCCGCCGGACGCGTTCCGTTCGGGGAAGGACCTCATCGAGCTCGAGCCCGGCGAGAGCTGGGAGGGGAGCTGGGGAATGCGCCCGCACTGACCATCGCGTGCGGCGAGGTCAGGGTCGCAACATCCAACGCAGCGCGCCGCAAAAGGCACGCGCGAACGGGGCGACGATCACGTCGTCGACGAGTGGCGGGGCGGGAATTCCGAGCTCGTCGCGCGCCCAGCGCGGGACGACCGTGAGCGCCGCGGCGACGATGCCCGCGTACACGACGCGGTCGTTCGGCTTGCGAGCTACGCCGCGCAACAGGAAATCGCGGGCTTCGATCGCCTGGGGACCGGCGTAGAGCTCCGGCCTGATGCGCTTGAAGTACGCCTCCACCTCGTCCATGGTCTCCGGCACCCAACGCGCGCCGAGCGAGCGGGCCACCACCCCCGTCTCCTGCAGGTACCGGTCCCGTTCGTCGGCACGGAAGCGATGCGGCCCGTAGCGCTCGGCTGCGGCGAGGAAGCTCGACATCTCCGCGACGTGCACCCACGTCAAGAGCTCAGGGTCGTTGGCCGAGTACCTGCGGCCGTCCGGGGCGCGCCCGTGCACACGCCGGTGCACCTCCCGGACGTCCTCGATCGCCCGGGCCGCCTGGTCGACCGTTCCGAAGGTCGTCGCGCCGACGAAGTTGGCCGTACGTCGCAGCCGCCCCATCGCATCCTCTTGGTAGTTCGAGTGGTCGGCGACCCCGGCCATCGCAAGGGGATGAAGGGTCTGGAGCAGCAAGGCCGCGAGGCCCCCGACGACCATCGAGGGGAGGTCGCCGTGAACGCGTCGTGCCATACCGCCGGGCGGGAGGAACGCGTCACCCACGCGCTCCGCGCGTGGCGGCGGCTCTGCGGGCACCCCGAGCGAGCGGCGGATGCTGCGCCGGATGTCGGCTCGTACCGGTGCGATGACGCGCGCCCCGGCGTCGAAGGGCAATCGCAGCGGTGCGGTGAGCATCTGCGCCGCCATGGCGGCCACCTCGGCCGGGTCGAGCGCGGTGTCGCCGCCGCGACGCCCGCCGCAAGGCTCGCCGCGACGTTCGGGGGCTCTCGGGGAATCGTGCACGGGACGAGCAGTCTAGGTCCGCGCGTATCCCGCAGAACGTGCCGCGTGCACCCACGTCGCGGTCCTGCGCGATGCAGGGGTCTTGTTCGAAAGGTTCGTGCCGATCTCCCGCGTGCGGATCAACCGAGGCGGAAGATCGCCAGGGCGGCGGCAAGAAGCACGGACGCCCAGGTGAGGGTGCGCAGGCCGCGTTCGAGCGGTGCCAACAGACCCTCGCGATCGATGCGGCTCTCGGAGCCGTCGCCGAGCAGCACGGCACCGTGCACCTCGACGACACGGCGCCGCAGCAGGCGGGCCGGGGTGCTGAGCGAGCGCTGCGCCAGGGAGAGCGCGGTTGCGCCGGCCGCGGCGAGCACCGCACTCCAGGACAGGTCCCCTGCCTGTGCGACGTACGCCGTGAGCACGGGAAAGGCCCCCCAGGAGAGGGCGAAGCCCAGATCGGTGTGGAACACGCCTCCGAACAGGTCCGCGTTGTAGGCGGCGACGAGCAGCGGGCCCACGACGAGGAAGGGCACGAGGACCACGCCCACCTCGAGGACCCCGAAAACTCCGAGGGCGAGCGCGCCTGAAAGACCCGCGCCGAACGCGGTCAGGAGCGCCCAGTCGGGGATGCCCGTCCGCAAGGGCCGGTCCTGCACCTCGTCGTACGCGTGGGCGGCGACGCCCACGGCGAGGAAGAAGGCGATGAGCGTCGCCAGCAGCCGGCTGAGCATCACGGCCGGCGCGAGGCAGGCGCCCACCACGACGTAGGAGAGGTGCCATGCGGTGTACGGGGGGTGCAGCACCGTCCACCAGTCGCGTAGACGCCCTGGACGCGCGGCGTAGAACGCCGGCCGCGTCCTGTCCTCCTGGGTCACTTCCGGCGGCCCCACATGACGAGCCCGCCCCCGAGACTCATCCGTCGAACCGTCACCTCCCCGATGCCGGCGCGCTCCCATGCACCGACCGTCCAATCGAGGGGATAGCGCCGGTAGTGCTCGGTGATGCTCGGACCGAGGAAGCGCCCGACGCGGTACCAGGGCCCGCCTCCGGTCACGAGGCCGGCGAGGGGCAGCACCGCCCGGGTGTAGAGCCTCCAGAGCGCCTGCCAGAACGCCGACTCCGGGACCGCGAATTCGAGGTTCGCGACCACCCCGCCGGGACGGACCACCCGGGCGAGCTCCGAGAGCGTCGTCTCGGGGTCGTCCACGTAGCGGAGCAGGTACGTGAAGCTCAGCGCGTCGACGGAGGCGTCGGCGAGCGGCAGCTGCTCGCCCCTGGCGACCGCCAGCGCGACCACGGTGCTCTTCGCAGCCCCAGGTGCCGGCGATCTGGCGACGAGGGGGCTTTGCGCGTCGCCCGCCGCCCTCACGTTCTGAAGCCCCCGCCGGGCCATTCCCTCGTCGAGATCGAACCCGACAACGTCTGCGCCGAGGCGCGCGCGAAGCGCCAGTGCCACTCCGGCCGTCCCGGTCGCGACGTCCGCGACGAGCCGTGGCTCTCCGGCGGCGACGGCGTCGACCAGGGCCGCCCGCCAGCGACGGTTCTGCCAGAAGGACAACCACTCCGCAAGGCGGTCGTATTGGTCGGGGAGTCCCCGGAACACCCGCCGTGCGACTCGGTTTCCGGCACCCGGCGTTGGCGCGGACCGCACGCTACGACGATTTCACACATCGAGGTGTCGGGCCAGTGGCCGGCAACCGGCCGGTGGGAGGGCGCCTGCCCTAGGGTGCAGACGGTGCCCAGAGCGCTCGCTGCGACCCATGGCGTGACCGAGGCGAGGCCGGACGTCGCCGAGCGACGGGAAGAAGAAGGCGACGTCGAGGGCTCGGTCGCCGAGCCTTACAACGTCCTGCTGTGGAACGACCCGATCACGTTGATGGAGGTCGTGGTGCGCGTGCTGAGAAAGGTGTTCGGCTACGACACGGAGAAGGCGGAGCTGCTGATGCTGACGGCGCACAACGAAGGGAAGGTCGTCGTGTGGACCGGCGAACGCGACCGAGCCGTCCGCTACTGCCTCGAGCTCGGGATCAACGGACTGCAGTCCACGGTCGCCCCGGCCGCGTGACCCGGTCCCGGCGCCAAGAGCCGTTCCGCAGGCTGGAGGACGGTCGCATCGCCGTGAGCCTCCCTGACGGTGTCCGGGACTTCGTCTCCTCGGCTGCCGAGCACCTGTGTGAGACCTCTGCGTCGCCGGGCTCTCCGGGCTTCGGGGGGGTGTTCAGCCCGATCGACGAAAGCAGCGCCGTCGACGATCCGGCCTACGTGCTGGCGCGCCAGCTCGCGGTCGACGAGGTCGTCTCCGTGGTGTCGGCGAGCGTCCCGAAGGACGTGATCGAGCCCGCTGAGGCAGAGGCGTGGCTGAAGCTCCTCGGGATGACCTTGTCGCGCCGGGCCGCCGAGCTCGGGGTCCGGACCGAGGACGACAGGGCAGCGCTCGGTGCTCGGGACGAAGCCTTCCTCCGTCTCGTCTACGCGCTCCAGGCGGGCCTCATCGGCGCGATGGACGGCGAACCCGGACGCGCGTGAGCCGACCGGTCAGGCCCCGCCCTCTCGAGCCTCCTCTGCGGTGAGCTCGGCCGCGGGGTCGGCTTCCAGGCGGTCGTCGGGTATCGGCAGGCCGCTTCGGACGGAGCGCCCGTAGGTGCCGTCCTCGAGCCGTCGCTCGGCGCGCGCGATCGCGCCCAACCGGTCTTTCAGCTGCGCGGCGATGGCGTCGTCCCGCTCTTCGTCGGTGAACGCGGACGCCGGGTCCGCAATGTCGACCGCCTGCTCGTCGGCGGAGGACCGGTCCTCCTGCGCGGCGCCGGTGGTCTCTCCGAGCAGCTCCTGAACCCGGGCACGCTCGGCTCGAAGGAGGGCTCGGGCCCGCACGTCGTCCATCACACCTCCCTACCGAAGGGGTCTCCCAAAGGGCTGACGCGGGTCCGCAACGTAGCACGGGCGATGGTCGTCGCGGCCGTTGCGATCCCTTGCGGACGTCACGTGACGCAGGAAGATGGCCGGTGCGTCTCCGACCGCGACGTCGAGTTGGCACGCCGGATCAGTCGGCTCGCGAGGGAAAGCGGATTCGCGGCTGACCCTCGGGCCGGCCATGACGAGCTCGCGGGAGGGTAGCGTCGCGGGAGGGTAGCGTCGCGGGTAGTGGAGGTGCAGCGGGTGAGGAGCGGTTCACCCTTCGAGCCGCGGTTCGGTTTCTGTCGCGCGCTGCGTGTCGGCGACCGCGTGCTCGTGGCCGGCACCGCCCCCATCTGGCCCGACGGGAGCGTCGACCCCGACCCGGCGGCGCAGATGCGTCGCTGCCTCGAGATCGTGCGGACGGCTCTCGCCGAGCTCGAGGCGTCGATCGACGACGTGGTTCGCACGAGGATGTTCCTGGTCGACTCGGCCGACGCCGCCGCGGTCGGCGCCGTCCACGGTGAGGTCTTCGCCCTCCGACCTCCCGTCGCCACCATGGTGGTGGTCGCTTCTCTTCTCGATCCCCGTTGGCGGGTCGAGATCGAGGTGGACGCCCTCGTCCGCTGATGGTTCGTGCATCGTGACGCGAGGCGGCCCGCGGTCTTCGCCTCGTTGCAGGGCTATACGGTGGGCGCGACAGGGGCGGGCGACTCCCTGAACGTGGTCGGGCTGTTGCCGCTCGGGGTGCGAGGTGCAGCTGCGGGAGGGTGCGCGTGCAGGTGACTCATCCGGACGCGCCTCACGCGGGCACCGCTCGTCGCGGTCGAGCCCGCACCGGGCGCGGTCGAGCGGGCGGGGTGGGTGCACTGTTCGCGGTATGCCTCGTGGTCACGTTCGCGAACTTCGCGGTGTGGTCGCTCGCGACGCCGCTCTTCGCCTCACCCGACGAACAGGCCCACGTGGTGCGCGCCGCCGGGGTGGTACGCGGGCAGTTCGTCGGCGTCACACTCTACGGCCCGGGGAGCCCGTACACCGGCGTCACGGTGCCGAAGGTGTTCGCGTCGGGCGATACGTATCCCAAGTGCTTCCACTTCCACCCGACCGTCCCCGCGTCCTGCGCGCCACCTCTCACAACGTCGACGAGGACGGTGCGCACCTACACCTACGTCGGGCGGTACCCCCCGCTCTACTACGCGATCGTCGGCCTGCCGTCCCTCGCCTTCGTGTCGAAGACCGGCATCTACCTCATGCGGCTCGCAAGCGCTCTTCTGAACGCGCTCTTGGTCTCGCTCGCCCTGCTCGCGGTCGTGCTGTGGTCGCGCAGGAAGCTGCTCCTCGTGGGGGTGATGGTCGCGGCGACGCCGATGGTGTGGTTCCTCGGAGGGGTGGTCAATCCGAGCGGCCTCGAGATCTGCGCCGCCATCTGCATGTGGACGGCTGGGCTGGTGCTCGTCCTCGAGCACCCCGAGCGTCCGCCGCCGGGACTCGTGGCGGTGGTGGCGGTAGCCGCCGGGTTCCTCGTCCTCGCGCGCCCGATCTCGCCGTTGTGGGTCGCCTGCATCGCCGTCGTCCTGGGGCTCCTCGGGGGCAGGCGCGCGCTCCTGGGCGTGCTGCGGAGCCGTGCGGCACGTTGGTCGGCCCTTCCGCTCGCCGCCTGCGGCGCGTACGCCCTGTGGTGGATCGACGACGAGCACGCCTTGGACCTGTTGCCGGTCGGCGCGCACGTCGCGCCGGGCGACTCCGGCGTCCACCTGCTCGCGACGCTCTTCGAGCACACCGGGGGGTGGCTCCTCCAGGTGGTCGGGGTGTTCGGCTGGCTCGACACGAGGTCCCCGCTCCTCACGTACGTCCTCTGGTTCGCCGTCGTGGGTCTGCTCGTGGTCCTCGCGGCCTTGCGTGCCGGCGCCCGCGGCGCGGGGGTGCTCGCCCTCCTGCTCGCCGCGGTGGTCGTCGTGCCGATCGTCATCTCGTACGGCGAGGCGCACCGTTTGGGCATCCTGTGGCAGGGCCGGTACACCCTGCCTCTCGCAGTGGGGGTGCCGCTCGTCTCCGTCGCGCTCCTCGCCGGTTCCACGTCGCTCGCGCCGTGGCGCCAGCGCGCCGCGGTCGTGCTTTCGGTCGGTATCGGCGTCGCGGACCTCGTCGCGTTCCTCGAGGCGCTCCGTCGTTACGCGGTGGGCGTCAACGGGCCGATCGACTTCCTCGTGGGGAAGTGGCATCCTCCGCTCGGGTTGCTGGGCTCTGCCGTCGCGGGCTGCGTGTTGATCGTGTTGATGCTCGTGGGCGTCGTCTTCGAGGCTTGTAGGCCGCCTGTCACCGGGCCGCCGCAGGTCACCACCACGAAGCGTCAGTGGCGCTCGTCGCGCGGGCGGCACGCGCGGTCGGGGCGCTGGACTCCGGCGACTCGGCGCAGGGCCGAGCGGGCGTCCGCCGGCGAGAGCTCACCGAAGGTGCCGGGACCTCTTGGGGCGAACGCCTGGGACGGCACTCCGTAGCCGCCGACTCGGGTCCTCCACGCCCGGCAGGCGCAGGCCGTCTCCTGGCCCCGTCCCTAGAGTTGGGGCGGTGAGCGACCCCGAGGCGCGCAGGACGGCCCGGTTGGCCGAGGAGCTCGAGGAAAGCGGCCTTCCGCCCGAGTCCGACGAGCGGCTACGGGGACTTCTTCTCGAGGAGGTCGATCGAGCTCTCAGGCCGCCCGTGCACGAGCGTCATGTGCCGAGCAGCGGCGCCATCGTCGAGCCCCGGGCCTCCCCCGGCACATGGACGGTCGAAACCCAGCTGGACATCTCGCACGTGCCCATCGGCGACATGTCACTGGCCCTGGACGACGTTCGACGTTACGTGGACGGGTTGTCCAGCTGGCTGGTGCGGACGACCGGGCCCGGCCAGGACGAGTTCCTCCTCTTCGACCGGCCCGCAGGGTCCGAGCGCGACCTCGTCGTCCTTGCAGAGGCCATGGAGGGGTGCGTGGTGCAGCGCCATCCGGCGGGGCCGGTGCGCATCGTCGGTCCGTTCGGCGTGCTTCGGTGGGAGGGGCTCCGCTGGCACCACGAGCCGCCGATCACCACGTGGCTCGACGCACTGAGCGTGGACGGCCACACCGGCGACATCGAGGTGCTCGAAGCGCTGCTTCGCATGTCCGTCCACGACCTCGGGGCACTCGGCATCGGGGCCTTGCTCATCTACCGGCTCGACTCCGATCATGCGCCGCGCATCGAGGAGCGCCTCTCGCCGCCGCCACCGCTCTGCGTGCGCAAGGCGACGCACCTGGCCCCCCTGCGCCACGCCCTCTCCCAGGTGGACGGGGCCGCCATCTTCGACGAGGACGGAATTCTCCGCAGCATCGGCGTCGAACTTCTCCCGAACACCGAGGGTGACCGGTTGCTGCCGCCGTGGCGAGGTACGCGCCACACGGCCGGCTTGCGCTACAGCGACGAAGACCCGGCTTCCGTGGTGATCGTGGTCAGTGAGGACGGTCCCGTGACGGTGATCCGCAAGGGAGCTCCGATCGCGCGAGCCCCGGGCAGCTGACCGCCCGGGCCCGCCGAACGGCTCGCGCTCCGCTTTTGACCGGCTCCGCAGGGCCCAAGTCCCGGCGACGGTGTCACCAGGCCGACATCTGAGCGTCACCGAACAGCAGTATGGTCGGCTACGCCCGGTGGGGCCAGGGGGGGAGGCTCCTATCCCGACACCCTCCGCCGACGGGAGCGGTCCCACCGGGCCCGTCCGGCCGGACGGGCACGAGGCCGCCTCGTCACGCAGGTAGCCTCCTTGGCTTCTGACTGCGATATGCCCCCTACCGTCCTCGTCACCCATCACCTCGAAGAGGTGCCGCCGGGATTCACCCAGGCCGTTCTCATGGTGCACGCGGTCGTGGGACCGCGAGGTCCGCGAGCACAAGACCGAAGCTGACCTCGAGGGACCTTGAGGAAGGAGCCTGCCATGGAGGACCGCCGTCGTGCTCTCATCATCGTCGACGTGCAGAACGACTTTTGCGAAGGAGGTTCGCTCGGCGTTCCGGGTGGCTCCGAGATAGCGACAGCCATCAGCCGATACGCCGAGTCCAACGGCGACGACTACGCACTCATCGTTGCGACGCGCGACTGGCACGTAGATCCGGGGACACACTTCGCGCCGAGGGGAAGTGACCCTGACTATCGCGGCACGTGGCCGGCTCATTGCAGAGCAAACAGTCCTGGTGCCGAGTTCCACCCGAAGCTCCGGCTTCCTGCCGGCACCGTCGTGATCTCCAAGGGCGAGTACGCTGCGGCCTTCAGCGGCTTCGAGGGCCACGACGAAGGCGGACGCAGTCTTGATACGGTTTTGCGGGAGCACGACGTCGTCGCCGTCGACGTGGCGGGCGTCGCCACCAGCTACTGCGACAAGGCGACTGCGTTGAGTGCCTGTTCGCTCGGGTACGGCACGCAGCTCCTGCTGTCCCTGTGTGCGGATGTCCCCGGGGCGGACACTTCTGCGACGATCGCCGAGCTCGAGTCGGCAGGTGTGCGCGTAGTCGGCGAGCCCGTCGGCCCGGCAACCTGAACAGCGGGTCCGCCGGCTCGATCAGCCTGAAGTCCTGCGACCGGAGCGCCAGCGGAGGCCTCTTGTTGAACGGTTGGGAACGCACTGATATATACGCAGAACAGTGAGCTGTGGGTTGATGGAGCAGATAGGTGGCGGTACGCGGACCGAACCTGGACCGGAACATCCCTGGCGACGGTTTGGATAGGTCGCTGTTCAGCCTCTGGGAGCCCAACGCTTGATCACCCCCCACCCCCGCTACTTCGACGAAGAGCTCGAGACTCTCGATGCCCGCCAGGTACGAACCCTCCAGGATCGGCTGGTCGACGAAACCCTCCAGGCGATCCGCCACAATGCCTTCTTCCGTTCTCACTATGCGCGCAACGGCGTCGATCTTGGCCGTGTCCGCGGGGTCGAGGGCCTGCGCGAGCTTCCGATCCTACGAAAATCACACATCCTCGAGGACACTGCGGAATGTCCTCCCTACGGGCAAAGACTTCAAGGCGGCGCCGAGTCGATCGTGAACATCGTGGAATCGAGCGGGACCAGCGGCGCGGCGCGTGAGGTGCAGGCGCTCGGCGCGTCCGAGCTCAACTCGCTGCTGGATGCGGAGAGGGTCGGGTTCATCTGGGCCGGAGCAACCGAAGGTACCGTCGTCGCGCTGCACTTCCCCGTGGCGATGACCGCGGCGGGTTATTGGTGGACGCTCGCGCTGTACGGGTTGAAGTGCAACACGCTGCGCCTCGGGGGACAGCGGACGCACCAGCGACTCGAATAC
>JASHUY010000169.1 GCA_030039755.1 Acidimicrobiales bacterium
CGAGCCCGGCGTGCCGGTGATCGCGGCGCGTGAAGGAATGGTCCTCACGTTGCCGCTCGCCGACGACGTCCCGGCAGTCGCGGCGCGCGACGACGATGCCGGCGTCGCGCGCTCGAACGGCGCCGCGCACGAGACGGCGCGACGCCCGTAGCGACACGCCTTCCTTCTGGGGCCGGTGGGACGCGGCGGGCGTCGACACAGCCGTCCGGTACGCTGATGGCCATGGATGCCCGTGAGGTGCTCCAGGCGATCGAGTCGGACCCGGTGCTCCGGGCCGAAGCTCGTCGCGTCATCCTCACGGACGAGCTTCTCGCGCTCCCTGCGTCCGTCCAGGAGACCTCACGGCAGATTGCGGCGCTCGTCGCAAACGCAGACCAGCAGCGTGCGGAGCTCAGCGAGCTCACGTCGATGTTCGGCCGCTTCATCGGGAACGTCGGACAAGTGCTCGAACGTATCGAGCAAGCCCTCGAGCAGCACACCCGGGTCCTCGAGCAGCTCACGATCCGCACGACCCGGATCGCAGAACGGCTGGGCTGACCGGGCCGCGGACCTCGCAGGGGACGAACCGTTCTTCCCGCGGCGGTCGGAGCAGCCCGAGGGCGAGGTCAGCCTCCGACGACGGCCGGGAGGACGTCTGTCGTCGAGCCGTGCACGACCGCATCGGCCACGTCGTCGAAGGCGGTGGGCTCGGCGTTCACGATGACGACCGGGACGCCGTGGCCCAGCGCGAGGGGCACTATTCCGGCAGCCGGGTGGACACCGAGGCTCGTGCCCGCGGCGAGCAGCAGGTCGGCCCGCCTCGCCGCCCCCTCCGCCCGTGCGAGATCCGCCGGGACGAGCGACTGGCCGAAGCTGATGGTCGCCGACTTGAGGATGCCGCCGCACGCGAGGCACTCGGGGTCCTCCTCGCCGCGGGCCACACGTTCGAGCGTCGGCGCGGCGGGACTCCGCTCGCCGCAGGCCATGCAGACCACCTCGTGCATCGTGCCGTGGATCTCGACGACGCGCCCGGGGTCGTTGCCGGCCAGTTGGTGCAGCCCGTCGATGTTCTGCGTCACGAGGAGGTCGAGACGGCCCTGGCGCTCGAGCGCGACGAGTGCCAGATGTCCCGGCGAGGGCTTCGCCGTCCAGACGGGGGAGTGCAGCCGCCCCTGCCACGCGCGGCGTCTGACCTCGGGGTCGTCCATGTAGGCGCGCAAGGTCGAGAGCCGCTCCGCGGCGGGGTCCTTGGTCCACACGCCCTGCGGGCCGCGGAAGTCGGGGATGCCCGATCCGGTGGAGACCCCCGCGCCGGTGAGGACGACCACTCGTCGGGCGTCCCGGACGAGGGCCTTCGCGATCTCCACCGCCGCGTCAGCGGCTTCCGCCGCGCCAGAGCGCCCCTCCAGCCCGGCCGGGTCCACGTGGCGCAGAGTAGCTCCCGTCACGGCAGAATCTCCCCATGACTTTTGCGACGACGAACCCGGCCACGGGTGAGGTGGAGAAGATCTTCGACGCCCACACCCCCGACGAGGTCGAAGCCAAGCTCACCCGGTCGGTGACCGGGTTCGAGACGATGCGCAAGATGGCCTTCGGGGAGCGCGCCCGCTTGATGCGCTCCGCGGCCGACCTGCTCGACGGGGAGGTGCCCGACGTGGCGCGCATTCTCACCACGGAGATGGGCAAGACGTTCGCTTCGGCCAGGGCAGAGGTCGCCAAGTGCGCGCTCGGGCTGCGGTGGTTCGCCGAGAACGCCGAGCGGCTGCTCGCCGACGTGCGGATCGACGACCACAGCTACGTGCGGTTCGACCCGCTGGGCCCGGTCCTCGCGATCATGCCGTGGAACTTCCCGCTCTGGCAGGTGATGCGGTTCGCCGGCCCCGGCCTCATGGCCGGCAACGTCGGCGTGCTCAAGCACGCGGCGAACGTGCCGCAATCGGCGCTCTACATCGAGGAGCTGTTCCGGCGAGCCGGCTACCCCGAGGGCGCGTTCGCGACGTTGCTCATCTCCTCCGCCGACGTTGCACCGGTGATCGAGGACGAGCGGATCGTCGCGGTCACCCTCACCGGGAGCGAGCGGGCCGGCGCCGCCGTGGCCGAGACCGCGGGGCGCGTGCTCAAGAAGTGCGTGCTCGAGCTCGGCGGTTCGGACCCCTTCGTCGTGACGAAGACCGCGGACGTCGAGCGTTCGGCCGCCGTCGCGGTGACCGCCCGGGTGCAGAACAACGGGCAGTCGTGCATCGCGGCCAAGCGGTTCATCGTGGACTCCGGGATCTACGACGAGTGGGTGGACCGGTTCGTGGCGGGGATGGCAGCGCTGCGGGTCGGCGACCCGATGGACCCCTCCACCGAGGTGGGCCCGCTCGTCACCGAGGCGCAGCGCAGCGAGATCGTGGGTCAGGTCGACGACGCCCGCGACAAGGGCGCAACGGCGGCGTGCGGCGGCTCGTCGGTCGACGGCCCCGGGTGGTTCTACGAACCGACGGTGCTGCTCGACGTCACGACCGAGATGCGCGTCCTGCGAGAGGAGGTCTTCGGCCCGGTCGCAACGGTCGAGCGGTACACGGACCTCGATGAGGCGATCCGCGTCGCGAACCGTACGCAGTACGGCCTCGGCTCGAGCATCTGGACGCACGACGCCGAGGAGCGCCGCCGCCTCGTTGCCGGGATGGAAGCGGGCCAGGTGTTCGTCAACACGATGGTCGCGTCCTCCCCGGAGCTGCCCTTCGGCGGCATCAGGCGTTCCGGCTACGGCCGAGAGCTGAGCGAGATGGGGATCAAGGAATTCATGAACGCGAAGTCCGTCCGCGAGGACGCCGGCAGCTCTGTGCCGTCGACGGCCACGACCGCGGACTGACGACACGCCGTGCTGCTCGTTCGCACGACGTGAGACCGCGAACAGGGGAGCCGCCGCTGTGCTCTTCCTAGGAGTCGACGACAAGGGCAGACTCCTTGCTGTGCCTGCCGATCCGATCGGGCCAATGGGGACCTGGCGTCCGAGGACCGCCCATCCGGCCAGGCGAGCCTGGCAGCGTGCCGCGTACTACGGGACCCGCGAGACTCAGGAGGTCACTGAATGACCGACGACCGCAACTGGGACGAGCTTGCCGACGAGGAAAGTGAGTGGGGCGATCCTTCCGAAATTCCGCCCGCTGAAAAGGTCGAGTCAGTCGTCTCTGTCCGTCTGCCCGCATCGATGATGAATCAGGTGCGCGCCAATGCCAGGGAACGTGGGCTACCCGTAAGCGCGTACCTTCGTGAGCTAGTAGCCCGGGGTCTCAGTCACACGCCGTCCGCTGAAGGCGCGGTTATCGACATTCCGACGAGATACGTCGACGGATCCTTGAGACCTCGCACCGAAACGTCGGTCGACGTCGCTACAGGCCAGTTGCGGGTGTCCTAACGAACCTTGTCGACAACCGGCCGGTCGATGCTGTCGAACGTGGCGCCGACCTGGACGTGGCCGTGCGGTTCCAGTCGCGCCGAAGAGGTGTCGGGATCGAGCCAATCGGTGAACGACAGGCCCGTCAGACCTTGGAGCAATCCGATGTCACTGGTGAATTCCGGGATCAAGGCCCGCCGTTCTTCCGGAGTCACAGCCCGGCGCGTCTTCTGCTTGCGGTGAAGGAGCCGCAGCGTGGGCGTGCCGACGTACCTTCCGATCGCCTCCGGCGCGCGGCCTGGGAGCTTGTACGCCAGGGAGGCACCTCGACGCATCACGCGCCGCAACGTCTCGTTGAGCGGTGAATCGGAGACGTCGGCGGTGACGTTCGCCGCCGGGAGTGCGCGCACGAGGTCACGATCGACGTCGAGGAACTCGCAGACGCGTTCCACGGACCGCTCCGGCTCATCGCACAAGTCGCTGTAGCGGAGCAGCAGCAACTGCTCCATCGGGAAGTAGCGCAGCAGGCTCTGGATCTGCTCTCCGTAGCGGCCGAGGCGCAGGTAGGACCACATGGGAGACCACCCCAGTCGGTGCCGCTCCTCCTCCAGCGCGCAGGCGGCCAGGAAGTCGCGCTCACGTTCCAGGCCCACCGAACGGTTGTGCGTCCAGTTGGAGTGCGCACGGTCGACCGGGTCCCGCAGCACGGCGATGAGGCGCGCAGAGGGGACGAGGTCGTGGAGGCGGCGGTGGGCCTCCATGTCCGAGAGGTACAGCGTGGTGGACTCGCCGCGCAGGGCGCCGGGCGCGGCTCCGGCGAAGAGCTGCTCGTACTGTTCCCGGCGCCAGACATAGGTGCTGTTGGAGTGCTCGGCGCCCGGGCCCGCCTTCGTTCGTGGCGGTCCGTCGGTCAGGAAGAACTTCGGCTCCTTGACAGGCGAGAGGAAGAGCCCGGGATGACGTGCGAGCGCCACGTGCAGCGCCGTGGTACCGGCTTTGGGTGCGCCGATGACGAAGAAGTCGGGCAAGGCCACTGGTTACCGCTGCCCCTGGGCCGCGGGGGGGTCACCCTCTCGACGACCGGCGAACCCGTCGGGCACGGCGAGGAATGCCAGCATCCTGTGCTCTCGCCGAGCTCGGCTGACCGTGTCCAGGGCGAGCCCCGTGGCGAACGACTGGGCTGCGAGGATCTCCAACCCGGTGGCAAGAATTGCGGTTGGGAACCGCGGTACCCGGCGGGTATGGATGAAGCCCGTGAGAACCGGGACGCCCAGGACCATCCCCGTGATGCCGAACGCGAATCCGATCGCACCGAAGAACGCCATTGGTCGGCCGTGACGCATGAGCCCCAGGATCGCCCTGAGGATTCTCACCCCGTCGCTCCACGTGCCGAGCTTGCTCGTCGAGCCTGGTGGCCGCGGCCGGTAGGGGGCTTCGAGCTCGCAGACGCTCACACCGAGCTGCAGGGCGTGAATGGCGAGCTCGGTCTCGATCTCGAAACCTTCGGACACGACGGGGAACGACTTGACCAGTCGACGAGAACATCCCTTGTAGCCAGAAAGCACGTCGTCGAGCGTCAACCCCAGGAGCTGCTTCAGGAGGGTTCCGAGCACCCTGTTCCCGAGAGCGTGACCCGACCGGAACGACTCGTGGTCGACAGGAATGCGCGCGACGTTGACGAGGTCGTGGCCGTCGCGCAACATGGCGACCACCTGAGGTGCTATCGCCGGATCGTAGGTGCCGTCGCCGTCGACGAGGATGTAACAATCCGCGTCCACGTCCGAGAACATGCGTCGCACCACGTTCCCCTTGCCGGGTCGTGACACGTTGCGCACGATCGCCCCGGCTGCAGCTGCGCGCTCGGCGCTCGCGTCGTACGAGTCATTGTCGAAGGCGTAGATCGCTGCGTGAGGCAACACCTCGGCGAACCCCTCCACGACCGAGCCGATGGTCGCCTCTTCGTCCCGGCAGGGAATCAGCACCGCCACTCGAGGCTCTGCTTCGGCGGGCAGAATTGCGGCGCGGAAATGGCTCGAGCCGACCGCGTCAACGTCATCAGAGCGACGGTCGCTCTCGATCCGGTGTTCAAGCATGAGTTCTCCCGTCCATCTGCACTTGCCAGCGAACGAGCGTTGCTCTCCTCCGATCAGCGAGGTTCGGTGGCTGTAGCTTCCACTTCCCCGCTGGGGGCCATATGGGAGAAGGCTAAAAGGAGCCTTAGAGAAAGCTAAATTTCGTGCGAGCCTCCCCGCAGCGCGCGGTACTGTGCGTCGCCTGTACCCGCGCTGCCGAGAAGAACGCGCTGCCGAGAAGAAGAGGACCCTGAGTTGAACCAACTGTCGCGCCACCCGGCCGTCTCGGATCTGCAGCTGGGGATCACGGTCTGGCTCACGGGCCTCCCGGCCGCCGGCAAGACGACCACGTCGTCGGGCCTGGCACGCCACTACGCGGAGCGCGGGGTGCGCGCGTACGTCCTGGACGGCGACGCTCTTCGTCGGGGTGTCAACTCCGACCTCGGCTTCAGCAAGGAGGACCGGTGCGAGAGCGTCCGCCGCGCAGGTGAGGTGGCGTTGCTTCTGGCAACCACGGGAGAGGTCGTGATCGCGTCCCTCGTGAGCCCGTATGCCGCTGCCCGTGCCGCCGTGCGTGAGCGGCACGTTCGCGCCGGCGTGCCCTTCTTCGAAGTCTTCGTGTCGGCACCTCTCGAGATCTGCGAATCACGCGATACGAAGGACCTCTATCTGAGGGCGCACAGAGGTGAGCTGGAGATGGTCACCGGTGTGAACGACCCCTACGAGGTTCCCACCAGGGCCGATCTCACGATCCCGACCCATCTGTGCTCACCGGAGGAAGCGGTGCGACGCCTGGCCGAGGCGGTCGACCGGGCTATCGAGACCGAGGCGGCGCGGCGGCGCAACGCCCGATGAAGCTCCGGCCCGAGTCTTCGAGTGTGCGTATCTACGACGGAGGCTCGAAGTTCTCGGCGAGGTCGCGCAACCGTTCGAGGGCATCGGACCAGTACCGCTCGTAGGTGGCGAGCCACGGGGCAAGTGCGGCGCCGAGCGCGTCCGCGTCCAAGCGGTAACGGCGCGTACGCCCGTCGCGCGTGGCTTGCACCAGTCCTGCCGCGCGAAGAGCCATGAGGTGCTTGGAGATCCCCGACGACACGAGTCCGGGGAACTGGGCGGCGAGCTCGCCGACCGTCAACTCGCCGCGCGTCGCCAGGAAGTCGAGGACGCGCCGGCGCGTGGGGTCGGCGAGCAGACGGAAGAGGTCGTCGCTCTTGTCGCGGTCGTCGTGAGCAACCACTCTCGCCGGGTCCTCCCAGTCAGTCAGTCACGGTTCAGTCAGTCACGGTCAGCGATCACGAGCTGGGCCAGTCGCTCGAGCACGCGGTGGCGGTCGGCGCCGAGCTCGTACGCCTTCTCGGTGTCCGCCCAGCGGTCCGTGCCGATCCCTGCAAACC
>JASHUY010000170.1 GCA_030039755.1 Acidimicrobiales bacterium
GCTCCGCCGTCCCGCACGGCCGGACCGAGCATCCGTCCGGCCCTGATCGTCGTCGGGATCGCGCTGGTGGTGATCCTCGTCTTCGGGGTCGCGTCCGCCCTGACGAACAACCCGACCCCGAAGGCGCCGAAGGCCGCCGCGGTCAAGGGCACCGGCCTCGTGGCGGAGCCGGCCACCGGGACCCTGCACGCGATCGAGATCCTCGGGACACCGCCGGCGGACGTCCTCGACGCCCTCGTGCTCCCGAAGGGTGCGCACGAGGTCTCCCGCACGCCCTGGAGCGGGTCGACACAGTACGCAGCTGACATGTCGTTCCGTCTCGACGCCGCGCAGGCGACGCTCGTCGACTTCTTCCACACCGAGCTCCACGCGCACGGCTGGTCGATCGTGGGCGTCGGCGCGGCTCACGACGACCCGCGCGCGACCGAGGTCCTCGCGCAACGCGCGAGCACCGACGGCTGGTACTGGGAAGCAGGTGTCGTGGTGTACCCGACGACCTTCGGCCGCGCGGGCGCGGACGTGACCCGCTTCGAGCTCGAGCTCTACGAGATGCCCGACGCCACCTGAGGGTGCGCGGGCCCCAGCAGGCCTGCGTCGACGTCGATCCCGATCTCCTCGGCACCCGTGCGATCGGCGGCCGAGAGCATCAGTCCCCAGGCGAAGAAGTCGATCGGGTACAGCAGGTACCCGACGCGCGTCGCAGGCGCGAACACGATCGCGACGAGCATCACCCACCCCGCCAACGTCACGACCTCCGCGGGGGTGCGAGGAGGGTGGCGCCACAGACGCCGGAGGAGCAGCGTGCCGCCGATCGCAGCCACCGCGAGGGGGAACGCCGTGTGCAGCCACGGGAGCTCGGTGACCACCACGTGGCCGGGGAGGTTGCTCGCAGCAGGCGAGGGGACCCCGGAGATCCCGAGCGGGAAGAGGATCACGTTGTCGAAGAACGCACGCGCGTTCGACGCGGCGAACGGCGCGACGACCGGCCCCGCGACGGCGATCATCCCGAGCAGCATCCGGCCGGGGGCGCGCCGACCGTTGGCGTCGCGCGCGGCGAAGAGCGCGAGCGCGGCGAGCGGCCACGCGGTGAACTTCATCGCCGAGACCACGCCGAGCACGATCCCGCTCCAGCCCGGCCGGCGTCGTTGCGCGAGGACCATGGCGAGCAACAAGAATGCGACGATCGGCATGTCGTCGCCACCGGTCGCAAGCGGGAGGGCCGCCGTCGGGAGCACCGTGAGGAACTGCAACGCGCGGATCTTGCGATCTCGCGGGGCCCGCAGGAGGAGCAGCGCCGCGCCCACGACGATGAGGGTGACGATGCTGAAGAGCACGCGGGTGTCTGTCACGCGTACCGGGCCCTTCCCGATCTTCGGCAGCCCGAACACCGCCATGAGCGGGAGGTAGGGGAAGAACGACTCGAAGCTCGGCTCGCCGTGCACGGCCGGGTGCACCACGCCGTCGCGCACGGTCGCCTGGTAGACGTCCTTTCCCTTGGAGAGCAGCTCCCCCGCTTGCGCGATGACGAGGACCTCGGGCTGCACGTGGGACGTCGTCGGCCCGTCGTTGCGCAACGAGACCTCGGCGGCGAGCGGTGCCAGCGTCGCGCCGAGGAGCAGGAAGAGGAGGACCCAGACGCGGGCCGGCCCCCACTGCGAGCCTCGAGCGCCGGCGGGCCCCGACTTCGCACGCCGACGCCCGACGTAGGCGGAGACGAGCGCGGCGAGGGCGTACGGCCCGATCACGATCCATGCCCACACGCGATACGCGGGAAGACCCGCGAGCAGCCCCGTCAGCAGCGCGAACAGGACTGCCAGGCCGTACAGGACCGCGTCCCCGCCTTCGGGACCCCACGCGGTCATGATCGACGTCACGGCGCGCCTCGTCCGCGCCACGGTGCGGTTCACCGTGCGCGTCGTCCTACCGAGCGCGGCGACGACCTTCCCGGTGCGGTGGCGTCGCGGCATCGACGTGGCGAGGGGGCGAGGGAAGTGCCCACCACGAGGAACGTTACCCGACCGTCACCCGGCGCGGCCCCCTACAGTGGCGCCATGCCGATCCTCGCCCTTGTCGCCACCCGGGCCGACGACTCCGTGAAGACCGCCGTGGAGGAGCTGGACGACGCCGAGCTTCCCGACGGGGACGTGCTCGTCGAGGTGCAGTGGTCCGCGGTCAACTACAAGGACGCCATGGTGACGCTCCCGGGCAACCGGGTGGCGCGCCGGTCCCCCCTCGTCCCCGGGATCGACCTCGCAGGCCGTGTGCTCGAGAGCACCGACCCGGCCCTCCCTCCGGGCACCCCGGTGGTCGTCCACGGCTACGACCTCGGCGTCGCGCAGCACGGGGGCTTCGCCACGAAGGCGCGCGTGCCGGCCTCCTGGGTGGTCCCGCTGCCCGACGGCCTCACCACCCGGCGCGCCGCGGCGATCGGGACCGCGGGGTTCACGGCGGTGCTCTCGGTGGACAGGCTCGACCGTGCGGGGGTGCGGCCGGGCGACGGACAGGTGCTGGTCACCGGCGCGTCCGGAGGGGTCGGCAGCATGGCGGTGGCCGCGCTCGCCCACCAGGGCTACGAGGTCGTCGCGAGCACCGGCAAGGAGGGGGAGCACGACTACCTGCGCGAGCTGGGCGCGTCGGAGGTGGTCGGTCGCGACGGCGTCGCCGACGCGGGTCGGGTGCTGGCGGGCGAGCGCTGGGCCGGGGCGGTCGACTGCGTGGGCGGCGACACGCTCGCGGCGGTGCTGCGCTCGCTCCGCTACGGCGGCGCGGTGGCGGCGAGCGGGCTCACCGCCGGTCCGGCCCTCGAGACGACCGTCTACCCCTTCATCGTCCGAGGCGTGTCGCTGCTCGGCGTCGACTCCGTGCAGACGCCGATCGACGAACGCCGGCGCGTCTGGGCGACGATCGACGAGATGCTCCCCGGTCCCGCGGTCGACGCGACGGTCGCGAAAGAGGTCGGGCTGCACGACCTGCGGGGTGTGCTCGACGACATGCTCGCCGCACGCGTCCGTGGCCGGGTGCTCGTACGACCGGCGACGCGCTGACCGCGGCGCGCGCGTCGGGGCTCAGCCGCTGAAGTCCTCCGGCTTGATCGAGTCGAGGAACTGGCGGAACTGCCCGACGAGCTCGTCAGGGCTCTCGTCTTCGTCGTCGTCCGACGGCTCGATCGCGAGCAAGATGCCCTCCGAGTCCATCAGGTCGTCCGCCACGTAGAGCGGGCTGCCGGTGCGCACCGCGACCGCGACCGCGTCGGAAGGTCGGCTCGAGACCACCGACCGCTCTCCCCCGCGACGCAGTTGCAGCTCGGCGAAGTAGGTCGACGAGCGCAGCTCGGTGATGACGATCCGCTCGACCGAGACCTCGAGCGAGGTGAGCAGGTCACGGATGAGGTCGTGCGTCATCGGTCTGGGCATCGCGACTCCTTGCAGCGCATACGCGATCGCGGCGGCCTCGGGAGTCCCGATGAAGATCGGCAACGTGCGCCCTTCGCCCTCGGTCTCCTGGAGCAAGAGCACCGGGGTGTTCGACTGGAGGTCGACCCGGACGGCCCTCAGGCGTACTTCGACCATGGGAGCAATGTAGCGTGGCCCCAGGGGCGGCGTGCAGCGAGCGGATCAGACGCCGAGCTGCCGTCGAAGCTCGGAACGAACGAGCGAGGCGCGCATGCTCTGGCCCAGGCGGGCGAGGTCCGCGGCTGCGTCGACGGCACGCTGGCGCGCCTCGGGGTTGCGCTGCCGCAGGAGCGGCGTGATCACCTGCTCGACGAGGCCGACTTCGCGGTCCGCCGCGTTCCGGTACATCCGGAGGTGCCGCGGCTCGACGCCGTAACGCCCGAACTCGACCACCAGCTTGCCGACCGTCAACGCCTCTTCGTCGTAGAACGTCCCGCCCGCGATGGACATCGGCGCCAGGATCCCGAGGCCCTGGAGCGACGCGACCACATCCGGGGTGAGCCCGGTCGCGGCGCAGAGCTCTGCAAGCGTGAGGCTCACACCGGACACGGACGGCGAGAGCACGCCGGCCGCGACGCCCCCGGTCAGGCCACCGGAGCCGGCTGCGCCCGCCGTCACCGCCGCGCCGGCCGGTTCTGCGCGAGGCGCGGCCGACCGCTCGGGATGCGGCCTGTCGGACGGCGTCGACGAGGACGCGGCGGCCATCCCCGCCCTGCGCTCGGGCACGCCGGTGCCCACCGTCGCGACCTCTGCCGCGGGACGCGACGTCCCCCGCAGCCCCGCACCGGGCGGTGCAACCCTGGGTGCGACAGCCATCGCCGACGCGGGTCGGACTCCCTCGAGCTTCTCGTCGTCGTCGGCGGCGGCGTCGGCGTCGGCGTCGTCGTAGGGGTCGTCCGGGTCGCCGGGGTCGTCCCCGCGGGCGCGTGCCGGCCATGCCGCCACCTCCACCGCCTCGGCCGCTCCGTTTCGGACCCTCCCTGCGCCGACCACGGCGTGGGCCTCCTCGCGCAGCGGCACCGACGCCTCCGCCGGCTCCGGGTCGGCGTGCCAGCCGGGTTCGCCGTTCGCGACCGGCTCGTCGTCCGGCGGCACGCCGTTGCCGGCCGCCGCCAGACGGTCACGGATGACCTTCAGGGGGAGGAACTGGTCGCGCTGCTTGCGGAGCACCCAGCGGAGGCGGGCGACGTCCTCGTCGTAGAACTTGCGGTAGCCCGAGGGTGACCGCTCCGGGTCCACCAGGCCCTGGCTCTCGAGGAACCGGATCTTCGAGATCGTGACGTCCGGGAACTCTTCTCGAAGCAGGCTCAGCACATCCCCGATCGAGAGGTACGACCTGGTGCTCATCCCCCGCGCCACCATACGGGCGCCCTCCCCCCCGCCTTGTCGCTCACTCGTCGCCTGCGACCAGGTAGACGAGCTTGAACTTCCCGATCTGCACCTCGTCACCCGCCACGAGCACGTGCTCTTCGATCCGCTCACGGTTCACGTACGTACCGTTCAACGAGCCGACGTCCTTCACCGTCATCCTACCGTTTGCACTGCGGGTGAACTCGGCGTGACGGCGCGACACGGTGATGTCGTCGAGGAAGATGTCACTTTCGGGATGCCGTCCCGCGCGCGTCACCTGCGACTTGAGCAGGTAGCGCGACCCGACGGTCGGTCCACGCTTGACGACGAGCGCCGGCGTGCCGTGCGGCACCTCGACGTGGGTGACCGTGGGCTCTTCGTCGGCGCTCTCGCCGTGGTCGTCGCCCGGGACGAACACCACGGTCGTCTCCGATCGTTCGGTCGGGAGCGCGACACCGCACGAGGAGCAGAAGTTGCCGTCGTCGGGGTTCCGGTGCCCACAGTTGCGGCAGAACACGCACACCACGGTAGCCGCTCCGAGGCAGGTCTTCCGAGGGCAACCGGCACCGAGACCGCCGCGGCGCGTCCGGTGCGACGCCCGTTCGGGAGCTGTCAGCCTTCGGTGAGCTGGCGGTATCCGTCGGCGTCGAGCAGTCCGTCCAGGGCGCCGGGACCGGAGACCTCGATCTCGCAGATCCATCCGCCCCCGTACGGCTCGCGGTTGAGCTTCTCGGGCGAGTCCGCGAGCGTGTCGTTCACCGCGACGACCGTTCCCGCGACGGGTGCGTAGAGCTCCGAGACGGACTTCGTCGACTCGACCTCGCCGAGGACGTCCCCGGCCTCCAGGGCCTTCCCGACTTGCGGGAGGGCGACGAACACGACGTCGCCCAACGCGTCCTGCGCGTAGTCGGTGATCCCGACCCGTACGCGCCCATCGCCGGCACGGGCCCACTCGTGGTCGGTCGAGTACCGCAGGTCGTCAGGAACGAGCACGGGGAAAACCTATCCTCCCGATCATCCGGACCTGAGCAGCTGCCGGAGCCGCACCGCATACTGCTGGGCGCGGGCCCTCGCCCTCGCCTCGCTCGGCCCCTCGGCCCACACGTGGGTGACGGGGTCGTCGGGGTCGGGAAGGATCAGGGCCCAGCCGTCCTCGGCCGGCACTTTCACGCCGTCGACCAGCACGAGGTCCTGCCCGTCGAGCTGCTCGACCAGGGTGCGCATGACCATCCCCTTCTGCTCCCAGGGGGTGGTGACCGCCTCGTGCGTGATGAACACCCTCGGCAGGTCGTCCACGATCTTGGAGAGCGGCTGGCTCGTCAGCGACAGCATCGACACGAGCTCCACCAAGGTCGCCGCCGCGTCGAACGCCGGGAGGATCTCGGGCCAGACGAAGGCGCCCGACAGGTTGGCCGCGAAGGCGACCTCCCCCGACGCGGCCATCTCCAGCACGTTGGCGGAGGACATCTTCGTGAAGACGATCGGGACGCCGGCCTCGGCGCAGATCCGCTCCGCCCAGCGGCTGACGCCGACCGGCAACGCGACCGCGATGTCCCGGCGCGTCTCGACGACGAGCTGCAACAGCGCGAGCAGCGCCTGGTCGTCGGTGAGCACCGTCCCTGCGTCGTCGATGACGACGATCCGCTCGCCGTCGGCGTCGACGACTGCGCCAAGTTGCGCGCCCGACGCGCGTACGAGGTCGGCGACCTGGCGGGCGTGCACGTTCAGGTCGACGGACATCATCCACGTCGTGTGCGCGTAGGGGTTCACCACGAGCACGTCGGCGTCGAGCTTCGCGAGCAGGTTCGGCATGACGAAGCTCGCCGAGCCGTAGGAGAGGTCCAAGACGAGCTTCATGTTGGCCGAGCGGGCGGCCGAGAGATCGACCGCGGAGACCATGTCCTTCGTGTACTGCTCGACGGCGTGCGG